>NZ_JAMAUK010000023.1:0-75602 GCF_023714395.1 Niallia sp. MER 6 | reverse complement strand
GAAAATCTTTTTACTCATTATTTTCTCCGTCTCCATGTTTCTCTAGTTGTGTTACATAATTATACAAAAAAATACCCTATAGGTAGACTTTTTTTAAGTGTCTACTCTATAGGGTACATTTTACTTTTAAGACCTGGCTTTAAATAGCAGTAAATAAAGAATCTCACTGACTACTTTCCTACGCTGGCATCATCCAGATCAGGTCCGAAGGGTTAAAAAAATTGCTTTTTTCTCTCAGCCCTCCATGCGGGCACCCCTAGTAGTTAAATGGTTATGTAAAATTTAGCTTAATCATAAACCTAACTGTTTCTAATGTAAAGAGATTTTTTACTTGCAATAGGAACTATCTATTGTTTTATTCGTAAATAAAGTGGAGGTGTTTAGTATGTTCAATAGCAAATCTGAATGTTCCGTATGCAGGAAGGAAATTAGGGAGAATGACATTGTGTATGTAAAAATGCGCTATCCTATGCGTAAAGGAATGACCGAAATAAAGGCATATTTAAAAAATGAAGGAACCCTTATTTGCGAGAACTGTATTAAAAAAAGGTAAGGGAACCTTATTTTAAACAGTTCCCTTACCTTTTTATTAAACAAACTTTATTTCATACCCTGCTTGGAAGGTTTCCCCTGCTTCAAGCTTATTCATTCCGAATTTTTCATTTAACTTTCCTGTTGTGTTATATAGATCAGCAATCCCGTACCATGGTTCAATACATACAAATGGAGCCATTGTTCCTTCTGGTTTAGAGTAGTTCGACCAAATCCCTACAAAAGGAAAATCTTTAAATGTAACTTCGACCCCATGATTTGATTTATCTGACACTAGTTTTATCGCATCAATATGACTGTAGATTAATGCATCATTTTCAAAAAGGGAATCCTTCACCTGAATAGAATCAATATCATTAGCAATCCCTTTTTCATGAATAAGCGAATCCTTCAGCTCATATTCCATAACATCTTTGTTTTCAGCTGTTGTAAACTGGAGGACATAATCCTCGGCAGATTCATCATCTAACAGCGGAACTCTAAAGGCAGGATGTGCACCGATGGAGAAAAACATCTCATCCTTATTGTCATTGACTATTTCCCAGCGGACAGAAAGAGAATCCTCCAGCAAAGAATAGTGAATATACGCTGTAAATTCATAAGGATAAACATCAAGAAAACTCCCGTCCGACTTAACAACAAAGGAAACAGCATTGTCTGTTTTCTTCTCTATATCAAAATCGGCATCACGCAAAAAGCCATGCTGTGACATCGGGTATGATTTTCCATTTAGTTCATATTTGTCCTCCTTTAAGCGGCCCACAATCGGAAATAATACGGGAGAAACTCGTCCCCAATATGCTTTATCCCCTGTCCACATATAATCCAGTTCATTCTTTTTATGCTGCACTTTACGAATTTCAGCACCGCTGCTTGCAATTTCTACCTTTAACCACTCATTTTCAATTACAGTTGTCATTGAAATTACCTCTTTCCCAGTAATATTATAAGAATGCAACGCAATAACCTTTTATTTACATTTAATATATATATTGTTATCATTTAGCTATTATTTAATAAAGGAGCTCGATCATGATCAATCGTATTTCAGATTATCTTCAAGTACCGAAAGCTATAATAAAGTTTGGACTGCTCTCCATTGTCATCGCTATGAGCTTTTCCTTATTTAGTCTTTCAGAAAAAATTGGTGAATGTATTGGTAAGCTATTATTCATTGTTACACATTAATTGCTTATCCATTACATACCCACTACTCCAAAAAATAAGCCACAAATTTAGATAGTTAGCGCAATAACCGTCTCTATTAAATCCTCGACTTCCCCATAACATTTGTTAACTTCCGGTAAATGATAAAAGGTGCTTGTCGCTTCTAAATTATTCACTTCCTTATTAGGGGAATAGAGGAATATCTTTTTCCCCAAACCAATTGCTATACCTAATTCAATATGACTCCCTTTTCCAGCCGGAAGTATAACAATTATAAAATCACTATTTTTCACAGCTGCTAACTCTTCTTGTCCGATTTTCTCTAAAGCTTGTAAGGATGTTGCTCTGTTATTTAATGTCCAATCATATGTATGGATATATCCTTTATCAATAAGCAGTTTACTGATATTTCGTACTTCATTCTTATTTTTAAAGCTTGATGCAATATAAAACGTTCGTTGCTGCATTTGCTATCTCCCTCAATTCCTATAGCCATTATAACATTATTTGGTATACGGACACCTCAGCAACTATTAAAAATTTAATATTTATGTTTATAATTATATTAAACAGGGTATTAAAAAATGTTGTATATAGAAAGTTGATAGTAAGTGAGGGGATAATTCTTGGGAATACTGATTGTTGATGATAATGAAGCTAATTTATTCGTCATAGAAAAGCTGTTGCAGCGTGCTGGGTATACAGATTATCTGTCGTTTACTTCTGCACAGGATATGTTTAACTATTTATATTCAGATAAACCATTTGTAATAGAGAGTCAGGTTGATGCTATCTTAATGGACATTATGATGCCGGAAATTGATGGAATAGAAGCTTGTAAACAGCTCCAGCAAGTAGAGCATCTGAAAGATATTCCAGTCATTTTTGTCACAGCGCTAGAGGACTCATGCAAAGTGGTTGAAGCATTAGATGCCGGTGGCACAGATTATTTAATGAAGCCGATTAACAAAACAGAGCTGCTCGCAAGACTTCGCGTTGCAATCAGGTTGAAATATGAAAAAGACTGGCATAAGAAACAAGAAGAGAAAATCAGAAATGAATTGGAGCTGTCAACACAAGTACAAACAAGCGTGCTCAGCCCACCTATACATAAAGAAAACTTGCTTATTAAGGCATCCTATCTGCCTGCATTTCAATTGGCGGGAGATATGTACTTTTGGTATGAGATTAGCGATCATCGTTATGCCGCCATTCAGCTTGATATGATGGGCCACGGAATTTCCGCTTCGCTTGTATGCATGTTTATTTCCTCTGTATTGCGTGACACAATTCAAAAAAATCCTGATCCTGAGAATGTGATACAAGATTTAAACCGCCGAATGAGCACACTAAATTCAAATCAAAAAATACCATATTATTTTACAGCGATATACTTAGTACTAGATACAAATGAACGAACGATAGAATACATAAATGCTGGACATTTGGACGGTTATGCCCTAATTGACGGTACAACAACAGTAGAATTGAAAAGCAATACGACAGCTGTCGGCTTCTTTGATGATATCAGAACAAAGAAGAATATCATTCACTACTCGAATTCTGTTCAGCTTATTCTTTGTACAGATGGTGTCCATGAAGCGATTGATAAATATGGAGAAACGGGTATCGACTTGATAAAGAAGGCTGCTTCCTGCCGGCTTGCTGATGCGAAGACATCGGAACCGATTGACTTAATTACATCTAAAGACCACCAGAAAGGTGCTACAGACGATATGTGTGTAGTCTTAATACAAGCAGATTGAAGGCGATCTATATAAAAAAGCAGTGCTTCCTAATAGGAAGCACTGCTTTTTTTACGGAATATTTTCTCTTGTGTATTAAAATTTTCAAAGTAGGCAGAATCACTGCGAATTGTCTCTTTGCTTCCTAAGCCAAGGAAGCCTCCCGGGCTTAAACTTTCATTGAATAATTCATATACTTGCTGCTGTAATTCCAGATTAAAATAAATCAGGACATTGCGGCAAATAATTACATGAAATTCATTAAATGACCTGTCTGTTACTAGATTATGCTGTGCAAACACGATATTTTTCAGGATTGACGGCTTTAAAATAGCTCCGCTGCTGTCTGCTGTATAGTATTCGGAGAAGGAACTATTGCCGCCAGCGGCAAGATAGTTTTTCGTATAAGCCTGCATTTTTTGCAGGGGGATTACCCCTGCTGCAGCTTTTTCCAACACAACGTCATTCATATCAGTAGCGTATATCTTGGCCTTATGTGCCAATCCTTCCTCCTCTAGCATAATTGCCATAGAATAGGCTTCTTCACCAGTAGAACAACCTGCATGCCAGATCCTGATTTCAGGGAGCTTCCTTAATAAGGGAACTGCCTCTTCTCGGAAAGCCTTAAAGAAGGAGGGGTCTCTAAACATCTCAGTAACATTAATAGAAAAGTCACGGAGCAGCTTATAGAGAACATCTTCGTCATGAATAATTCTCTCTGTTAGTCCAGTAATGGTTAGCAGCTTTTCTCTGTTTAACCGATTTTGGACCCTCCGCATTAAGGACGAACGCATATATTGTCTGAAGTCATACCCAGTCAATTTGTATACAGCTGTCAAAAGTAAATCTAATTCAATTTCTTCTTTTTCCATACTAATTCATTTCCTTGTCTTTTCTACTTAGAAGAATATACAGCATTATGACAACCATACTCTCATGGCAGATAATAATTGATCCAGTTTCAGAGGTTTGCTGATATAATCAGATGCCCCTGCTTCTATACATTTATCGCGGTCACCTTTCATTGCTTTCGCTGTTAATGCAATGATTGGAATGTCATTGTTTTGCTCCATACCTCTAATTTTTCTAATTGTTTCATAGCCGTCCATGACAGGCATCATAATATCCATTAACACAATATCAAAATGCTCTAATTCATCCATCTTTTCAAGACATTCAGCGCCATTTTCTGCGGTAATAACATTCATGCCTTCTTTATTTAAAGCATTTTTTAATGCAAAGATATTACGATGGTCATCATCTGCTACAATGACTGTTTTCCCTTGCAGTACAGTAGATGGTGAGTGTTCTGTATTACTCTCTTCATTTACTGCTGCTGCATTCTCAGGCTCGGCCTCGTCAGAACCAATTGCAGATGCTGCTTGATCTTCCGCTATGCTGTCTATGCCAATTAGAGGGATTCCTCCCGGCAAGTTCGGAATGAAAATCGTGAATGTACTTCCTTCTCCTTCCTTGCTTTCTACTAAGCACGTGCCTCCAAGGAGTTGGGAGAATTCCTTCGAAATGGATAAACCGAGACCTGTTCCTCCGTATTTCCTCATTGTTGCTCCATCAACCTGCTGGAATGCTTCAAATATCATCGCATGTTTATCTGCTGGGATACCAATACCAGTATCTGTTACAGACATCTTCACCCATATATCCGCATAATTGGAGAGCGGAAGCTGCTTCACTTCATTCATTTCTGCTTTATTGACAGAAATCTTAACACTGCCCTCTTTTGTAAACTTAAATGCATTTGATAACAGATTTTTCATAACCTGCTGCAATCTTTGTTCATCTGTATAGATGATTGGCGGAACATCCTCATGGAAATCAATCTCAAAATCTAAGCTTTTGCTTTTCGCTATTTGCGTAAAGTTTCGTTTCAATCTGTCAACAAATTCACTTAAGTACACTTCTTCAAAGCTTATTTCAAGCTTTCCTGCTTCCACTTTAGAAAGATCGAGAATATCATTAATAAGATTTAATAGATCATTTCCAGACGAATTGATGACTTTTGCAAATTCCTTCTGCTCAGAAGATAATTCGCTGTCAAGGTCATCTGCCAGCATTTCTGAAAGCAGCAAAATACTGTTAAGCGGCGTTCGAAGCTCATGGGACATATTTGCAAGAAACTCGGACTTGTATTTCGAGCTAAGTTTAAGCTGCTTTGCCTGCTCCTCCAGTTCTTCTTTCACAGTCTGCAGTTCCTCTGTTTTCAGTTCTGCATCATTCGTTCTTTCCTCGAGCTGCTCATTAATCATCCGCAGTTCTTCTGTCTGTGTTTGCAGCTCTTCCGATTGGGCCTGCAGTTCCTCCGATTGGGTTTGAAGCTCTTCTGTTTGTGCTTGTGATTCAAGCAATAACCGCTCTACTTCCATTCTTCCTAGTATATTCATAATTCCAATACCTAAGGTTTCGAGAACATTTTCAACCAGTTTTTGATCTGAAGCGGTAAATTCCTTAACGCTTGCTATTTCCAGAACAGCGACAACCTCATCCTTCACCAAGATTGGTGCAATCAGCACAGATTTCGGTCTAACCTCACCTAATCCAGTTGAAATAAATCGGAAATCTTCAGGAATATTAGGAAGAACAACTATTTTCTTGTCACGCACCGTTTGCCCGATAATACCTTCACCAGCAGTAAATGTTTGTCTTCCTGCATCTGAATCTGCATAAGCAGCGACTTTTTTGAAAACAGGCTCTTTACCTGTATCATCCTGTACATAAAACGCTCCAAGGTTTGCATCTATTGCTGTAACAATTTTTTTAAGGAACTGTTCAGCAAGTGAGGTTACAGAAACATGGCGGCTGTAAAGCTTGATAATTTCCGCAGAATTGGATTGCACCCAGTTTTGCTCAGATATTTCTGCAACAAATTGCTTTTCTTTTACCGTGTAATTTTCAAGGGATGCCGCCATTGTATTAAATGCTCTCGCGATATCCCCAATTTCATCCTTCGTTTCCAGTTCAATGCGCGGCACAGACACTAAATTAGTAAAATCAACATCCTTAATGACATGAACGATGGAATTAATATTTCTAGTTGTGCTCCTAATAACCCACAGCATGACAGTGACAATCAGGATAAGTGCGACAGAAACAACCGAAATAAGGGCAATAACAAGCTGTTTATATGTTGCGTTTGCCTCATCGAGGGCATCACCCATCAAGGATTCTTGATAGTTTTTAAACTCATCTATTTTACTTAACAAATCCCTCCGGTTAGAAATCCCTTCATCATAAACCGCTTGAAGCTCTTGCTTTGTGCGATTATCATTGTACAAAGTGATCATTCTGCTTTCCATTTGAGAAAAATTCTCATATAAATTACTGATTTCTCTGAGAAGAACCTTTGATTTGTTCGTATTTAAGATAGATTCAAGTTCTGTTATTCTTGTATTTAGAAGCGAAATTTGTTCTGCTGACGATTCAACAAATTTCGTATTATTTTCCTCGCTGCTGCTGATCAAATTCAACATATTGCGGTCTTCTAAATAGATCTGCTGTCTGATTTCTGTTGCTTCATTTACTTTATGATAGCGGTCCTGCACAATCTCTAGCATATTGTCTCTAATGGACTGCATCATAATAAGTATGATTCCCATTAAGAGGACCATAAATAAAACGGTCAATCCTAAACCAAAATATTGCTTTCTTTTGTAGCCCACACGAGTTCCTTCTTTCTACTTGTCTATACCATCAACTATAACAAACTTTTTGCTAGTTTACTAATTTACATCTAAGTCTCTATGTATGTTAATAGGTATACTATTTAAGAGTTTCAATAATAATCTATTATCTTACTCTACTTAGGTTCCATCCAAGAAGTAATTATATCACAAAAATAATTGATATTACTTTCCTTCGCTAAATGAAAAAAGAACTTCCGCTGATTAATTCTTGGGGATGCTTTAAATCTACCTGTCTATCCTTTTAAAATAGTCATAAACCTTTTGCAGCTTTTTGCTTTGTTTTCCCTTTTTGCTCTCCATATTTCCAAGTTCAAAGAATTTAACTCTTTTTATTCCGACAAAATTAAATAATGCCTTTTTCATTAGAATCTTATGAGCATTATTCAACCAAAGGAGCGGATAATGAGTAGGTCCTTTCATGGTAGAAACACAAACAACAGATTTTCCTTTTAAAAGCCCCTCCGGAAATAGCCCTTTTTTATCTTTATAAGCAAAATTAGAAGCAAACATTTGGTCAATATATCCTAAAAGCATGGCAGGCGGTCTGCCCCACCAAATCGGATAAACAAAAACCAACTTATCAGCCCATTTCATTTGCTGCCTATATTTTTCTAAGAACGGATCAATATGCATGTCTCGCCTGCGTTTTTGTTCATTGAACACTAATAAGGGATTAAAGCCTTCTTCATATAAATCAAGAACTTGGATTTCTTTAATGTTTTTATTTTCTTTACTCCCCTTCAGCACTTGTTGGAAGAACGCATAATTCAAGCTTTTATGATTTGGATATGTATATACTACTAACATCTTCATTCGAACACCTCTTTCTGTTATAAAACTTTGTTCAGCTTATCACGTTAAACAGTAATCCCTTTAATATTCTCACATTAACAATAAAAACCTTTTTTATCTTTTAATAAAGTGTTTATTATACAAATTTTGTTTTTCTTTTCTTAGGGCTTTGCGCCTCACCAACTATAAATAAGCAAATAAAATATAAGGATCTATACACGATAGCTGTAAAGGAGGAAGCAAATGTCTGTATATGCAGTTGAATATATAAAAGATGTTGAGGAAGGAGAAATGGCTGCAAAGTTATTCCTGTGCAGTGACGGAAATGTGTATATTGTAAAATTGATGTCAAACCCAAACGGAAAGAGATCGTTATTCAATGAATTAGTATCGTATCGATTAGGCGAGCTTCTAGGTCTCCCAATAGCGACAGGTAAAATAATTATCTTCTCAAAAAAGAAACTTAAAGATCCAAAATTATTAAAAAGAATGGCTATTGAAGAAGGACCTCATTTTGGAAGTTTACTTATTAAAAATGCAAGCATGTATTCATCTGATAAGCTCTACCATTGTAATAATACTTTCACACTCCCTGAAATTATTATGTTCGACAATTGGATATCGAATTACGATCGAAGGGAAGAACGACAAAACATATTGCTAACCGGCAATAATCCATACCAATTGGCATTTATTGATCACGCTGACGCCTTTTATGGTCCTGAGTGGAGTATTGAAAGTCTCAACTATTATACATGGAACAATCATGTCATCTGGGGGTCTACTTATGAAGAATTTGTACCCTTCATCGATAACGCCGACCCTTTCGGATTGGCATTAAATAAGCTTTATTCTATAAAAGACGAGGAGATTGCCGCTGCATTTGGTAAAGATATTCCTTCCGATTGGCAAGTCTCAAAGGAAGAAGTAAAAATGCTGCTGTTCCATCTGATAATAAAAAAACAACAAATGAAGAAGACAATTGCTGATTTAAGGAGTTACTTCCCGATTTGGAATTCTTCAAGACTCTAATACAGCTTTTATGTACAGATTCTCAAAAAGCAAAAGAAAAAAGTTCATTTTTGTAGTGTTTGTCCTAGAACAATTTTCTCCTTAAAGTAATATTTTATAGTAACTTATAAATTGGAGTTGATGAATATGCCACCTAAACCCCCAAAACCTCCAAAGCATCATAAAGGTCCCCATAAAAAACACCATCTTCCGCACAAGTTAAAAGGTCTTAAGGGAGTTACCGGATTAACTGGAATGACTGGAATGACCGGGATGACTGGGATGACTGGGATGACTGGGATGACTGGGATGACTGGGATGACTGGGATGACCGGAGTTGCCGGAATGACAGTTTCACAGAATCAGAATCCTATGACAAATGATCAAGATTATCAAACATGGATTGAAGATTTGTACAACCAGTATATTAATCCTGAAGACTAAACAACATGATTGTCTGCATCCTATAACGGGATGCAGATATATTTATATGGAGGAACGTATGATTTCAATTAGCTTATGCATGATTGTCAAAAATGAGGAAAACACACTCGGCAGATGTTTAGATTCCTTAAAAGATATGGTAGATGAAATCATTATTGTAGATACAGGCTCGACAGACCGCACCATTGAAATTGCCCGGACATATACGAATAATATTTACCATTTTCAATGGATTGATGACTTTTCAGCTGCCAGAAATTTCGCCTTTGAACATGCGAGCAAGGAATATATATTGACTATGGATGCAGATGACATCTTTGATGATACAGAAAAGTTATCCCGTTTGAAAGAAACACTTCCATCAACCGTGGATGCAATCACAATGAAATACCAAGCCGCTTTTGATGAGGCAGGCAATGTTTTAGCAAGCCTGAGGCAATTTAGGCTTGTGAAACGCTCCAAACAATATAAATGGCACGGAGCAGTGCATGAATATCTAGATGTGAGCGGAGAAATCTATCATAGTGATATAACCATTAGCCATAAAAGAATTCACCTTAATCATAATAGGAACTTGCTCATTTACAAGAACCTTCTAAATCAAGGAATTTCATTTACGCCGCGCGACCTGTTCTATTATGGAAATGAACTATATGATAATGGCTTTTATGAAGAAGCGATTCCTGTCTATATGGATTTTATTCAGACTGAAGATCATTGGCTGGAGGATGAAAGAACTGCTTATCGCAAAATATCTGAATGCCATACCCAAATGTCTAACATAGACCATGCTGTTGAGTATGCATTAAAAACATTTCAATGTGGATTTCCCCTTTCTGAAGACTGTTGTCGTCTCGGATTTCTTTTCCTGCAAAAGGATGATCCCAAAACAGCACTTCATTGGTTTCAATATGCGACAATTCTTCCCGAAGTAGATGAAGGCGGCATTATTTACCATGGCTGTTCTACATGGATTCCTCATTTACAGTTATGCGTTTGCCACTCTATGCTGGGGAATAGCAAGAAAGCATACCAGCATATTGTAATCGCTCACAAATTCAATCCTACCAACAGTTTAATCATAGAAAATAAATATTTGTTAGAAACGCATATTAAACAAACTCCTCTAAATTAATGGAGGAGTTTGTTCTTCTAAACACTTATGTTTTTCTGTTATAAATTTTATAAAAGTACTCTTGCATTGTTAAAAACTCATAGCCTTTTTCTCGCAAATTTTCAATTATCCTAGGCAATGCTTGCACTGTCCTTTCCCTAGGCCCTCCTCCATCATGCATGAGAACAATTTTATTTTCTTTCCCGGCTCTGATACCTTCCATCACACGTTCTTCAATTTGGTCTTCCTGAGATAAATCCCAATCATTTGTATCAATATCCCATAATACTGGTATTAGTCCAAGTTCATGTATAGTCCGGTAAATCTCCTCATTAATCGCTCCATACGGCGGTCGAAAGAACTTTACATCTTGATTGGCAGTTTTCTTGAGCTCCAGATTAAGAATTTCAATTTCTTCTAGCAAAACATTCCTTGATATTTTAGTAATGTCTGGATGGTTCATTGTATGGTTTGCCACCGTATGCCCATCCTTCACTATCGCTTGAAGAATTCCAGGATATTTGTCTAGACTTTCACCTAGGATAAAAAAAGTTGCTTTTACTTGAAGTGTTTTAAGGATTTGAAGAATCTCCAGTGTATAGGGTGATGGTCCATCATCAAATGTTAAAGCGATAAAACGTTTAGAGTCAGCTTCCACAATTATCCCCTTTCTTTTGCAAAATAGTTTATATATAAAATATGCCAAATTGTTATCAATGTTTTTCCCATTTGTACCATATTTAAATTTATTTCATACAAGCCGTTTCATGGTTGTCCATCTTTTCATATATTAATAAAAAATTGCTGGTGGTGACTCCTTTTGAGAATACTCTTTATTGATAGTAATGAACTTTTAATGTATGGGTTAGCAGCCGGGTTCAGGGATGCGGGTCATGAAGTTTTGGTTTCAGGAAAAATAGACGAAAAGACAATTCCTAATTTAATTGCGAGCTTCCGGCCTCAGCTTATTTTTACTGAGGGATGGTCTGAAGAAAATGATAGTCCTTGGAAGCAGAAATTAATAAGTTCACAAGTGAAGGCTTCGGGAATACCACATATATATTGGGCTGTAGAGGATCCCCATTTCACACTTGACTTTACTCTTCCTCTGATCGCTAGAATGAAGCCAGACTTTATTTTCACCTTAAGTACAAGTTTAGTGGATTTCTACAAGAAACTAAAAATACCTGCTGCTCATCTTGATTTCGGCTTTGAGCCCAGCATTCATTATCCTGTTTCTAATGCTCAAAATATCTATGATATTGTAGTGGTGGCAAACGCCTATCCTCATATTCTTACAGAAGCTCCTGAGCATTATCGGAATAAATCCCTGCAAACTCTGATAAAACCATTAGTTGAGGAAGGTATCCGCATTGACTTTTGGGGAGCAGATTGGGATAAAATGGGCAATGTACTTGGCGTAAATATCCCAAATGATTGGATTCATGGTTATTTACCATATAGAGATGCTTATAAAGTGTACAATAGTGCAAAAATAATCATCGGACCGCAAAATTACAAATCACAGGTTACGCAACGTACGTATGAGATTTTAGGATCTGGAGGCTTCTTAATCACTTCTGACACTCCGGGGGTTAGAGAATTATTCACAGCCGGAAAAGATTTGGTTGTATCTTCTAACAAGCAGCAAACGCTTAGTTTAGTCGACTATTATTTGAACCATCCAGAAGAAAGAACAAAAATCAAAATACAAGGACATAAAACTGTTTCTAATCACTCCTATGAGAAAAGAGCTAAACAAGCTATCCAATCACTGATTAAAGAAGGAATAATTAAATAATCCTAACTCCCTCTTGTCGGTAGGTTTTCGCATTACAAAGACAGAATAACGCTCTCTCACTGAAATGTATGTATACACACTCCATATAGAAAGCTGTGAGGTCATGTATCTGTCCTTTTTGATTTTATTGGAATGAAATAGCTCCGTAGTAAATAGCTTTATAGCAGGAGGTGTTTCCATTGCTAAAAATCTTTAAAAAACGGTGGATACTCTTTGATCAAGCGGTCAGCCCTTATAAGCCGTATGTAACGGTTGATTATGGCGTCACTTCCGTATCACCTAGAGATATCATAGGCTTAAGCCATACACCAAAGGAGATTAAAAATGATGAGAAGCTGATTGAACTAAAGAAATCTGTTGAAACAAAAGGCTGGGATGATAAATTGCTTGCTGATTTACACTTAGTCCGTCTTCCTAATGGGAAGTATGCTGCTGCCGGGGAAGGAAATCATCTATCTTACCTTTCCGATCAGTTAGATATTCCAAAAATAAAAGCCCATGTTTCGATCCTCATTCCAGAAGAATATATCCCAGAAAATATAAAAGCAGAGATGGAAGAGTACACAAATAAAGAATATTTGTTTGAAAAACGGTCTTCTACACTGCTTTCTCTTGCTAAATTTCTAAATTTACTCCCTAAGGAAGAAAAAGAGTAACCACTTTCCATTAAAAGTCTCTATAAAAAAACAGAGCATCCTGTGGCTGCTCTGTTTGATGATTTATGTTTTAAATACGCTTTGCACTGTAGTATTTAGCTTTCCAATAGCTGTTGCTTAAACTTGTAATTGTTACGCCTTTAGTAGAATCTGCATGAATAAATTTATTGTCACCTATGTAAATACCGACATGGGAAGCGCCCTTTTTATAGGTTTGGAAAAATACCATATCTCCCTTTTTCAGCTTGCTTTTAGAGACTTTTTGACCTTTTTTGTATAGGTCAGCGGTAGTTCTTGGCAAGCTTTTGCCTGCTTTTTTAAACGCATAGTTAACAAAGCCTGAGCAATCAAAACCAGCTTTTGTCGTGCCGCCCCATTTATATTTTGTTCCTATTACCTTTTTGCCTTCTTTAACTGCTTTATCCTTATAGGAAGCAGAAGCAGCCTCTACCTTTCCTGAATCAAGTGGAGACGGAATAAATACTCCTGCGAGTAAACTTAAACTTGCCAATACTGCGATAATGGCCTTCTTCATGATGGTAACCTCCAAAATTATGTGTTTTCCATTGGCTATGTATCTCGACGTTTTAACTATCTTAGTATATCAATATATTCAGAAAAATATAGTGAATTCTCATTACACTTTCATTAAGAAATATTACGAGTATTACAAATTTCGCTAGTTTTTGAAATGATAGAGGAATATTAAGGAAGGGTTGCCAATTCTAAAAAAATAACCGCCTAAAAAGGCGGGTATACTTTTGTAAGAAAGTAGTTTAGACTCTATTATTTAAACCTTCAAACTCGTTCATTTTCCCACAAATCTCTGATTGCGTGGAACTTACCACTTCTTGAGAGTTTTTGGTGACTTCACTAACCTTATTTACCTCTGTTGCTATATTTTCAATATTACTGTTGATTTTTTTAATAGCGTCTTCCACATTTCCAGCTAGTTTCCTTACTTCTGTTGCAACCACATTAAAACCACGTCCATGCTCGCCTGCTCGTGCAGCTTCAATTCCTGCATTTAATGCGAGTATATTGGTTTGTAAAGATATATTTTGAATGGATTTAGACAGTCCTCTAATTAAATCTGTTTGTTCCTGTAAGGATTGAATCGCCTGCATATTCTCCTTAGCGTTATCACTGACTATTTCACCTAGATCTAAGGAAAGATTCTTTAATAAGGAAACAAGCTCTAATGTTTTGTTTTCACGCTCTGTAATATCTGTAGCTATTTTGAGTACTGCTGCTGCTTCCCCATTATCGTTTAATACAGGAATATAGGTGGCTTCCAGCCATAATAAATTTCCGCTTCTGCCAACTCGTTGGATTTTCTCCTGGAACTTAGTGCCTTTTCTTAAGTTTTCCCATAAAAGTGCATATTCCCTGCTGTTTTGCAATTCTTGTGTGCAAAACTGCTTATGAAGCATGTCTTTCAATGCATGCACACTATATCCAAGTGTATTTGCAAAATGTTCGTTTGCCCAAATGACCTTACCAGTCAAATCAAATTCAACAATTGCCAAATTAGATTCTAGTGCTGCTAATACAGAGTTGGCTTCTAACACTTGAGTACTTTTGTTGATTTCTCCAGTTGTGTTCAAGTTCGTTCTTCCTTTTTCTATTTAGTTTTTAATTACAATTTTTAGAGATACTACTAGTTCCGTACAGCTTTAATATTTATTAATCACAGTCTCTTCAATTTATATCGTTATTCTCCCTTCGGTAACCCAGCCATCGTAGAATTTCCTTAGACCTGTGGTTTTGCGTCCTTATCTTTCAACAAGTTTGCCTTTTTCTAGAGTTTGATTCTACTTCTAATTAATTTCCAGCTACTATTTATAACGGCTGTAATTCAATGTTTAAAATAGGAAATTACTCCTATATTTTATCCTATTAAAGGATGAGAACTTGATAATGTGGAAGTAAAACTACTAAGCAGTTTTTTTAGAGGAGTATTATTGAAGGAGGAGTAGAATGACCAGGCCTATAAAAAATCATGTGGGAACTATCTTTATCCCTGTTAGCGATATTGAAAAAGCAAAAGATTGGTACTGTGACTTTTTAGGTTTGCCTGCAAATGGTGAAATCTTGTTTGATCATCTGTATGTATTGCCAATGGAAGGAACAGGCATTGTGCTGGACAGCAAAATATACGCAGAAGGAAACATTATTAATACACCATTATTTCATTTTAATACAGAAGATATTAAGGCAGCATATGCGTACTCAGAAAAAAAACAAATTGAGTTAGTTACCACCATTCAACATGAACATTATTTCACTTTCAAAGACCCGGATGGAAATCATTTAATGGTTTGTAAATGTTAAATAAGAAGAGATCAGGTTAGCTGATCTCTTCAAACGGAGTTATTTGTAACAGGATTTGAGCTGCTTACTTTCTTTACTACAAAAACGAGGACGATAAAGCCCATGAAACATGTTGCTGTGCCAACACCCATTAAGCCTAAAACAAAGGCAGCTATACACCAAATGAATTCTTTAAAGACCCTCACCTTCCTCCTAATACTCTTGTCTTGATACATATGCTTTATCTGCGTATAATTTATAGCAAACTCCAAATATGGAATTTTTTAGAGGAAAAACAAATGACAATTAGTAAATATAGAAAGAAGTGATCTTGTGACTACTCATAAGGCATTAATTATCGATGATGATACAGAGCTTTGCAAACTGCTTCAGAATTGTCTGGCCACAGCTGGCACTGAAGCAGATGTTGCTCATACTGCTTCGAACGGCATATCCCTCTTCCTTAACGGCCATTATCATGTTGCGATACTTGACGTGATGCTCCCTGATATTAATGGCTTTAGTTTATTAGAACAGATTAGGCAAAACAGCAATATTCCCATTTTAATGCTGACAGCTAAAGGTGATGAGACAGATAAAGTGAAAGGCTTGCAGCTTGGTGCAGACGATTATTTAACAAAGCCCTTTGGTATTCGAGAGTTTCTGGCCAGAATTGAATCTTTAATCAGGAGAAATACCATTTTAAACGCTCATGATTCGAAGGCTCTTAATAGTAAATTAACCTTTCCTACTATTACTTTCGATGCAGACAATCGCTCTGTTTTCATAGATAGTGAGTTTGTGAAACTGACAGCAAAGGAGTTTGACTTGCTGTATTTTTTGGCTTGTAACAAAGGCAGAATCTTCACAAAAAGCCAGTTATACAATCAAGTCTGGCATGATGAATATGCTTTTGATGATAACAATATCATGTCCTTTATTAGTAAATTAAGAAAAAAAATTGAGAATCCCGCCAAAGGCCTCTTATTTATTGAAACTATTCGCGGAGTTGGTTATCGGTTTAATCATCATGGTTAATATTTTATCTATTATTTTTTCTGTTATTTTGCTGCTCATTGTTATTTTCCTATTCATTTACATACGTAGTATAAAAAAAGAGCTGAACGATATTACCCTTGTAGTCGATGAGATGGTGCAAGGAAATATGGACAGGCGTATCGTTATTGCTGAAAATTCCATTGCTGCAGAGTTAAGCTATAAAATAAACGAAGTTGTTATTAATGCGAAGAATGAAATTGTCCACCATAAACAATCTGAAAAAGCATACCGGCAGTTGGTTACAAGCTTGTCCCATGATATAAGAACTCCTTTAGCCTCTTTAACCGGCTATCTTGAAGCAATACAACTAGGTTTAGTTAATGATAGTGATAAAGACCATTATTTGAAGACATCCTTATCAAAAGCGCATGATCTCCATCATTTCATTGATACTCTGTTTGAATGGCTGAAGCTGGAATCAGGTGAACGGCTGTACCAACTGGATGAAGTGGAGATATTTGAATATACAAGAACAATAGTGGCTGACTGGATTCCTCAGCTGGAGGATGCTGGCATGGACTATGTTATTTCTATTCCAGAAGAAGTGCAGTATATGATAATAGATAAGACAGCATGGAAACGTATATTAGACAATCTCTTGCAAAATGTATTGAATCATAGTTCTGCTTCCTCTCTGTTCATACATATTTACATAAAAAACAGTAATGTCTATGCGGAAATACGAGATAATGGGATTGGAATTGCTGAATCTCATTTACCACATATTTTTGATAGGCTTTATAAAGGAAATTCTGCTCGTGGTGTGAAAGGCAACGGACTTGGTCTAGCTATCGTGAAGGAATTAGTTAAAGGAATCGGAGGAACGATAACCGTAGAGAGCACTCTAAAGCAAGGTACAGCTTTTTTTATGGAGCTGCCTTTACATCTCCCTTCAAGCAAACAAGAATAATTCAAGTTAACGGCAAGGTTTAAGCAAGGTTAGCCTGTTATTCTTGTAAGGAAAGGAGCTGAATGATTTGAGCGATTATATTATTCAAACGAAAAATCTGACAAAAAAATATGGAAACAATACAGTGGTCGACGGTGTACATATAAATGTACGGCGAGGACATGTTTACGGTCTGCTAGGAAGGAATGGTGCAGGCAAAACGACAATAATGAAAATGTTATTAGGATTATCCTCCATATCTGCTGGTGAAGTTCACTTGTTCGGGCAACCACTTAATAAGAATCAAAGTAAGCTGTACCCAAGGATTGGGTCTATTGTAGAAATTCCAGGCTTTTATCCTAATCTCACTGGAACGGAAAATCTGCAGATATTTGCTAGGTTGAGAGGAACGATAAAAAAAGACGCAGTAAAGCGTGCCCTTGAAACAGTGGACCTTCCTTATAATGACAGCAAAAAGTTTGCAGCCTATTCTTTAGGAATGAAACAGCGGCTTGGGATAGCAAACGCCCTTCTTAATGATCCGGAATTATTGATTTTAGACGAACCAACAAACGGTCTTGATCCAATTGGAATTGCAGAAATTCGTGCTTTCATCCGCAGCTTAAGTACAGAGTATGGAAAAACGATTCTTATATCCAGCCATATTCTTTCAGAAATTTCCTTAATGGCAGATGATATCGGCATTATTGACAAAGGTGTTCTACTAGAAGAAAGCACAATGGCAGAGCTTGAAAAGAAGAACAATAAGTATATTCGTGTTTGTGTTTCATCTCAATCACAGGCAGCACATGTTCTTGAACACAGCCTTGCTATTTCCGACTATTCCGTCGAAGCAGACAACTCTATTCGAATTTACGATACTACTGTAAATCCTGAAGAACTAAATAAGCGCTTAGTAACAGCTGGTGTGGGTGTTTCTACTATTCAAATATGCAATGATAATCTAGAAGAATACTTCAAAAAAATTACAGGGGGTGCAGGCATTGCTTAATGTTCTTGCTGCAGAATGCATGAAGCTTCGTCGCAATAAACTAATGCTAGTTTGCACTTGTCTCGCTCTTCTCCTGCCATGCCTGCTCATTGCAGATGACCTTTACCAGTACAAAGGCACAACACCTGATGATCCTGTTATGACTTGGCTCTTTAGCCAATCCTTATTGTGTCAGTTAATTATTTACCCAATCTTGAGCTCCTTTTTACTGACATTTCTGATTCAAAAAGAATATAGTGACCATACAATGATCAATACGATGACCGCACCTGTTAAACGTGAAAAATTTCTGGCTGGAAAGATAATTGTTTGGGCTGTGTGGCATATGATAATAACCCTGCTTTATCTTGGCATTATTCTTGCTGGAGCTTACTTCTTATACGGCAGTCAGTCTTCGAGCAGATCTGTCCCAGAAATGATAGAAATGGTGGGAAAAACCGGAGTATACAACTTTTGCACACTCACTCCTGTCATTTGGATAGCTGTTATGCAAAGGAAAACCTTCTACCCTTCTTTGCTATGTTCCCTTATTTTCAGTGCGATTGGATTTGCTGGGTTATACTGGCCGGAAACACTAAGCAGCATCGTACCGTGGTCTGCGGTAGCATTGTTAACCGCTCCAGGAGTAAACGTGTTTTTCGGTATAGCATATGCTTCTATAAGCATATGTGCAATTGTTGGCCTATTTATGTCCTTCTATTCCTTCAAGAATCAGGAGTTATAAGGTTAATTGGCGGGGAAAAAGAGCATTTCTCCGCTTTAGTTACTGACTTTCATATGAGGACATTTGCTAGAAAGGACTTTTATGAACACTTCCCTTTTCTCCGGTGAGATAAGAACAGAGCTGTATTTATCGTAGAAGATTTCAATTCGCTGTAAGGATAAGGCGGGGCTTGATAAGGGATTTCTAGTTTTCTTAAGAGATTGTATACGATGGAGCGGTATGGTCGTCTGGAATGGTCCATATTTAATTATTAAGCTGTCGTCTGTGATGACATAATAAGTAGCCAGCCAAAACCACAGCATAATTAGTGGTAAAATAATGGCGCCAAGCAAAACGATTATGAACACATATATACTGAATGGTTTTACCATAAGTCCATATATGCCACTGCCTATAGCAAAAATACATGCTCCCCAAATAATAACGGTTAACCACCAGTCTTTTTTTGACTTAAACTTCACTGAAGTCACCTCCGAGAAAAGTTAGTTTATTTATTCTTTTAGACTGCAGAAATCGCAGTCTAAAAGAATAGGTATCACGCTTTTTCTTAAGTTGTTGTCAGCTTTGCATAAACAATAAAAAAGAATGTTAATTCCACTACTATTACTATTGACGAAACAGGAACAAGTAAATTAAAAATAAAGAACACTGCCAGCATGCCTAAAAACAAACCTAAGTGATAGATTTTTAGACGATGATGCACATGTCTGTACTGATGGAAAACAAATGTAGTCGAAAAGAAGTACAGCAAGACAGATCCGAAGGTGAAATATAAGCTAAAATGATAGTCAATCTCATGTAAAACCATCAGTCTGATGGATGCAGCAATTGCACTTAATGACATAAGTATAAATAGATGTCCATAAATGATTGTTTGACCGGCAGTTTGGATGGATTTATCTACTTTTTTCTCGACGTTATCAAAATACTGCCACCACATCGCAATAATCAGTAAAAATGCTCCAATCGCAAAACTGATTGATTCCCAATCTCCTTGAGTAGGCTGAATGACTGCCAATGTACTGACAAGTGACTCACCAAAGAGGATAATTGTAAATAAACCGAAACGCTCTAAAAGATGCCCTGTGTCTGTAGGTACTTTAACTAAATATTTACGGCCTAATATCGGCACAATTATATCGATAAGAATTCCTGCATACAGGATGGCATAACGAATCCACGACTCGAAAAACAGTGACAATAACGAAACGGCTATTCCTATCCAGAAATATCTTCCGAAAAATTGTGCTGCCAGCTTCCGGTCTCCCTCTTCAATCCGTTGCACGACCAAATATTGAACAGCTGTTACAGCTCTTAAGCCAATATACCCGATTAAGAAGGACAGATAATACGGATCAAAATCTACCGATAAGCTTGAAGTCATAAGTAACGCAAAAAACATTTGTAGAATTAAAAAGATTCGCTGATGAAACGCATCCTGTCCGAAGCGGTTAACAAACATCGTTTGTCCTACCCATGCCCACCAAATCGGCACAAATATCAGCACAAATTTAAACAAATATTCTGTATGTATATGTCCGTCTTCCACATGTAGCAAAACATGTGTAGCGACCGCAACAGATGCAACAAACAGTAAATCATAAAAAAGCTCTAACCATGTCACTTTCTTTTCATGCAATTTAGAATTCCTCCTCATTCCCCTTAAAATATAATTTTTCTTTTTTATGTAAGATTCAGAATATTCCCCTGATATTCAGATAAAGAATGCTCTACAGCTTATTTTAACAGAATAAGCAACGTATAAATAGGTAATATATTGTTTTCACCTCCTTCCAAAACTACAAAAAAACTGCCAAAAGGCAGCCTCAGAAGTTTTACAGAAGAAGGGACTGATATTTCCTGCTTACTTCATCTGTTAATATATCTTTTTCATAAAAATATGTTAGATAGACACTTAACAGCATTTCATTTTCTTCTGTAATTTCCACTTGTAATAATAACGAATTGATTAAATCTAGATGTTTTTCAGGGTTATGATAAATGGTATTCCAAGCACGAACTTGCATTTCTATACTGCCTTCTAAGATTGCTGCTTCTAATTCTTCTACTGCCAGCGGTTCATTAGACTGACTGTCCGGATCTTCATAAATATCGGTATAAAGAAAATCAGCTAGATGGTATTCAGCTAAGCTATATTGTGATTGGCTGTTTTTTGATGTGATAATGATCTTATTTTTTTCGAATTCAACCTTGCCATTTACGAGTTGAACGTTGTTTGTAAAGGACTGAATAGGTGAGAGTATGTCTTGTGTAATCAGCCAATATGAATGCTCTCCGTTCAGCTGCTTCACAAAGTCATTCCATGCTAAATCTTCCAGCTTTTCCTCCGCTCTATATTGCGTGTAAATACTTGGGCGATAATAACATGCCGCATTTATTTTCTCCATATGAATAGTCCATTCTGTTTCAGGACAGTCAAGCAGCACACGTAAAGCAAAACCATCTTTCGTTTTCTTTAACTCACTGTATAGCATATATTGTCCTGCCATAATCATACAAGGATCTTCTTCTGCTGTAATATTTTCAAAATGGAAGTGTATATAAGAAGCTGTAGAAAAACCTCCTTCTGTATTAACAAAAAGATGCAACTCATTTCCCTTCCGTTCCAACCGCTCTACCACAAAATCATGTATTCCTGCTGCAAAAACCGCTTGTGCTGTTGAAGATAGTGATGCAGCTGCTTCAGTTGTTTGCATATAGGCAGCATCTAAAATATCTTCAAATTTCTCTTCTTGCTCCTTTATCCATTGCAAATAATCAGCACGGACTGTTGCAGGAAGATCAGGCTGATTTAATGTGCCATCTTCCAAATAAGGTAGAAACAACTTTGGCAAAACTTCCTGTAATTCTGCTTTCACATCCTCCAGTTCATCTTTTAAAGCTGTATGTATATCTTCGCCCTCTTCTTTTGCTTCCGATAACACCATTCCCCATTCCTCATCGGTTTCATTTATCGGCAGTAGATTACATTGGGTAAAAGCTTTTTTTGCCTCCAATGTAAGATTCCACATAGTTAACAACTCCTCGTTTTATTGTGTATAAGCATCCTCTAATACACTTAAGTCAATTTTTTTCATTTTCATCACAGCGTTCATTACTCGCTGTGATTTGTCCGGGTCAGGATCTGCTATCATATCATTCAAACTTACTGGGACTATTTGCCAGGATACACCAAAACGGTCCTTCAGCCAACCGCACACTTGGGCCTTCTCATCGCCGCCTTCTGACAGCTTAGTCCAATAATAATCAAGCTCCTCTTGTGTTGCACAATGAACAATAAATGAAATGGCTTCCGTGAATTTATGTGTGCTGCCACCGTTTAATGCGACGAATTCCTACCCTTCGATAGTAAAGCTTATCGTCATTACATCTCCCTCGGAAATCCCGCTGATTATTTGACGCTGTTTACCGTAACGTGTAATTTTGCCAATGGAAGAGTTGTTAAAAATCGACGTATAGTGCCTCACCGCATCTTCTGCCTCTGTATTAAACCAAAGATTTGCTGTGATTTTTTGAATAGTAGACATGAGTACGCTCCTGACAAGTTTAATTTATTGCTGTTAACTCTTCCTACGTATTTTTGCATGGTAAAGTTTCATTTCAGCAAGGAACTCAAACAAATTTATTATAATTTTATTATGTAAACAAGAATTCAAAATCTTTATTTAGCAAATCGCACTCAAAAACTTCAGCTCTATTGCTTTCTAACTTTTTCATTACTAACTAAGACAGATATTACTCTCCTATACTCTGCATCATTTTTGCACGCTTTCATATACTGTTTTTACTTTTCTTAGTTACTATAATGTTAATTTGTTAAATTCCTCACAAATATTAGTTATAATATAAATATAAAAAATCATAATAAATAACGAAGAAATCTATCTTGAAGGAGATATATGTTAATGAACGAACAGCATCAATTAGGCCCTAAAGTGGAAAAAAGCTTTGAACTTATCGGAAAAAGATGGACGGGCTTAATTATTTATGTTTTGTTAAGCGGACCTAAGCGCTTTAGTGAGATACACAAAATCATACCGGATTTAAGCAAACGCATGCTTACGGAACGAATGAAGGAATTAGAGGATCATGGAGTAGTGATTCGGCATATTATCACCGAAAGGCCAGTGCGAGCAGAATACTTATTGACAGAAAAAGGGTTAGAATTAGGAAAGATTCTTGGTCCGATAAGCCAATGGGGTGAAAGTTGGATGAGTGACTAGTTAGCAACAAAATTGCATGCAGATGGAAAGTAAATAAATGATGAAACTTTTATCGACGAAAAAGGAGCAGAAAATGGCTAATATACTATATATCACAGCTAATCCCTATGATGAGACAACATCCTATAGTATGGCAGTAGGACGAGAATTTATCGAAGCTTATAAAGCATTACATCCAGAGGATCATATTGTTCACCTAGACTTATACGAAGCAGATATCCCCTATTTAGATAGAGATGTATTTAACGGCTGGGAAAAACTAAAAGCAGGCACCCCTTTCGAACAGCTTTCCAATATTGAAAGACTAAAAACAGGCCGTCTTGCAGAGTTAGGAGGACAATTCTTACTGGCGGATAAATATGTTTTTGTGAACCCTATGTGGAATTTCTCCATTCCTGCCGTTATGAAAACATATATCGATGCAGTGACTGTATCAGGAAAAACCTTCAAGTACACAAAAGAAGGTTCTGTAGGGCTGTTAAAAGGAAAAAAAGCATTCCATATTCAATCGAGCGGTGATATTTACACGCATGGCTCTGAAGCTAAGAATGAAATGAGCAATCGCTATTTAGAGGTTATGATGAATTTCTTCGAAGTGTCCTCTTTTGAAAGTATTATTATTGAGGGACAGCAGCGATTTCCTGAAAAAGCAGAGGAAATTAAAGCAAAGGCTATTATTCAAGCACAAGAGGCCGCTGCCAATTTTTAAATAAGCATATAAAAAAGGCCAGATATCAACATATCTGGCCTTTTCATTTATTTTTGGCTTGCTGCTACCGCTGCACGAATACCGAGCACATAGCTTTCTTCTCCGAATCCAGAAATTTGACCTGTTGCAATATCTGCAAAAACAGATGTATGACGGAATTCTTCACGTGAATGGATATTAGACATATGAATTTCTACTACAGGTACAGTCAATATAGCTAATGCATCTCTAATTGCGTAGCTGTAATGTGTCCATGCTCCTGCGTTTAACACAACACCATCTATACCATTTAGGAATGCTTCATGAATCTTTTCAACCATTTCCCCTTCATGGTTTGTTTGATATGTTTCAACTTCAATTTGCAGCTCATCTGCTAATTTTTGAATATTGCTGTTGATTTCCTCTAATGTAATTGTGCCGTATTGCTTCGGGTCACGTTTACCGAACATATTATGGTTGACGCCGTGTAACATAAGGAATTTTTTGCTCATTGTTTTTCTCTCCAATCGTTTATAATTATTGATTGTCTCCGAATAAAATTTCCTTCACTTGCTCAACAGGCATATCAACACCTGTAAACAGCTTAAACCCTAAAGCACCTTGCCATAACATCATTCCTAAACCGTTAATTGCTGTTGCGCCAGCTTCTTCTGCCTGTGCCAATAATTTAGATTTTTGCGGGTTGTAAACAACATCTGTTACGACTAAGTCCTTACGTAGCACATCTAAAGTGTCGTCAATAATACTTAAATGATCTAGCGGCTTCATGCCAAGGCTTGTACCATTAGCAAGAATTGCACTCTCTGCTACTTCACGACGGAATGCTTCTTTATCTTCTAGTGGAAACAGATTAGCTTTTACGCCGAATTGCTTCATTTCCTTATTAATGTAATCTACATTTTCCTCAGCTTGTACAAAGAAAGCATCATTACGAGCGAAAATGCTGATTTCTCTTATACCTGATTGTACTAACTGGATTGCAATTGGAGTCGCCGCACCGCCTGAACCAACTAGTGTTACTTTTTGGCCTTCAAGGCTCACACCATGTTCGATTAAGTTCTTCACATAGCCTTGTCCGTCTGTATTGTATCCAATTAATTTTCCGTCACGGTTCACTACTGTATTGCTGGCACGAGCATATTTTGCCGAATCATCCAGTTCATCCAAATACTCTAACACTTTCATTTTGTTCGGCATAGATACATTGAAGCCTGCTGCCCCTGCTGCTTTTAGGCCTTTAACTGTTGCTTCAAGCTCATCATTACCAACTTCAAAAGCAAGATAAGCATAGTTTAAATCTGTTAAAGTGTATGCTAGATTATGCATACGTGGTGAAAGACTGTGCCCGATTGGTGTAGCAAGTAAGCCTACTAATTTTGTTTTTCCATCAATATTTTTTTCGTGTACGTTTGACATATTAGTAATCTCCCTTATTTCATAAATTTGTATTTTTATATTTAAATATTAAGCAAAAATCTTTTTGAATCTGCTTAATACGTATACAGCAAGAAGAACACTGACTACTGCGATGACCATATCGAATACTAATGTCATCGATATTCCCGCCGAACCTACTAAACTGCTAGTAATGATTGGAACAAGTATAAAGGATGCACTTGAAGCAATATTTACATACGAAGATGCAGTTGCTTTATTTGCTGGGAACAGCTTCATCATAATACTTAATGCTAATTGCAGAATTCCTGATGTAAACAGCCCCATTAAGAAGGTACAAACCAAAACAATTCCGTAAGAGTTGACCATGAATAAGACAAGCATGGATACAAAAGCACCGATTGGATAAACGATTGCCACCATAATTGGCGAGATGAATTTATCTAACACAACAGCGAGTAACAATACGGAAACAAGTGCGCCGATACTAAAGTAAGAAAGCAATTGCACTGCTTGGCTTGAATCAAGTCCTATAAATTGTTTACCTAGCTGCGGCAGCCATGTTTGCCATACAACAAATAACGCTGTTGAGGTGAAGCCCATTAAAATAACGGCAATTCCTTCCCCAGCAAACTTTGGCTGTGCTTTAAACACAGTTTCAGCAGCACCATCTGCTTTTGTAAGATTTTTATGATTTGGGAAAGGCATAAACATTAAGTAAATACCAGTTAGTAGATATAACACTCCAAGTCCAAAGAATGTCCAGCCCCAGAAAATACCGTTAGCTACTAAGATTGCCATGATAAATGGAAGCAATGTAGCACCGATTGATACAGATGCTTTCACTAACACAGACGCTGAGCTTGCTTTCTTCGGGAATGACTCTGTTAAAGCTGGATACGTCCCTGAATCAAGCAGTGAATTGGCGATACCAGCAGATATGGCAAAGATAAATGCTACGATATAATTGGTTGTCGTTGGAACACCAATTAAGAATACAAGATAGAGGAAATTAGCCGTTATAATGACTGGCTTTCTTCCTAATTTGTCAGAAAGACGGCCAACAAAAAACAAGGCTATTAATTTCCCAATTCCAATCGCAGAAACGAGCAGGCTTATTTGTCCAACAGAAACTGCGTAACGTTCCGAAAGATTATCCATATTGGAGGCGATAATAATATTGATCATGCCGAGCATAAAGTAGTTCATATACATTCCAAATGATGACTTGATAAAAGGATTTTTCATTTTTACACTCCTAAATACAAAAGCTTTTTTAAATAAGAAATTATTACTCTAAAATTAATTCGCTGTGCTTGTTCCTTTTGCGCATATATATAAACAGAGCAAGAATCGTGCTTATAAAAGCAATAACAAGGTCTAACACAAACACAGAGGAAACTCCTAAATATTTGATAAATAGCCCCGTAATGAAAGGGATTACAATAAAGGCGATACTCGCCGCAGCACTTATATACGAAACGCTTACTCCTTTGTTATGTGGAAATAGTTCAATCATGACCGTAACAGTTAACTGAAATATCCCTGACATAAACAATCCTAGACAGAAGGCATTCACAGCAATCAATGTCGGATTTTTATTAATGATTAACAACAATAATGCAAGGAACGCAAATGCTGGTAGAATAACTATGGCCGTAATCGGTTTTATCGTTCTTTTTAACAGGACAGCAAGCAATAGAATGGAGATAAGCCCGCCTGTACTGTAAAAGCTCAGTAATCCAATTGATTTCATCTTGTCTAAATGAAGAACCTCTTGTCCGTATGTTGGCAGCCATGTTTGTACGACCGTAAATAAAGATACAGAGCTAAATCCTAATAATATAAGTGCAGCACCTTCTTTCCAAAGCTTTGGTCCAGTCGAAGATGCAGTCTCTGATCTAGTTTCTTGAGACACCTTTTCTTCCTTGATTTTTGGAAAGCTAACCTTCATTAACAACAGCCCATTGCATAAGAACAGTAAGGCAGGAACAAAAAATACTAATCCATAGAACAGTTCATGCACGATAAAAAAGTTAATCATTATTGGAAGCAATGATGCACCAAAGGATATAAAGGCTTTTAAAAGAACGGTTGCTGTTCCGGCAGCTTCATTAAAGGCTTCATTTAGTGCAGGGTACGTACCTGAATCGAGCAAAGAATTGCAGATACCTGCGACAAAGGCCAGTCCCATTGCAATTTGATAATGCGATGTCAGTGGGATTCCTATTAGGAAAACCATATACAGCAAGGCAGCAGCCACCACTAGCGGCTTTCTTCCATACCGATCGGAAAATCGGCCTGAAATATTAATAGATAGTAAGTGCCCCACCCCGACGACTGATATTAACAAACTGATATCGGTTTTTTCCACATTTAGTTGCTCAGATAAAAAACTCATATTGGAAGCTAAGATAATATTGACCATTCCTAACAGGAAATAACTCAAATACAAGCCTAGCGCCATGTTTAAATGTTTATGTTTCATTTGATACTCCTAATTTTAGGTTAAACGCTTACAACCATTACTATTTGTTTTCAACTTGTTTTTATACGTTAAATCACCGTTTTACAAGCTGATTACTTCATTAGCTTTATTAACCTATTTAGTACATCGTTCTACTAAATTAATTAGAATAAATTCCTTATCTTATAACAATTTAAAATTCTATCACCTCTCTTTTAGTATATCGTTCTACTAAATAGATAAAAAATATCTCCTTGCACCTATAAATTAATCTTGTACGTATTTTAGTACATCGTTCTACTAAAATACTTTTTATAGATACAAAAGGATCTAATAAAAAAAGTTATTTTTAGTAACCTCGGTTACTTTACGTACCTATAATAATCCTAAAATTACTTAGAGTCAAGAATTAAATTTTGTATTAACAAGGTGTCAAAGTGTGAAACTAGCTCCAAACCGCACTATATGGGGATGCAGAAGATAACAAAGCACCAAAAAACTTTAATTTGGATACTCCGCTTTATTATCTTCATTAGTATTATGTAGATGTTTCTCTAATAACTAGTTCTGGATTTAAGATAATTCGTTGTTGAATTGGATCGTCCTGTTCCAGTTTATTATATAAAATCGTCGCCGCTTTAACTCCTATCGTACGAGGAAAGGAGGAGACTGTTGTTAACGGAGGATGATATATTTCCGCTTCAGGAATGTTATCAAAGCCTACAATATCAATATCTTTGCCTGGAGTTATTCCCTTCATTCCTAAACCTTGCAGTACACCAAATGCAACAAGATCACTAAAACAAAAAATAGCTGTTGGCGGATCGGGGTTTTTAAGCACCTCTAAAACTGTTTGAACGCCGCCTTCACTCGTCGGCAGACCATCGATTATGAGTGATTTATCCACTTCTAAACCAGCCATAGAATGTGCTTCCTGAAAGCCTTTCATCCGGTCTTTCCATGTGGTTGACATCTTTATGCCTCCAAGAAAAGCAATCCGCTTATGTCCCTTTTTTAAAAGATGCTCTACAGCAAGGAAAGTTCCCTTTATGTAATCAATCCCAACATAATCACAATTCGCATGATCTACTTCTCTGTTTGCAAGCACGACTGGCAATTCTAAATGATTCAATTGACTTACTGTGCTTTTGTTGCTTTTTGATGCTGGATTAATAATCAGACCATCCACTCTATGTTCAACCATAGTAGAAATTAACCGTTCTTGTTTTAACACAGAATCAAAGGTTGTTCCCAGTAATACGGTATAATCCATCTTCTCAAGTGTTTGTTGAACACCTATTAAAAATTCGGAAATAAATTTATTCGATATATCCGTCACTATCACTCCTATAATTTTAGAGCTTTGTGACCTTAATTTAGCTGCGACTCGATCGTATACATATCCTAGTTCTTCAATAGAATCTAATACTTTTTTTCGAGTAGCATCTGAAATTCGAGGATTGTTGCGAATGACTAAAGAAGCAGTCGAAGTCGAAACACCGGCATGTTTAGCAACATCTTGCAAAGTAATCCTCCGTTTTCTTTGTTTCAACAAAATCACCATCTAATCTTTATAAGTTATCTATTATTATAATCGATATTCTGCTGTTTGCATCATTTGTTGTATTAATTTAACTATTTTAAGCTTTTCATACACGAAAAAAAGTCCGATAAGAAGACTTATCAGACTTAATGCGGGAAAAACGCTTAAAAGACTTTTTTATACCAGCGAGATGCAGCCTCTGCTTCTGTTGCTGTCAAGGAATGGCCGCGGCTTTCCCAATGCATTTCAACGTCGGCATTTGCTTTTTGCAGCAGTGACTCGAGCTCACCAGACTCCAATGGGGAGCAGATTGGATCATTCGTTCCAGCTGTGATGAAGACAGATTTCCCCGAGAGATCTGGCAAATCAATGCCTCTTCTTGGCACCATCGGATGATGAAGAATAGCACCTTTTAATGCGTCTTTATAGTGAAACAATAAGCTTGCTGCAATATTAGCTCCGTTAGAGTAGCCGATTGCGACAATATTTTGGCGGTCGAACCCATATTTAACTGCTGCCTCATCCAGAAATGCATTCAATTCATTTGTTCTGAATACTAAATCTTCTTCATCAAAAACACCTTCTGCCAGTCTTCGGAAGAATCTTGGCATGCCATTTTCCGATACATTTCCACGAACACTTAATACAGATGCCTGATCATCCATTAAACCGGCAAGTGGAAGCAAATCTAATTCTGTTCCTCCAGTGCCATGCAGCATTAATAATGTTGGTCTTTCAGGACTGGTTCCTTTATTAAATATATGCTTCATTATTTATCTCCTCCTAAAGAACGTATCTCTATTTTTGGTAATGTCTGTTCCAATTCTTCTCTTTTAGCTTCCAGCCATTCTGGCAGCATCAGCTTGCTTCCGAGCGTGTCAATAGGTTCATCTGCTGTAAAGCCTGGCGGATTTGTTGCTATTTCAAAAAGAATGCCGCCTTCTTCATGAAAATACAATGCTTTAAAGTAATTACGGTCCCGTATTTCTGTTGGGTAATAGCCCTTTTCCTCTAGTAGAGCTCTCCATTCTAACAGTTCTGCTTCATCCTTCGCTCTCCAAGCAATATGATGAACCGTACCTGCACCCATTAATCCGCGTATAGATGGATGGAGCTGAATATCAATAATATTCCCAAGGTCCCCTGCTGATCTGAATCTTAGAATTTCTTCCTGCTGGCCGACGAATTCTAAGCCTAATATATCTTCAAGCACTGCCTTTGTTTTATGAGGCTGAGCAGAATATAACACCGCTCCGCCAAAGCCCTTTATTGCATTTTCAGTTGCTATTTCATCAGTACTCCAAGTATTTACTGGTCCTTCACTTCTTTCGACAAGCTCCAGCTGCAGTCCATCTGGATCACTGAACTTGATTGTTTTCTCTCCAAAGAGTACAAATGAAGTGAATTCGACTTCGAAGCTGCTTAACCGATTTTCCCAAAAGGCACTTGACCCGGTTGGAATAATATATTTAGTGACACCGACTTGACCTGTTCCTATTCTGCCTTTGAGCTGCTGTTCCCAAGGAAAAAACGTAATAACTGTACCAGGGTCTCCTGTCTCATTGCCGAAATAAAGATGATAAACCTCTGGTCTGTCAAAATTGACTGTTTTCTTAATAAGTCTTAAACCGAGCACGCCTGCATAAAAATCTATATTCCTTTGAGCATCATTTACCATTGCTGTTATATGGTGAATACCTAATGTTTTCAACATTGTCTTTTTCCGCCTTCCACAATTTATTGGTTTTTAGGCTTTTATGTTAAATCCAGGAAGTCTTCAAATATCTCGAATTCGAGATATTAATTTAAAAAAATATTTCGAATTAAATTATCTTGAATACAAGATAATAATAAGCTATATTTCCATAAGTGTCAATATAAAATAAAAAAGATTTTTGCCATTCCTTTACAGATTACTCCCTCTCTGTAAAGGAAATAATTTCGGCAATGCCCATAAAATTATTGCTGCGAAACCCCCATAAGTCATCATTTCCAATAAAGTGATAATTAAGCTGCTTCAATAATGCCTCTAAACTCTCTTTATTATCTGTTATATGCAGCTTATGCTCCTCAATCAGCCGTTCTTCTTCCCCGCTTACCTCATAATAACTGAATAATATGGAATAAAACACTTACACTTTCCCCCTGTTTATATACATTATTTTATTTGTGTTTCTACTATATCCTTGGAAAGTAAACTCAATATAAACTTAGTGTAGGAATAAATTGATTTTCAGTTTACATTTCTTCGTTAAAATTATTTATGTCATAATAGTGATATGGAGGCGCTAAGGTTATGTTTAAAATATTAGTTGTAGAAGATGACCAAAATACAAGAAAGCTGATGTGTGCTGTACTTAAGCAGTATGGGTTTGACGCATACGCTGCAGAAGATGGCATTGCAGCACTTCGCTTTATGGATAAACAGCATGTTGATTTAGTGGTGCTTGATTTAATGATGCCAAATATGGACGGTTATGAATTAACAAAACAGCTTAGAGCTGCATGGGAGCATTTGCCGATTTTAATGGTAACAGCAAAGCAGGAGCCAAACGATAAAAAGCAAGGGTTTCTTGCCGGCACAGATGATTATATGACAAAGCCAGTTGATGAGGAGGAGATGATTCTCCGCATTAAAGCCTTGCTTAGAAGAGCACAAATTGCGAGTGAACATAAGCTCGCAGTCGGAGAGGTTATTCTTGATTATGATGCATTGACCGTTTCCAGAAGGGCTGAAGTAATCACACTGCCACCTAAGGAGTTTTATCTTTTATTTAAGCTGTTGTCCTATCCGAATATGATTTTCACTCGCATGCAGCTGATGGATGAAATTTGGGGAATGGAGTCAGACACAGATGACCGCACTCTTAATGTACATATTAACCGCCTGAGGGACAGGTTTAAGGAATGGACAGAGTTTGATATTATCACCGTAAGGGGCCTTGGCTACAAGGCAGTGAAAAAAGCATGAAGGATTTTTTCACGAAACGTTTAAGCCTTGCGATTACATTAGTGATTTTTGTCTTTTTCGTATTTTTAGCAACGTTTGTTATAGCATTGGCGATTACGATTTTTTTAAACTATATCGGCTATGTAAAACATAGTGATATGACAAAAGCACTTCCTTTCTTTGGATTTGTAGGGTTTTGCATCCTCCTTGGAACCTCCCTAACTGCTTTTCTCAGTAAAAAAGCATTAAATCCAATCCGGAAGGTCATTGATGCGACCCATAAGGTTGCTGGCGGTGATTTCTCCGTAAAGGTTAATTTAAAAGGGATTGGTGAATTAGAGGAACTGTCACAAAGCTTCAATAAAATGACCTATGAGCTTTCCAGTATCGAAACTTTGAGAAGTGATTTCGTCAATAATTTCTCTCATGAGTTCAAAACCCCGATTGTATCCATTCGCGGCTTTGCCAAGCTCTTGAAAGAAAATAATTTGCCCGAAGAGGAGCGGCAAGAATACCTTGATATTATCATGACCGAATCAGAGCGGTTAGCAGCTTTGTCTACGAATGTTCTTACATTGTCTAAATATGAAAATCTCGAAATTATTTCTGATAAAGAGCCGTTTAGACTGGATGAACAAATAAGAAAAGCTATCGTTTTAATGGAACCAAAATGGTCTAGTAAAGACATCAGCATAAATGTGGAATTGGATGAAGTAACATATTGCGGCAACGAAGATTTAACACAGCAGATTTGGGTTAACCTGCTTGATAACGCCATTAAGTTCTCCCATAACGGCAGCTTTATACATGTTATGCTGGCTATCAAGGCGGACAAAATCGAGTTCTCCATTCAAGACGAAGGAGTCGGCATGGACGAAGAAACGAAAGCACGCATTTTCGATAAATTTTATCAAGGTGACATCTCTCATTCAAAGCTAGGAAATGGACTTGGATTATCACTTGTAAAGAGGATTATCCAGCTTTGCCGCGGTGACATCTCTGTCGAAAGTGAAATAAATGAAGGCAGTAAATTCACAGTAAGCCTGCCAAAATGTTAAACAGAAAAGCCGATAATTTCAAATATGAAAATTATCGGCTTTATTTCATTTTTGAGGCTGAGGCTGCATATGCTTATCGTCAATCTTCTTATAAATTAGCTCCACTGATTTACGATCCTCTAAAATCATTTTTTTATTTTCATTCACTAGTTCTTTAAAGGTCTTCTTTCTCACCGCTTCTTCCTCCCCATATGTATCATATACTCATTTTCCAATTCACTAAGACTAAGCTCATATAACTGGACATTTTCTTTCTTATAAATACCGATGTTTAATAATTGATCTATAATAAAAGCCTTTCTGACTTCAACTGCGTTATTCCATATAGACAAAGGAAACATCCTCCTCTAATTGATAATAATTTTCATTCTCATTATCATCATACTGGATAGATGAAAAAAATTCAACTTTTACACCGTAAATTTATAAAATTCTTACAATTCTAGTTAAATAAAAAAGCTGCACATGGCAGCTCTAGAATGAAGGCTTATACTTATGAGTTAGGTGCTTAAACAACCGGTTCTCTTCCCTTAGAAATGAGGATCATAGTTTTACTATTTTCGTTCCGTGTACTTCTTCCACCTGCAAAGCGTCTAATACACCTTCTACGTTTTGATAATTTATGCCTGCACCTGGTAAAATGATGATTCGATTTGCTGCATATTCGATTAACTTTTTAAGATGAGGAAAGTTTTCTTCTATTGTTTGTTCAGGGCTGCCGCCATGTGTCAAAATTCTAGCAACCTTTCTTGCCGCAAGCCAATCAATAGCTCTAAATTGGTCCTCTTCTGCCAGTTCATCAAATGCCATATGAAAAGTAATTTCCATACCTGCTGATAAATCAATTAAACGGGCAGTCAACTCTTCATCAATCCAACCATTCTTCAAACAGCCAAAAACGACTCCATCCGAACCAAGTTGCAAACAGACTTGAATATCAGCAGCCATCATCTCTTCCTCTGCACTACTATATTCAAAATTCCCACCTCGAGGTCTGATCATTGTCATAACCTTAACACCAGCATGATGAGCGAGCTCAACCGTTTTTTTAATTACCCCATAAGAAGGAGTAGTCCCGCCAACAGCTAAGTTATCACAAAGCTCAATCCTCTTTGCTCCCGCTTTAATAGCAGCAGGAATATTCGTTAAGTTCTCAGCACAAAACTCCTTAATCACATCTTTCACCTTTTATTCCTCCTAAATTGCTTGACCACATCACTTACATTATACCTAAAGCTTTCAAAATAATTGCTAAAACAATAATAGACAGAATCGCTCTAGTAGAGTTGAAGTATTTTTTTCCTAACAACCAGTAAATGACACATACTAAAAGGGCAGGAACCATCATCGGCATAATTTGGTCCATTGTTTCTTGAATATTTAATTCTACATCACCTGTTTTAAAAATATCCATTCCAAGTATAACTTCAACTTCACCCATATGGAGTATCGTATTAAAATCATCAGCAGCTATATCATCGGTATTATAGGGTCTGTTCTATCCATTATTTTGTTCTTCATCGGCTTTAAGTGTATAAGAGGCTTTGAAGGTGCTGCATACGGAATCACTGCTATTCCTTTCTTTATTCTTGCAGTTATCTCCATTTTTCTTAAAAACTCTAACACTAGTTCCATTTATCAGTGAGAACACAGCCAACAAAAAAACAAGCCAGAATCAAATTCCGGCTTGTACTCTTATATTTCCTCATTCTTTAACCTGTTTATAAGCTCTTCCATCCAATGAATGGTATGTTCTGTTCTTGTTGAGTAATACCCGCTGATAAAATTCAACAGTTTTTCTTTATCTGGGTAGAAGTCGACATTATCAAATGTCTTAATTTCTTCCCAGCGCGTTGTGAAGCTGACGAGCTTCTTTTCTAAAATCGAAATGATTTTATCTCGTTCTACGTATTTCAAATTCGATAAACCTACAAGCATATCGGTAATGGCATCGGCATTTTCAAAGAGCTTGTAAATTTTCTTCGGCAATTCTTCGCGACCTTTATCTGTTATACCGAAGACTTGTTTATCTGGTCTGTGTTCCTCTTTAATAATTTCAACTATCTCAATTAATCCTTGCTTAACCAGCGATTCGAAATGATAGTAAAGCTTGCTTTCTGTCAATCCGACAAGCTGATCAAGGGGAATAGGTGCTGACAGCTGTTTTTTGATTTTATAAGGATAATTATTACCCTCCATCAATCTGCTTAAGATAAATATTTGAATGGACATTATTTAAGCTCCTTAAAGGCTAATTATCCTTATTCTAGCAAACTTAAGCTGTAATTTCAGCCCCATTTTTTGATGCTGCTTCTGTTTCTTGAGCTTCAAGTGGTACAGGTTTGTGAACAAATGCGACGATAGCAATATTAATTAGCATTGCTGCTGCCCCAATTACTGCCATTGACCAAATATATGGACTTGGACTGATGCTTCCATACATATTTGCAAAGTATGCCTGCACAGAGTAATACATTGGTGAAATATGACTCATCCATTCATATGGCAAGTACATCATGTCACGTGGTATTGTGGCACCATTTGCTAGTGTTTGGACTAAAAGAATTGGCAAGTTGAGAATCATCCCGCCTTCTCCTACTAAGAAAATTAAAATCGCTGTGAAGTTGAAGCAAACCATATAGTTTAAAATTTGTTGTCCTAATAAACCAAAGAATAAGTCACCGCTAGGCTGGTTCACTAAATAAGCGATTCCTGCTGCGACTAGTGAAGAAACTACGGCAATTAATAATGCAGTAGATTGTACATAAGCAAATAACCTCGTTTTGCTTGCTTTACCACGGCTCGCTTTAAAAGCAGCTACAAGCTGCATCGCACCAATCATTGCCCCAACATAGCCTGCCATTGTTAAAAACATCGGCAGCATATTATTGTTCATCCCGTCTGGAATTTCATTTATCGAGACAACATTCCCTGTATAAGCTGTTTCGATTTTATTCGCTAATTCTGCTGCCTGGTCTTCTGGAACATTAAAGTTCATTAGTACTCCTTGAGCTGTTTGCTGAGAGAATTGTGTGCTTAGTTGATTATTGATTTGAGTAACTACTGAGTTCATCGTTGACGATACAGTTGTTGCTCCTGCTTCATTAATTGTGAAATCAATGCTTGATGAAACTTCCCCTTTTTGTAAATCAGCAGAGAATGTTTCTGGTATATGAACAACTAATGCTAAGTCATTTTTCTCTAAGTCCTCTAATGCCTGACTGTTAGACAAGTCTGTTTCAATTTCTTTAAATGGCAGATTTTCCTCTAGCTGACTTGCAATCTGTGCACCATATTCGCCGGCATCTTCATTAACAATAGCAATCGGCAATTTATCTACATTTCCTGGGATTGCTGAATACCCTGGCAAAAAGATACCAAGCATCGCAATCGCATAGAAAATCCCCATGAATATTGCGGCAATTGCTCCCCTTGTTTTTAAAAATTGCTTAAATTTCATAGATTACATCCCCTTATAAAAATTGAAGTACTCAAATTTGAGTACTTTTAATAAAGTATTTCATCATTTTATGGTATTATTCATTTGCTGTCAACTAAGAAATTCTTGTACGATGACAAGCTTTTTAAAAGCATATAAAAAAGAGGCTAGTAGTTTTAGCCTCTTTAACTAGTTTATTTGTTTAGCTTCATCTCTCGTTATAATCCGATATTCGATTTTCAAAAAAGGAACACCAAACAGCTTCATTTTATGAATCGCTGTAAGTTCTCTTTTTGTTGTTTGTTCAATTACAAAGTTTTCAGATAGCGGTAGCCTAAACAGCCATGTACCAATTGCCAAATATATACCCGGATCTTCGCCCCCTGTGCTTGATAACTCAAGAGTGTCTGTAATGCAATCGAGCTTTAATATGCCTATCATGGTTGAGAACGGAAGAGGGAGCGCTATATTCATATAGGCTCTTCCTTGCGTTTTATGGCTGGAGTATATAGCAGTGAAAACAGTACGGCCATTGACTTTACGTATCCATGCCCTCGGAGAGTTTCTGCCATCTAAAGCTTCATTTACGCTTAGAATTGTCCCATTCATTTCCACTACTTGTTTCGATACAGGAAGATTTAACTGCTGAATTAATCTACTGACAGGCTTATAGATTAATAGTAGCGGCTTGAACCAGCCTGCCCAATGGACTGCCGCAAACAACCGGTATTTGTCTGTATGCTCATAAAAATCAACAATCATCGGCGGTAATCTTCTTATGTCCACAAACATGCTTAAATCATCGACGAGCCCAGACTTGGCTGTATTTTCTGGGGTTAATTGTCCCCTTATGTTGCTGACTGGAAAGCTCCAAGCAGGCTGTTTCGTTTTCGGCAGGTGAATTGCCCAGCCAATTATTCCTAGCAGTCCAAATAACAGGCAGTTCACTAAACCATGAAAAATGAGCATAAAATCCAATGTCACATACCACTTTCCAAAGGCTCGCCCTACTGAATAGATAAGAGAAAATAGAATAGTAACACCAAGTGAGCTATAAGAAATACGAATGAGTAATCCTTGCAGAAAGGCAGGGAATTTTGTTTTCATCGCTAAATAAATTAATCCATAAATGCCAAAAATATAGAAAATAACAGATATAAATTCAAGCAGCGGCCAAAACGTAATACCGACAGCTACTAACATAGGTGCAGCTAATATTATCGGCACGAGGATATTATAAAGTTTGGATGTATGAATTCGGCCAAATAAACCGATCGATACTGGCAGTATAAATGCAGAATAATGAAAGTGTATTGCTGTCAGCCAGTTGAGCATGTGACTAAAACCAGTATTAATCCCGTTTATATGAATGAAAAACCAAATTCCCCCCATAAACAGATACATCATTCCTATATCAATTGAAATCTCCGCCCAGTTTACAAAACCGCGTTTTAAAAAACGACGTACACCTGACAATGCTACTGTAAGCGTAAATAGTAAGTAAATTATAGATAATATCATTTGTCCAGTATGTATAGTGATAACTTGCAGTAAAAGTACAGAAAAAAGCCCTGTCCAGATAAAAATAATCTGCTTCTTGTTTAGTTCCATTATCAACTGAAGTGTCATTGGTACAAGGATTTGCTGTGCTGCAGTCAATAACAAAATATATGGCTCAGTTGTCAAAAAACAGTTTGTCAGAAATAAAATAACTCCACCAACTATTAAAGTGTTAGAGCTGTTCAGATGTGAACCCGCCTTCATAAGCCATCAACCTTCCTATAATCGGATTGTGGATACGAACTTGAATCGTATAAACGTCGTTGATATCATCATACCCCTCCATAACCGTTACTTTTCCTTCAAAAAGCTTAGGTATAGGAATTTCCCATTTTCCTAGCAGAAGGCGCTGAGCTCCAGATTGAATCTGTAAGCTCCCCTCTTGGGTAACAATGAATTTTAAATCAGAGTAAAACAAGTTCGGTTCTCCTAAATAATCTTTTACAATCCTTCGTTTTGCATCAATCGTCATAAACGCGTTAAATTGTCTAGTAACATGTTGAAAATAAAAGGTCCGCTCCCAATAGATTTCTTGTTCTCCATTTGGAAGCTGTTTTGCAGTGTTTCGTATCGTAAATGGAATATTGCTTCCCTCTTCTGGGAAAAGAAACTTCCAACGCACGGCCAATTTTAAAAAGGGCTTGAGCCAGCTTTTTCCGCTTATGATGGACAGCATTGTTCCCCTGCCATGAAACGGATGTTGTAGTGAAATCGAATAGCGTTCTTGCAGTTTTGGATGCAGCCTGTTGAACTCTTCACCTAAAATTTCTTTATAAATCATTGACTAACCCTTCCTTCTAGTACGGATACAGTTAGCAGCTGTCGGCAAATCTTTTCCAAGCTGAAAACCTACAAATGATAAAATCCACAGACTCAAGTTAAATGTTAGCGGGTTAAAGGGATGTGTCATAATCGACGGGTCTGCAATCACTGCAGACATTGTTAATATAGGGAAAATAATTAATTGAAGTGCATGCAATACAGTCTTTTTGCGGTATACTAGCCAAACTACACCAAACATTATTTCAGCAGCTCCAATGAGCCGCAATAGCAGTCGAACCTTTTCTCCTTCGATAGAAGTTAAGTGGGATAGTATTGTCAGCTCTGCAGAATGCATCGCTAATAGCTTTGGCACTAGACCTTGATAAACCCAAACTAGAAAGAATAGTGCTGTAATAAGTGCACTGCAGCAAAACCGTAAGTATTGGAGCCTTGGCAATTCTCCCTTTTCGAGCCACCGCTTTAATACGTCAAAACTTAAGGCAGTCCCCCAGCCAATTAGCGGTCGAAAAAAGAAATCAACCATCCTTCCAAACAGTCCTTTTTGACGTATTTCATAATCATATTGTGTTAAGAATATCATCCCTTCATCGGTGGGTAGGTATTGCCAGTATCCCTTTCCTTCCTTAATGGGAGAAATTTTTTGGTTTGTACCAAAATGAAGGGAGGATGTTCTTGTACCGTCCTGTTTATTATGATCCCCAACGCTTTTTCCCCACCCTGCCACTTTTACACCAAAGCCAATTTTCCTTTCATATAGAAAGAACTGCGGTTCTTCTTCGGTATCTTTCGGCAAATATGAAATGGAAGAAAACCGAATATCCCATTGCTCATGCAGTTCAGGTGTTTGTGTTTTCTTCCATACCTCTTTTAGGTCGGCTTTAATTGGAAGCTCTACATATATTGGTTTATGTTTCATAACACTACCTCTAGTTTATGTGATTTATTTCACAAAATATATTAACAAAAATCTTCCTCCGTTATAATGCCATTATATCAGCTTTCACTATTTTATAAAGGACTTCTTGAAATTTTTTCCTCTTTCATCAGAAACAAGCTGCCTGTTAGACAGCTTGTTATCATAAATAAGAGTGCTTCCTTTTCATATCTGTTACTAAGTGGGGATTGTCTCGCTTCATTTTTGCAACAAGCTCAGCTGCTCTCGCATGATCCTCTTTCAGTACCTCTAATTCTTTTTCAGTTATTCCCACCAATTGAAGAAAATCCACCCTGCCATGAACAGTGTCCATCCCAACCGCTTCTGTGTCTTGTACGACTAATAATGCTGTAATATCGGATTCTACTCCGATATGAATGGAAGTTCCATTCCCAGCAATATATTGGAGCGGTTCAAAAAAACGCTGTTGTGTAAATGTATAGCGAGCTAGATTGGAGAGCATATCAAGTGACCACATACAATCATCAAGAGTGTCTTCGTTTAATTTCATCGTCATTTCATAGCCCCATTTACTCCACTCCCCTCCAAAGGCCTCTGTGTCTGTATACAGCTCTGTCATGCCGTATGTAACGATATGTTTGTATCCATGAGACGATTCGTAAATACTATAACCGTCCAAATATTGATCACCGCCAAAAATCGCTCTTGCGTGCAGGTCTGTACCAAAATGCGAGGGTTCCTGATTGGGATACAGGTTCTCAAATACAGCATCAATAGCATCCCACCCTGGTGCCCAATCTTCTTGTTCAGCTGCCAATCTTTTATATTCTTGTTTATCCATTGTATTTAAACTCCTTCCTGGGATTCCCTCATTTTATTAAGCCATATTCTCGATAATACTTGTGAAAATTTCCGTATAGGTTTTTTGTAAATAATGTCCTGCTGGGATCCAGTTTTACAAAGCTTCCTCTCAGATACTAAAACCGTAACAAGCATTTCCTCAGAACAATTGATTTCATATTATGCAATTGTTAACTCCAGTCCCAAGCAAGCAAAGGATGACACCCACCCGTCTGTTTGCGCACGAATACAGGCTTCGTAAACCCTTCTATGCGTTAATAATCTGGAGAAATCCATGAATCATAAAAAAGGAATGCCACTTCAACAAGTTCGTAATAAATACTAGCTTTGTTAACATTACTATGGCATAAACTCCCTCCCAAACGAATATTATTTTAATCTGTACTTACCATTTTAGCATTTACATCCAATATATGGATATAAAAAAATCTAGATTCATATTTTCAAAGATTTTTTTAAAGATTCCGTGCTGAATATTCTTTGTGCAGCTTGGGAAAACTAATTATATCGCTTGTTCAGAGCCCTTTTGATAAGTTATGCTTTACTTTAGACAAGCAAAATCTATGCTTGAACTTATTGAGTTTAATCAGTCATTTTTTATTAAGAGTATCATAGTATATAAAAAGCAAAGCACATTCGTTGGCGCGAATGTGCGTTAAAGAAATAATTGGTTATTTGCTTTTTTTATTTTGTTTATTTCGGTATTCGTCTAACCAACGAAATAAGCGTTCCTTGTCTGCGGCTTCGGCTTTTTTCTTTCTTTCTGTATTGGCGTGCAGAAAATAAAGGATAAGCCCAACAACAGCCCAGATTGCTAACCACTTGTATGCCCAGTCGTCCATTAAGAATTGAACCATATCCAAAATTGGCGTTTTGGAGAATGAAACAGTTCCGTCTACAAATCCATCGCGAATCCGCTTAAAATTTTCAAACATGGCAGTCAATACAAACCCGCCGTAGAGAAAATTAGAAATGGACAGAAGCACCTTCTTCATGTTTAAATCACCTCCGTGACAACGAAGAGTGTCCTAAAGTTTCCTTGGCGTAAGTGCGAATAGACGACTCGGGCTAAGCTTTATTTTTTCCTGCAACACATCCCCCCTTTCAATACCACAAAAAGGAAAAACCACATAATATCCTTATCAGAATTAAATATATTAATTAATTGGCGAAAATATTCCTATTCTATTTGAACTTTATTAGGCTTTTTAGGAGTGCTGCAAATTTTATTGGGATTTGTATTTTGGAGGGGTTATTAGCTTTGTTTACAGTATTGCCAGTTCCCTTCCCTGGCTATTCACTACTGCTTGTCCCTATTTTAAATTGAGACTTTCTTCGCGTCTCTTCATACCTACATCTATTTTTTTGCATCATTGTGCTTGCTGCTTTCCATACATATGCGAATAAATTCCTTTACTACGGGAGGAAGATTCTCGCCTTTGCGTGTACAAATGGCAATAATATTCTTTATTGGCGCTACTTCAACAAACACCCTCGCAAGCTGTCCTGTCTTCACATACTCCTTAACAACTAGCGAGGACACAAAGTTAACGCCATAGCCTGTCATAACAGAACGGACAGCCTCATTTAAGCCTGTAAACTGCAAAGCAATTTTTGGCGGCGTTACCCGATGTGTTTGACATAAGGAAAAGAGTCTTTCCCTTGTTGAGCTCCCTGCTTCTCTCATGATAAAAGGCTCTTTCATAACATCCTCAAGTGATACCGTACAGTTCGCAAGCCTATGCTGCGGGGAAACGACGAACCAAATCTCATCCTGAAAAAGCTCCCGCCACTCTACTTCCTCCATTTGCTCTTCCCTTCCGCCTGCATACATGGCTATATCCGCCTTATAATGAATCAATTCACCAAAAGCATCCTGTGAATTTCTCGTCGTAATACTAATCTCTACCTCTTCATTATCTGCTTTGAATGCTGCTGCCCATTGCGGGATTAAGAAGTTAGCAGGCAGATAGGTTGCAGCAATGTGAAGCCGTCCTTTTTTCGCTGTTTTATAGTCTTGCACAAATTGTTCTAGTTGTTTTTCATGAGCAAAAAACAACGCTGCTTTTTGCGCTAACGTTTCTCCAAATGGGGTTATCGTAAACTTTTTTCCATTCTTATGAAACAAAGGAATTCCTAGTTCACTTTCAAATTGCTTTATTTGGCTAGAAACAGCTGGCTGACTGATCCGCAGAATTTCAGCAGCTTTAGTAAAGCTGCCAACACTAGCTACATGATGAAACAGCCTTAATCCGTGAAGGTTCATTTTAACTCCTCCTTATAAGTTTTATTTATATAAATATAAAAATCATATATTTTATTTATGTAAAATTATAACTTACAATGGATATATAATCCAAAAGGAGTTGGTTACAATGAAAATTGATAAAACTTGGAGTTCCGTTGACCACTATTTTACGGAGCGGCTTCAGCCAGAAAGTAAAGAATTGGAGTATGTTAGAGACAATAATCAAAAGAATGGACTTCCCGAAATTGATGTCACTCCAACACAAGGAAAATTTCTCGCCATGCTCGCACAGCTTAAAGGAGCCAAAAACATTTTAGAAATCGGCACTCTCGGCGGCTACAGCACCATTTGGCTGGCCCGCACACTCCCCCAAGACGGCAAACTAGTCACCCTAGAAACAGACCCCAACCATGTAACAACAGCTCAAGAAAATATAAACTCAGCAGGATTAACAGATAAAGTTACTATTATTGAAGGTGACGCACTAAACACATTGCCTACATTACAAAACACAGGCTTCGGTGAGTTTGATTTTATTTTCATCGATGCAGACAAACCAAATAATCCCCACTATATAAAATGGGCAATCCAATTGGCTGCAAAAGGCGCAGTGATTGTTTCCGATAATGTGGTTCGCGACGGAGAAGTGATAAATAAGAACAGCTCCGATGAAAAAGTAATTGGAGTCAGGAAATTTATCGACATCCTTGCAGAAGATGAACGAGCTGATTCTGTTGGTATCCAGACAGTAGGAGAAAAAGGATATGACGGATTTGTATTAACATTGGTTCATTAATGAAAAAACGGAAGAGCATTGCTCTTCCGTTTCTCACATCATAGGGTTGTTTCCTCTTTAGATCGAGGCTTCCGTTCTTCCTTGTATCCTCCCTTAGGATGATCGCCATTTGAGAAGATAATAAAAAGAATCGAAAAGAAAACAAACAGATTTTTCAACTTAAAAACGCTTCTTTCTAGATTAATAGATATAAAAACATAACAATTATATACCGTCCATCCTAAAAAGACAATTGTCCTAATTACCCTTTTTCCCTATCCCTGCAGCAAGGGCAAGGAAAATGTATGGATACGCCAACAGGTTCAGCTCAAGAAAACCAAACCCTGAAAATATGTATATATCAGAATTATAGCCGTCAGAATAATAACCAGATCCCATCATGTACGCACCAACTAACAAATACGTAAAAATAGAAATTCCCAGCAAGCTTTTTCCTATCCAGTTATACTTCACTTTGGCGAAACTGATAAAAACAATCAGTATATATAATAGCCCTAAAGCTACTAAGAAATAAGGAATATAAAAAGGTTCATAGAAAAACTCACTCTCCCCTTGAATTAACCTATTTTCAACAGACATTGTTTACCTCCAAGTTGTTAAAGTTGAACCTATTATTCTATAGGGTTAGAATTCCTATTAATACCATTGCTATAGGTATGAGAGAAAGTCCAATCCATCGTTTTTGCTTTTTCCATAAACCTTTTACTAACATTATTATCCCTATTACTAATACTACTGCTGTCGATCCTATCATGTGATTCCCCTTCACTAAATCAATTTTAATAATGCAATAAGATTATTTACACCATGTGCAATTATAGAAGTTTCCAATCTTCCTGTCTTAACGTAAACGAATCCAAACAACAAGCCCATCACCGTATAAGCAATAAAAGCCTGCAAGGTAAAACCTGCTATAACATGTACGCCCCCAAATACAAGTCCGCTTACGATAATACCTATATATTTATGCCTAAAAAATAAATGCCCAACAATAATCTTTCTAAAAAAGAATTCTTCGATAATTGGAGCCAAAATTATAATAGTAATGACAGAAAGGCCAGTCATTTGTATAAACTCTTCTGCTTTCTGTTGATTTTTAGGAACTGTGAAGTCTGGATCTTTTCCTAATAGAAAAAGCAGCCCTATTAACAGTGCAGTAAGAATAAATTTTAGAAACAGCAACAATATAGCCCATCCTAAATCAGCCCATTTAATTACTAGCTTTCTTTTAATGAACAAGTTTGACCATTTATATAAAGCTATTATGCAAAAAAGTATTGCTAGTAGTTTAAAAAAAGTAATATAGTACTGAATTGGTTTATTAACTTCCAGATATCCATCAAAAGCAGTCGACTCAATTCCAACACCCATCCAGTAAAACGGATATAACACCAGATATGGAATGAATTTCATACAGCACAAATATAAAATAAAAATCCATAAATAATAATTAAGTATGTATTTCTTCATTGCCCACTCCTAAATATTCACGTAATTAAAAAGAAATAGATTCCAAGGGAACCTATTTCTAAATTTAGTATATAAAACCATATTATCCCACAAATGATTATATAGTACTTTTATATTTTTTTAAATGGTTTTATTAATTCAGCACAGTATTTTTATACTTCTCAACAAGTCTAGTAAGTATTAACTAGCAATAATTTATGAAAAAAATAAAAACAGATTTCACTTATTAACGTTGCTAACAACTAAAGCCCTCCTCAACAAGTATAAGCAATAGTCCCCTTTGCCTTAAGCCTATTCCCTATCGATTACAAAAGCCGCTTTGCCCTCATCTAAATAGTCTTCTAGTTCCTTAAAACCAAAATAGGTAACTCCTTGTGTTTTTGATACACATATAATCATATTGTTTACATCATCCATTTCTTTAATGGAGAATCTACAACCATCGAAGATGAATTGCAATCCTAACGGAGGATTCTCATGATTGCCATTGCAGCTATGCTCCCTTTTTTCCTCAACGACTTTCATACTTTCACCTCTATATAATTTTAAATATCATCTGGCCGGTACTCTAAAATGTCTCCAGGTTGGCAATCCAGCGCCTTACAAATTGCTTCCAAAGTAGCAATCCGTATTGCTTTTGCTTTCCCGTTTTTCAAGATGGAGAGGTTCGCCATGGTGATGCCGACTTTCTCCGAGAGCTCTGTCACGCTCATTTTTCGTTTCGCTAACATCACATCTATATTTATTACAATTGCCATGTTATACACCTCAAATCGTATGCTCGTTTTCATCTTTAATTACAATTGCCTCTTTTAGTAGCTTTTGAAGGACAGCAGCAAACACTGCAACGACGATTGCTGCAAAAATAGGAACCATACCAAAAAGGACAAGTCCGGGAGCATCGTCTAGTTGTGCTACAAAAAATACGAATGGCAGCATAATAACATACAAGCAACTAATTGAAATGGCACAGTATTTTATCCATTTCAAAGCAACCACTGATTCTTCAGAAAATGCATGGTTATGATCAATATAATTTAAAAGTCGGAATGCTTGAAACAACGCATAAAAATAAGGTGCTGCTGATGCATACATTATAGTAACTATAGGATATAAAGCTTCAGCATAGTCTGGATTTGCAGTATGTGAAGGCAACCAAGTTAAACCTAAAATCCCTAGAACTAAAACTGGAATCCCTAAAAGAAAAACAGCTAATTTTAAAAAAGAAGTGGAACCTCGTTTCATTTAAAAACACCTCGCTATAATAATTCACAAAATGAATTTACCATATATTTTATCGTATTACAATAAATAATTATTGCTTTTTATTACTTTATTATTGTATTACATATTTTCAAAAAGTGTATCTGCTGGGAATGCCGATAATATTTATATACAAAACAATTAAATAAAATGAACCAAGAGTTAAACGTATTTGCTGTATTTAATAGGATTCATAGAAGAAAACCAGCTGAGGGATTTTGCAGAATTTAATTAAAATCATAGTGGAGAAATGATGAAGGGCGCAGGAATGAGTTAGGTGTATAAACAAAAAGAGATGTCTAATTGAACATCTCTTTACATTATTCATACTCCTCTAGCTCAGGTCTAACGAAGGATGGTAAAGTCGCACAAATATTTTCATAAGTAGAAAACTTTGTATTATTGGAAAGCCCAATTACACTATCACCATCATATCCTATCCAAAATAAACTAACCGCTTTATCAAATTTTACAACTGGCACTTCATCCCTTTTGCCTTCCCAATTACCCTGCCATACACGTTCTTCTGTTGAAAATATATCTTTATTGGTAGACCACATAACTAGATCATTTGAACTCCCCATTGAAATATATCGAGGGAGAATTTTCTTTAACTGACTTATAGTCTCTACTGTTGATACAGATAGGAATCTATCACGTTTTTTGTATAGATATTTAATAGTAATATCATTTTTGAGACATGCTTTCTCAAGGTTACGCTTCCAGTAGTCAGAATATTCAGCACAAAAATATAGAGGAAATGCTTGAATATTTTCCATCCACGACGGTATTAAATTCGGATTGCATCTCGGAAGATAAAACTTATCTAAAATAAAGACATATAAGGGCGTCTTGACCATCCCAAAAGGAAAAAATCCTCCTGCATCTGGTTCTGTATTATAATAATGTTTTGGTAAAAAACCTATTCCAATTTTCAATTCTTCATCTCCTTGTAAAACATACAGATTTAAGATTTATATATTCCCTCGTGCTAGAAAACAAGACCAGTACCTTTTGACAGCCTGATAACTTATTCACCATAAAGCTTACTAAACCCTTCTATATGACAAATGTCATATAGCGTATATGACATGTATGTCTGCAATTATGTTTGGTTTATAATTATACTGGAGATATCCATTAATAGAAGGGAATCTAATAATGAATATAAAAAACTTAAAACAATTGAGAACGGCTGTAGCGCCCTTTGAGAAATCCGCTATGAAAGCAAGTATCTGGCAGCTTGCCAATACTATTCTGCCCTTTGTTTTACTCTGGTACTTAGCCTACAAAAGCTTGAGTATTTCTTATATTTTAACCTTTGTCATTTCAATTGCTGCGGCAGGATTTTTGGTAAGAATTTTTATCATTTTCCATGATTGCTGCCACTTTTCTTTCTTTAAGAATCGTAAGGCTAATAAGATTTTAGGGACAATTACAGGAATCCTGACTTTATTTCCTTACAGCAAATGGCAGCATAGCCACTCTATTCACCATGCAACAAGCAGCAACCTGGATAAGCGTGGTGTCGGTGATTTATGGATGATGACGATTGATGAGTATGAAAATGCCTCTTTTTTTGTAAAGATACAATATCGTTTGTATCGCAATCCATTCATTATGTTTATTTTAGGACCTATTTATGAATTCCTTTTAGCTAATCGCTTTAACCGTAAAGGTGCTAGATGGAAAGAACGGCTAAATACGTACGCAACTAATATTTCCATTGTGTTATTAGTTATTCTCCTTGGCAGTACGCTTGGCTGGTCCTCTTTCTTGCTTGTACAGCTGCCTATTTTTCTTATTTCTGGCTCTGTTGGAGTTTGGTTATTTTATGTGCAGCATACTTTTGAAGATACTTACTTTGAGGAAGATGAAAATTGGGATTATGTAAAGGCTGCTGTAGAAGGAAGCTCCTACTATCACCTGCCTAAATGGATGCAATGGCTGACTGGCAATATTGGCTATCATCATGTGCACCATTTAAGTCCAAGGGTTCCTAATTACAATCTAGAGCTTGTTCATAACCAGACCGAGCCCCTGAGAAATGTGCCAACTGTCACACTGGCAAGCAGTCTTCGTTCTTTAAAATTCCGGTTGTGGGATGAAAAAGACAAAAAGTTTATCAGTTTCCATGAATGGAAAAAACAAAAGAAGTCCCTTGACTTGTCTGCCGGATCAGAAATCCAATAATACAAACAAACTTTAAGAGCAGCAATTATAAGGTTTTATGCCATTTAATTGCTGCTATATTATGTTAAAATGGACGAATGACAGCTAATAAATAATGAGGTTAGAAACTGATGATAAAAAGATTAGAGGTTTTAAAAAAAAGCACCGGTATTTCTCCTTATATTTGGACATTACTTACTATTTTGCCCTTTTATTTTATATTCCACGCCTCTTCAGCAGTTGATGTGATATCTGGTATTATCCTTACTATTTTATTTTTTCTATTTTACAGATTTGCTTACCTTTCAAAAGGTTGGACGATATATTTATGGCCGTCCCTTTTAATCGGGATATCCACTTTTGCTATTTATGCATACAGCTATGTATATTTTTCTTTTTTCCTATCCTATTTTATCGGAAATATAAAGAAACAGATTCCTTATTTCATCTTATATTTTATACACCTGGCAGTTACAACATTCGCCATTTACTTCAAGGTGATAATTGGTGATCCCTTGCTGTTAAAGCAGCTTCCCTTTGTGTTAATCATCTGGTTTGGCGTTATTTTATTGCCATTGACCATCCATAACCGCAAAGAGAGAGGCCAGCTGCAGGAAAAGCTGGAAGATGCGAATAAGCGTATATCCAATTTAGTTAAACTAGAGGAAAGACAGCGAATAGCAAGAGATCTTCATGATACACTTGGTCAAAAGCTATCCCTTATCGGCTTAAAGAGTGATTTAGCAAGAAAATTAGTCTATAAGGACCCAGAACAAGCGCGCTTGGAGCTTAAAGATATTCAGCATACTTCAAGAACTGCATTAAATGAAGTCAGAAAAATGGTCTCTGAAATGCGCGGTATAAAATTAAAAGACGAGCTCCTCCTTGTAAAAAAAATATTAGAAGCAGCCGAAATAAGCCTAATTAGTGATATAGCTTCCAATCTTAAAATTTCTTCAATTGCAGAAAACATTATTAGTATGTGTTTAAAAGAAGCTGTTACTAATGTAGTTCGGCATAGCAATGCCACCTCTTGCTACATAAGCATCAGCCAAAACAAAAAAGAAACAATTATGAAAATCAAAGATAATGGCACCAGTCCTTTTAAGGAAGAAGATGCTCATAAAGGAAACGGATTAGCAGGCATGAGAGAAAGATTGGATTTTATCAACGGTACTATCGAGATTACCGCTAAAGAAGGAACGATATTACATATATCTGTTCCACATGATGGAAAAATAATGGAACGGGAGGACTTACTATGATCAGGATTGTCATTGCCGAAGACCAGCGCCTTCTTTTAGGTGCATTGGGTTCATTGCTTGATTTAGAAGATGATATCACGGTTGTCGGCAAAGCAAACAATGGGGAAGAAGCAATCCAGCTAGTCAAGGAAAAAAATCCTGATATTTGTATAATGGATATAGAGATGCCTGCCAAAACAGGCTTGGAAGCAGCGGAAGAACTCATGAGCCATCCATGCAAAGTCATTATTTTAACTACCTTTGCCAGGTCAGGCTATTTCCAGCGTGCATTGAAAGCGGGCGTATCAGCCTATTTGCTCAAGGATAGTCCAAGTGATGATTTGGCAAAAAGCATCCGCAGTGTGATGGAAGGAAAAAGAATTTACGCACCAGAATTAATTGATGATGTATACAAAGAAGAAAATCCCCTTACAGAGCGGGAAAAAGAAGTTCTTATGCTGGTTGCAAATGGAAAAAACACAAAAGAAATTGCCCAAGAGCTATCCATTAAGACAGGAACAGTGCGAAATTATATCAGCATGATACTGGATAAACTGGAAGTTAAAAATCGCATAGAAGCCATCACCAGATTTAAGGAAAAAGGATGGTTCAAGTAAAAAGGACTGGCACCCCAGTCCTTTTTACTTCTCTTTCATTTAATTATCTTTTGTAACTAATTTAAGCGGTGCAGCGATAATTTCCTCTACCTTTTTACCTTGTAAAACATCTCTTGCAGCATCCACAGCAAGCTTACCAATTAACTCAGGTTGTTGAGCAACTGTCGCTTCCATGTCTCCTGATTTAATCGCATTTAATGCGTCGTCATTTCCGTCAAATCCAATGACCATAACATCCTTACCAGAGCTATTAATTGCCTCGATTGCTCCTAATGCCATTTCATCGTTATGAGCAAATACTGCTTTAACATCTGGGTTTGCTTGCAGAAGATTCTCCATAACAGTTAATCCTTTTGTCCGATCAAAATCTGCTGCCTGTTTAGCAATGATAGTCAATTTTTCATCTGCTATATTATGAAAGCCCTGACCTCTTTCCCTTGTAGCTGATGCCCCTGGAACTCCTTCTAATTCAATAACTTGTGCTTTTTCTCCTAACTTTTCTATCATATAGTTTGCGGCCATTTCTCCACCTTTTATATTATCTGAAGCTACTAATGCTTCTACTATTCCTTTATCTGCAGAACGATCCAAAGTAACTACTGGTATGCCAATATTATTTGCTGATTGAACTGCTGTTGAAATAGATGCCGAATCGGTTGGGTTTATAAGCAAAGCATCTACCCCTTGCTGAATTAAATCCTCCACATCGTTAACTTGTTTGGCAGAATCATTTTGTGCATCGACGATAATAACTTCCATCCCTAAGCTTTTCGCTTCTTTAACCACACCATCTCTTAAAGAAACAAAGAATGGGTTGTTTAATGTAGAAACCGATAAGCCAATTTTAATATCTTCTAAATCCTTCTTTTTATCTGGTTTTGCCCAGCTAGGCGGTTGCATGGAACACGCACTTAGAAGCATAAGTGTTAGTGATAAACATAAAACGATTAATTTTTTCATCATGATCTCTCCCTATACTACTTTTTACGATCAAGTAATACTGCAATTAATATAACGATTCCTTTAACTACCATTTGGTAAAAGGATGAAACTCCAAGAAGATTCAAGCCGTTATTTAAGGTACCGATGATTAACGCACCGATAAGTGTCCCGAAAATTCTTCCTTTTCCTCCTGAAAGGCTTGTCCCACCTAATACAACTGCTGCAATCGCATCAAGTTCATAGGAAGTGCCAGCTGTAGGCTGTGCTGAATTTAAGCGAGAAGTAAGAATTGCACCAGCCAAAGCTGCAAGCATTCCGGACAGACTATAAATCATGATTTTTACTTTTGGTACTTTAATACCTGATATTAAAGCTGCTTTTTCATTTCCACCAATCGCATATGTTTTGCGACCAAATGGCGTTTTGTGTAGAAGAATGAATAAGAAAGCAAATGCAAGAATCATCGTAATAGCTGGAACAGGTATACCTAGGAAATAACCACGACCAAATAACTGAAACAGGTAGTTATCACCAAGACCAGTTATCGGATTTCCACCAGTATAAACAAGTGTTAATCCTCTGAAAATCGTCATTGTTGCTAGTGTTGCAATAAAAGGAGCCATTTTTCCCTTTGTTATAAATAGTCCGTTTACCATTCCCATCAAAGCACCAAGAATACAGCCAACTAAGATTGCCACAATCGGATCTACACCAGCTACCATCATCCCTGCTGTCAACGCGCTAGATAAAGCAAGAATAGCTCCGACAGATAAATCAATTCCTCCAGTTAAAATCACAAAGGTCATCCCAAAAGCAATAAGTGCATTAATCGCAACCTGTCTTAAAAGATTTAAGAGATTCAATGGTTCTAGAAAACTAGGATTTAAAATGGACACAATAATAACTAATATTATTAAACCTAGTAATGGTCCTAACTTTTGTGTAATTGCATTCATCATATTCGTCTTGCTAGGTTGTGTTACTGTATTAATAGGATTCATTTTATTGACCTCCTGTTGCCAATGTCATAATTTTTTCTTGGGTCGCATTTTCTTTCAATAATTCTCCATTTATTTTTCCTTCATGAATGACGAGGATTCGATCACTCATGCCAAGAATCTCTGGTAATTCTGAGGATACCATGATAATTGCTACACCTCGTTCTGTTAATTCATTCATAAGTTGATAAATTTCTCTCTTTGCCCCAACGTCTACTCCTCTAGTTGGTTCATCCAATATGAGCAGCTTTGGTCCAATTCCTACCCACTTGGCAATGACGACTTTTTGCTGATTTCCGCCTGAAAGCTTTCCAACAGCAATGTCTTTCGATTCCGTTTTTACTGTCAAGCGTTTGATAAGCATATTAACAAAGTCTGTCTCATTTTTTTCCTGGATAATTCCTTTTGGTGCGAAGCTTGCAAGCGTTGGCAACACAATATTATCCCTTATGGAGAAATCAAGAATTAACCCCTCATCCTTGCGATCCTCTGTAATGAAACCAATACCTAACTTTACAGCCTGTTCTGGTGTCTTAATACTCACTTTCTTACCTTCCAGCCAAATTTCACCGCCATCCATTCCATCAAGACCAAAAATTGCTCGCATGATTTCGGTTCGGCCAGCTCCCATTAAGCCTGAAACCCCAACTATTTCTCCAGCACGAACAGAAAAGTTTATATCTTCAAATTGTCCTGATTTTGTTAAACCCTTTACTTGTAGAATCGTTTCACCCAATTGAGGCTCTCGGTTAGGAAACCGGTCTGTTAATTCCCTGCCAACCATTTTTTTAACAACCTCATCGAAATTTGTTTCTGGAATGGCCTTCGTATCAACGGTTTTCCCATCACGCATAACGGTAATTCTGTCACAGATCGAGAAAATCTCCTCCATTCGGTGAGAAATGTACACGATTGATACCCCTTCCTTTTTTAAAGAAGTAATCACATCAAACAGTTTGTTGATTTCTCTTTCTGTCAGTGCAGCAGTAGGTTCATCCATGATAATCACTTTTGCTTCTGTCATTAATGCCTTCGCGATTTCAATCATTTGCTGTTCTCCAACAGAACAGCTTCCCGCTTCTTTATCTAACGGAATGGATACTGCTAATCTATCAAATTGCTTTTTTGCTAACGCTTTCATTTCGGCGGTTTTTAAAAAACCAAAGGAATTCTTTCGTTCCTTGCCAATAAATAAATTTTCAAGAACTGTCATATCAGGCCAAATATTTAATTCCTGATGGATAAAGGTGACTCCATTTTGCTCTGCTTCTTTTGGATTCTTAAAGTAGATTTCTTCTCCATCAATTGTGATTTTTCCGTTATCACGGGCATGGAGTCCTGTAAGTACGTTCATCATCGTTGATTTTCCTGCCCCATTTTCCCCCATTAGGGCATGTACTTCCCCATCTAGCAAATCGAAATCAACACCTGTTAAAACTTGATTGGTTCCAAATGCTTTATGGATGTTTTCCATTGTAATTCGCATAATTACCACCTCATCTATTTAAAAAATACGCCTGATTGTAAAATACAGTTTGCATATGGTGTAATCTCACCTGTTCGGATGACTGCTTTAGCTTGTTTCGTTAATTGTTTAAATTCTTCATGGGAAACGTTTTCGATTTCAGCATCAGCGAATTTTCCCTTTAAGTAGTCAGCATGCTCTGGATTTCCTGCTTCTATTTCAGAGGCGATTATCACTTTTTCGATAATCATATCCTCTTCAACAGCATTCACTACATCAATAAATGTTGGAAAACCAGCCTTAATCGCTAAATCTATCTTTTTAACACCATCGGGAATTGGCAAACCAGCATCTGCGATTACAATATAATCGGTATGACCTAGGTCAGCTAAAACTTGTGCAATGTGACTGTTTAAAATTCCATAACGTTTCATTTTTACAAACTCCCTTCTACTTCTTCTCTTGTTGGCATTCCGCCTTGTGCACCAAATTTTGTTACAGACAAGGAGGCAGCCCGATTAGCAAAACGAATGCTATCTTCCATGCTTTTCCCTTCAGCTACTGCAACGGCAAAAGCCGCATTAAAGGTATCGCCTGCACCTGTTGTGTCAACTGCCTCAACAGAATAAGCGGGGATAACTATTTCATTGATTCCATCATAATAACGAACTCCATTTTTACCTTCAGTAACCAGCAATTTATTTGGAAACTCTTTTAATACCTCATGGATATCCTTGTCCTCAAAAAGAATAGCAGCTTCCGATTCATTTGGTGTAAGATAAGTAGCCTTTTCAATGACCGTTTTACTAATAGGTCTTGCTGGCGCTGGGTTTAGTAATAAAGGCACATTATTTGCAAAGCAAATTTCTACTACATATTCTACTGTTTCCTCAGGAATTTCTTGCTGGATTAGGACAACATCTGATTCAGAGATAACATTCAATGCTTTTTCAACTAGATCAGGTGTGACATAATCATTAGCACCTTTCACGACGATAATGCTGTTATCACCTTCTGCTAAGGTAATATGCGCTGTACCTGTTTCCGAATGTGTAACCCGTTCCACATAGGTTGTATTAACACCATTAGCAGTGAAATTGTTAACGATCGTTTCACCGAAATTATCTTCTCCTACACAACCGACCATAAATACTTCAGCACCAAGTCTGGCAGCTGCGACAGCCTGGTTAGCTCCTTTGCCACCAGGGACTGTCTTAAAGCTTTCTCCTATAATCGTTTCCCCTTGATTTGGTCGTTTGGAAGTTGTTACAACTAAATCTATAGAAGAACTACCAATAATCGTCATTTTAATCATTTTTCTCAACCTTTCTTGTTGTTTGCCTTTCAATAAAGGTAACAGGCATTTGGATATTCTTATTCACTAACGGCTTATTATCGATTAGATTTATTAATAGTTTTGCTGCTTCTCTTCCCATATCATAAGCAGGCTGTCTAATAGTAGAAAGGGACGGGAACAGCAGCTTGCTAAGCGGTATATCATCATATCCGATAATTTGTAAGTCATCGGGAATAGATCTTCCTATTCGCAACGCCTCATGTAGAATAGCTGCTGCACTAAGGTCGTTGCTTGCAATTACCCCGTCTGTTTCAGGAAATTTCTCAAATAGAGTTTTAGCCATTTTTTCAGCATCGTGAAAGCCAAACGATGAAGTAATTACCTGAAAGTCTACATTAGCATTACATAGCTCATCAACAGCACCTTTGAATCTGTCTTGTGCTGTCCTTAGTTCAATCGGACCTCGAAGTAAAGCAATTCGCTTACTGCCTCTTCTAACCATTTCTTGTGCTGCTTTTTTCCCTCCAGCCAATCCATCTGCATACACAGAAGGATAAGTGCCTGTTATTCGATCCAGTAAGACGACAGGAAAAGACAGGTTTTCGTAAAGTTTTGTTTCCGCCTGATTTGTTGCTGAAATAATTCCTATTACATTATTTTGGTTAAAAGTCTGTATGTAATCTATTTCTTTTTCTAATTTTTCATCAGCATTCCCAATAATTAAATGAAGTCCCTGCTCCTGCATTTCGTCCTCTATCCCTCGAGCTAACTCAGGAAAGAAGGGATTTCTGATATCGGGAAGCAATAATCCAATTAATCGTGACTTTTTTTTATAAAGAGATCTTGCCACTTCATTTGGTTTGTAATTTAATTCTTTAATTGCCTCGTTTACTAGCTTCCTAGTATCTTCATGTGCATACCCTTTATTGTTTAATACTCTTGAGACGGTCGCCACAGATACTCCAGCTCTTTTCGCAACATCCCGTATAGTAGCCATGAATTCACCTCTCTTGTGTAACCGGTTACACACATAATATCATAGTATTATTTCCTATGCAACATTAAATATTATGGCCAGCCGGTTTAATCCATAAAAAAAAGCAGCAATTAGAAAACAGCTACTACAGAAACGCTTTTATTCTTTGTCTGCAATTCATTGCTTATCCTTTACAGCATCTAGATTGCTGCTTCCCCGACCAATAAAGAGGATTTCTGTTTCCTCACTAAGCTGAAATTGTTCTTACATTCTTTCTATTAGAATATCTAGAACACCTAGTGGTTTTAGTATTAATTCTCCGTTATCAATTGTTCTAGAAACTCGGAAATTTCGCTTTTGGAGTGGACAGCAAGATCGATACATCTATAATTCCCAGCACCTTTAAACAAAATCAATTGCTTCTTAGTCCACCCGATTCCTTTCTCGTAACAGCTTGCCTTGTCAACAGTTTCTCCATATAATCAGTTTCCTGAAGTAAGTCCGATGGTTACTTTGTTGTTCGCTTCTTGGATTTGTTCTATTCTATTTTTGAAGCTAACTACTTCTCCAACAACTATCATAGCTGGGTTCTTTATTTTCGCCTTTTGAGCAAGGCTTACAATACTTCCAATTGTACCTGTTATTGTCTTCTGTTCAGGCGTGGTACCTTCTTGAATAATGGCGACAGGTGTATCTTTGCACTTACCATGCTTGACTAATTGTTCACATATATATGGTAAATTCCCTACTCCCATATAAATAGCTAATGTATCAACCGATTTGACAAGACTTTCCCACTTGATGTCTGCTGGTTCTCCGTTTTTGCAATGACCTGTAATGATTGCGAATGAATTGCCAAGTTCTCGGTGTGTGATGGGAATTCCGGCATAAGCTGGGGCTGCAATCCCAGCTGTTACACCTGGTACGACTTCGTAAGCAATATTGTTCTTTACCAATTCCTCAATCTCTTCCGCTCCTCTGCCAAACACAAAGGGGTCTCCCCCTTTAAGTCTAGTAACCACTTTTCCTAAGCGAGCATAATGGACTAATAGCTGATTAATCATTTTTTGTGGCATGGTATGAAATTTCGGCTGTTTTCCACAATAAATGAATTCTGCATGAGGTTTTGCTTCCCGTAACAATTCTCTATTGACTAAACGATCATATACAATAACATCAGCCTGCTGTATACATCTCAATCCTTTAATTGTAAGTAAGTCTAAATTACCAGGGCCCGCTCCAACTATATATACTTTTCCCATCATCTTCCCCCCTTAAATCACATGTTATGTTTCAGCAATATAGTCTTCCTTCTTTGAAACAACCATTTCTTTTTTCTTTTTCACTTTATGATGAGTAAAGTATAATGCTAAACCTGTAAATATAACCCCACTTACCAAATTCCCAAATAGTACAGGGAGCTGATTCCAAAGCCACCAATCTGCTAAAGAAACATCCGCACCTAACATCATCCCTGCAGGAATCACAAACATATTTACGACAGCATGTTCGAAGCCTTGTGCAAAAAAGATTAATATCGGCAACCACATGGCAACAATTTTCCCTATTGTGTTTGTCGATGTCATCGCCATGACTGCCCCTAATGTTACCATCCAATTACATAGTAATGCTTTCACAAACACGACGATTAAACCATCACTGCCTAGATTTGCATACAATAGCGTTTTTGCTTCTGCAACTGCGATAATTTTTGCTGCAATAGCATTATCAGTAACATGACTAAGTTGTGTAATTGCAATCACATATAAAAAAGCATACAGCCCTGCTCCTATTAAATGACCAATAATGACCCAAAACCAGTTGGAGAGCATTTGGGATATAGATACCCTTTTCTCTAAAACCGCTAAAGGTATGAGCGCAAAACTCCCTGTTACTAGTTCAAGCCCAAGCAGTATGACTAATACAAAGCAAGCTGGAAATAAGATTGCTCCCAAAATCCCCATTCCTGTTTGAATTTCAGCGGTAAATGCCAATGTTGTCCCAAACCCAAGGAGGGCACCTGCCAGCCCTCCTCTAATTAACATATCTATAATAGATAATTTTGCTTTTGCTTCACCAGCATCAATCATGCCCTGCACTACTTGATCTGTCTTTACGAATGACATAATACCCCTCCTTTAGTAAAATCAGATGACAATGTATACAAAGTTCTCTTCCACTTCCACTTTATATGCTTTAACACAACCATGATCTGGCGCTTGAGCCTGACCGTCACACACATTAATTTTCCAATCATGCATCGGACAAAATACATGGTCTCCGCTAACCATTCCCTCCGCAAGCACTCCCCCTTTATGGGGGCATCGATTCTCAATGGCACGAACATCCCCATTTGCCAGCTTGAATAAGGCAATTTCTTCTTTTCCAATATAAGCTGTTTTCCCTAGGCGGTCTGGCAAATCCGAATATTTTCCGATTAATACTCTTCCTATTGTATTTTCCATAATTACTCCCCCTATCTATCATTTAGAAGTTACTGGAACATTAACTGTTTCATAAAGTCTTTTTACTAAACTTTCATCCTTAAGTGTTTCACTCCATGGTTCTTGCACCGTTTCTAAAGTTATATCCATGCGTTTATTTAATTCATCGCGCAAGCCTTTATCTTCAAGTTTTTCTTTCACCTTATCAATCCCGAGACGGCCAACCCATACAGATGTTCTTTCTAAGTAATTCGCTGTTTCTCTATAGTACTGTAAAAAGGCTCCAGTCCATTCCAGTACCTCGGCTTTCGTTTTAACCTTAACGAGTAAGTCACCTTCCCTAAGATCTGTACCTGCATTGCCGCCTACATAGAGCTCCCAAACTCCATCTAAACCAACGACTCCAACATCCTTAATACCACTTTCAGCACAGTTTCTTGGACAAGCTGATACGGCCATTTTTATTTTATGCGGTCCATTCAACCCTTCAAATTTTTTCTCTAAATCAATCCCCATCCCTACTGAATCTTGAGTACCAAAGCGACAGAAGTCAGCACCAACACAAGTTTTTACTGTACGCAGTCCCTTAGAATATGCATGTCCTGACGGCATACCAAGTTCTGCCCAAATATTTGGTAAGTCTTGCTTTTGTACACCAAGCAAATTAATACGTTGTCCACCAGTTAATTTAATCATTTTTACTTTATATTTATCTGCTACATCAGCAATCTTTCTAAGATCATCTGCATTTGTAACACCGCCATACATTCTTGGAATGACACTAAAGGTACCATTATTTTGAATATTCGCATGCAATCTTTCATTAACAAAACGAGATTCCCGTTCGTCCTTATATTCTGTTGGATTAAGCATGCCTAAATAATAATTTAATGCTGGTCTGCATTTAGAGCATCCTTCATCATTTTTCCATCCTAATACATTCATAACTTCCCTTGTATGTGTAAGCTGCTTTTCCTTTATTTCATTAACAACTTCATCCCTCGATAAAGTGGTACAAGCACAGATCGATTCCTTTTGATCTTCACTATATTTATCACCGAGTGTAAATTCCAATAGATCAGCCACTAATGACTTACATGAACCACAGGAACGTGATGCGTTCGTACACCCCTTTACTTGTTCAACTGTTGTAAGTCCATCATTTTTTATTGCCGAGACAATATGCCCCTTCGTTACCCCATTACATCCACATACCACTTCATCATCTGTCATTTGGGCTACTAAGCTACTTCCTGTTTCCTCCGTCTGATTAGATTCAGTGTATTCCTCTATAGATGCACCATTCTTGATTAAATTTAATAACCGATTACCTTCCTTCGTTTCGCCAAACAGGACTGCTCCAGCTATTTTCCCTTGCTCGATAATGATTTTTTTATAAGTTCCATTCCAATCATCTAACATTTTAATCGCCTTAGTATTCTCATCCTCTAGGATTTTTCCAGTTGAGAAGACATCTACACCGGACACTTTTAATTGTGAAGAAAGAACGGACCCTTTGTATCCCTCACTGTATACACTGCAAATTCGTTTAGCTAACACTTCCCCCTGTTGATAAAGCGGGGCAACTAAGCCGTAAACCATTCCCCTGTGCTCTGCACATTCTCCGACAGCAAATATATTAGGAATTTCTGTTTCCATAAAATCATTTACGACGATCCCCCGATTAACAGGAATGCCAGTTTTTTTAGCTAATTCAACATTAGGTTTTATTCCGACTGCCATCACAACTAAGTCTGCTTCAATCTTATCGCCGGTTTTAAAACGTAGTCCTGTTACATGTTTCTTCCCAAGAATTTCGGTAGTTTGTTTATTTAATAAAAAGTTCATACCTTGATTTTCTAACTCTTTTTGTAACATTTTTCCGGCATCCCGATCTAATTGCCGGTCCATAAGATAATCATTAATATGAATAACATCTACCTTCATTCCAAGATTAAGCAAACCACGAGCAGCCTCGAGTCCTAATAATCCTCCTCCGATAACTGCTGCTTTCTGATGCTTTTTTGAGTAATGCAGCATTGTTTCACAATCCTTAATATCGCGAAATGCCGTCACACCTTGTTTATCTGAACCAGGTAAAGGCAACATAAATGGATTAGAGCCCGTTGCGATAATTAACTTATCATAAGGTTCTTCACGGTTCTTATCTGTAGAAACAATCTGCTTTTTTGTATCAATATTAATTACACTTTCCCCTGGATATAAGCGAATATTATTGTTTTCATACCAATTCCAATCATTTAAAGTAATATCTGCAACAGTTGTATCTCCCTGCAAAACCTTTGATAATTGGATTCTATTATAGTTTGGATGTGGTTCACTTCCAAAAACAGTTATATCGAATTCATCAGGATCAATTTTTAATATTTCTTCTATCGTCCTAATTCCGGCCATTCCATTTCCAATCAAAATTAACTTTCGCTTTAACATAACTGGCAGCCCCCTCAATAAAAGTTAGATAATTCCGACAATATTCTAGTGCCTAGTTTAATCGGCTACGTAATAGTTATGCAAGCAACTTGTTAGATTTTCTCACATGTTCATTTTGCTACATTTCCGTATTAAAGCGTTACTCCTATATCGCTGTTGCTTAGATTGTTTTGATTAAACCAAGGATGAAACCGTTATCAAACATTTACTAACTCAGTCTCTGTTTAAACAAAAAAACATCTAAAGACCTATAGTGGTTTCCGTTCCTAATATACAAATATTTCCATATACATAAATCAGGTACTACTATAGTGCACCTTAGATAACTATTCTTGGTGAATGTTCGGAAACTCATGGAAATTGAAGGTACTCCACTTACAGAGCTGAAAAAAAATACAAAAAAAAGACTGGCACTTATATTCATAAGTCCAGACTAGCTTTTTTCTCCTCACTAATAGAAGGAAAATATATTACAATAATGGATTATATTTAAATCATCCTGATTTGCTTCCATGTCTTCTGCCACAATAATAACCAAAAGAGAAAATAGCCATTACCACCAATATAACAATTCCATAAGCGCTAATGATCTTGATTAACATAGGCACTACAGAGCTCTTTATAAAGGGCATTAACATCCCTTTTGTTTGTAGAAAATAGCCATAAACAAGAACTAAGATAATTACAATAAAAACTGACAAACGTATGATTCTAAAGAATACGTTCTCGCTCAAAGAGTTCTCCCCCACTCCTCCTCGTTTCTAGTCTACTTTTGGCACATGAATTTCTTATTATATAAGTTCGCTGTATAATCTTCCTGTCCTTCTAAGAAACAAGAATTGTTTCCATCCTAGTTTTGAAGAGACACTTATTAGTTTGAAAATTAGGTATATAGCCGCTTAATGACTCTTGGGATTATATGGTAACATAAATTGATTTTAACAAAGGAGGAATTTTATGACTTAAACAATAGCCGTCAAATATGGTAGTTTACGCAAAACTCTAAAAATCCAATTATTGTCACAGATGGATGTATCCAATCTGGCTAGAAAATGAATAAACTTTCCCGAAGTAATGAGGATTACAGAAGTTGGTAGTGCACTAGAAGCAAGTAACATCATTTTAGACAGCTATTGAAAAGTCCATAGTCATTATTTGTATGTCCAGAGTACAATTTTGAAATTATTTTAAAATTGTATCAGCATTAAGCAAATACATGAAAAGAGTGATTCCGACTCATAAGTTTATTTATCAACTATCAATAATCAATTAGCTATAAACCGATTTAACAAACGAACCATTTTCATCGATTACTAATTTTTAGGAGGAATACATAATGTCTGATCTTTATTCTCGTATTAATAGGGATGATGCTGTTGTTCTTTTAGTGGATCACCAAACTGGCCTGATGGCTGGACTCGTTCGTGACTATGGTGTTGATGAATTCAAAAATAATGTTTTAGCTCTTGCTCGCACTGCTGAGTTCTTTGAATTACCAGTTATTTTAACAACAAGCTTTGAAAACGGACCTAATGGACCTCTTATGCAGGAATTGGTTGATCTGTTTCCTAACGCACCAAAAATAGCACGCCCTGGACAAATTAACGCATGGGATAATGATGATTTCGTTAAGGCAATCGAAGAATCTGGCAAAAAACAACTTATCATCGCAGGCGTAGTTACAGATGTTTGTGTTGCTTTCCCAGCACTTTCCGCTATTAATGCTGGATATGAAGTATTTGCTGTTACTGATGCTTCAGGGACTTTCAACAAACAAGTTGCAGATGCAGCCAATACCCGTATGGCACATAATGGCGTGCAACTTATGAACTGGTTTAGCGTAGCATGCGAATTACAACGTGATTGGCGCAACGATGTTGAAGGATTTGGGAATTTACTTGCTAGTAATCTCCCAGGCTATCAAAATGTAATTGGAAGCTATATGGGTGCACAGCGAGATCTTAGTAAACAAAATGCATAGATTTATTCCTAAGAAATAGGCTAGATGGCGCTGATTTATTCAGCGCTTTTTTAATTAAGACGGATCGCAGTACGGTTTATGGCTGAGCTAATAATTACTTAAATTATCACAACTTAGGAGTATAGATTTGAGGCTTAATAATTATTAGGATTTAGATACAAAGTATGTGTAGCGAGGCTGTCAAATTTAATTTTATTACTACCTATTGCCACAAATGAAATTTGCGGCCTTTTTCTTGAACATAAATTATAGCAATAGCAACATAATATTTTCCTTTTCTATATTGCCAAGTAAAACTTTTCTGTTTGTAATTAAAAAAAGCAATGGCATCAGTCCATTGCTTTTTTTGTATCAGGGATTTAAATGGAAGTAAAGCCACCGTCTATAGATACTACTGTTCCGTTAATATAGTTAGCTGTATCCCCCAGCAAGAAAGTAACTAGTTCTGCCACTTCTTCAGGATTTCCAAGACGTTTCTGCGGGATGGCTTCTACAACCGCTTTAACATTTTCAGGATTCTTTTCTCGGTATTCTTTTACCATAGGTGTTTCAATCGTGCCAGGTGCAACAGCGTTACAGCGAATACCTTGCTCTGCATATTCCGCAGCAATTGTTTTAGTAATACCGACAATGCCGTGCTTTGTCGCAGAATACGTACCAACAGTAGCTTGTCCTACTACTCCTGCAGTAGACGAAGTATTAACAATCGAACCGCCACCGTTTTTAAGCATCACTTCTGTTACATATTTAATTCCGTATAATGCACCTAATAGATTAATACCAACCACTTGTTGGATTTGTTCAATAGTATTATCCACGAATTTTACCCCTGGGCCGGAAATACCTGCATTATTATAGAACATATCAATTGTGCCAAATTCTTCTACTGTTTTATCTACATATTTTTTAACATCCTCTGCCTTGCTTACATCAGCTTGGACAAAGATTGCTCTTGCTCCTTTTTCTTCAATTAAGCTTACTGTTTCTTTTCCTGCTCTTTCTGAAATGTCCACAACCGTAATAGACACACCTGAATCTGCTAATTTTAATGCTACCGCTTGACCTAACCCGCTACCACCACCAGTTACAATAGCTACTTTATTTTGACTCATAGAAGTTCCTCCTTAAAAAACAAAACTTTAATTATAACCTTGTTATTATTTTACAACACTTGACCATTCGAGTTAATTACTTCTTTATACCATTCAAAACTTTTCTTTTTTGTTCTCTTGAAGCTTCCATTTCCGTAATCATCTATATCGACATGAATAAAACCATAACGTTTGCTTACCTCAGAAGTTGAAACACTAATAATATCAATTGGTCCCCAACTAGTATAACCCATTAGTTCCACACCATCTGAGATAGCTTCTCTCATTTGCACAATATGCTCTCTTAGGTAGTTAATGCGATAATCATCCTGAATCATACCATTTTCATCTGGTGTATCAATTGCACCTAGTCCATTCTCTACAACAAATAACGGAACTTGATATCTATCATACAGTTTATTCAAAGTAACACGAAGTCCTACAGCATCAATTTGCCATCCCCAGTCAGATGATTCAAGATATGGATTTTTTAAACCAGAGAATAAATTACCTGGAGCTCTTTCTCCATGTGGTCCGGCACTTTCCACTAAAGACATATAGTAACTGAAGGAAATATAATCTACTTTATTTTGTAATAAAAGATCTTCATCCGTTTCTTCCATAATTATATTAATATTGTTCTCTTTAAAATATTCTTTGATAAAGTTTGGATAATATCCACGAACTTGAACATCTGTATAAAAGAAATTCATCTGCTCTTGTTTTAGCGTTTTTAACACATCTTGTGGATTACATGTTTCTGGATATGTTTCCAGTCTCGCAAGCATACACCCAACTTTCGCATCGGGGTTAATCTCCCTACATAGCTTTACAGCCATTGCACTAGCAATAAATTGATGGTGTAGGGCTTGATAGATTGCCTGATCTATATTTTCAAAACGGTCTGTTATTAAACCTCCACCATTATATGGAGCTAAAGCAATAGCATTGATTTCATTAAATGTTAACCAATATTTTACTTTATTACGATATCTCTTAAATACTGTTTCTGCGTATTTCGTAAACATATTAACTACTTTTCTATCTATCCATCCATTATATTTCTTAACAAGAGCAGCAGGCATTTCATAGTGTGATAGCGTTACAAGAGGTTCAATATTATATTTTGCTAATTCGTCAAAGACATTATCATAAAATTGTAGTCCCTCTTCATTCGGCTGTAAGTCATCACCGTTTGGAAAAATACGTGCCCAAGAAATAGATAATCGGAATGTTTTAAAACCCATCTCTCCAAACAAAGCAATATCTTCTTTATAGCGATGGTAAAAATCCACTCCCCATCTTTTCGGGTATTGCTTTTTAGAGTCTTCCTTAAATGCTTCCTCAAACTGCTCAGATGTAATATGTACTGCATTGTCACCAGCACGCTCTTCCTTAGGTATAAATGGTATCATATCAGCTGTTGACAAACCTTTTCCACCTAAGTTATAACCGCCTTCTAATTGATTGGCAGCTGTTGCTCCACCCCATAAAAACCCTTCTGGAAATCTTTTAGCCATAATAAACACTCCTTCTTATTTTTGAATATTAAATAGTTGTTCTTCTGTCTTTATTTCTTGATAATCTAAATCCAACTTCTCTACGGAACTATATTGATCACTATTTGTCAGTATCACTAAAGTAACCATATTGTATCCTTCGTTACTGATTGCCACTCGGTCAAAGGTAATAAGCTCTTGACCCTTTTGTACATATTGACCTTGTTCTACTTTAACATCAAAGAACTTGCCTTCTAAATTTACTGTTTCAAGGCCAATGTGAATAAGTACTTCTAAACCATTTTCAGAACGTAAACCAATTGCATGCTTTGTCGGATAAATCATTGCAACTGTACCATCAAAGGGAGAAACTAATGTATTCGCTGAAGGATCAATTGCAATACTTTTCCCCAAAATTTCACCTGAAAAAGTCTTATCTGGTACATCTTGAAGAGGCAAAACTTTACCTGTTAATGGACTACCTATTTCTTCCCCATCTTGGGATAATCTAGTTGTTTTAGTTTTCTCTGTACTTTCTTCCTCATCTGCTCGAACATCTTCAAACCCTAATATAAGTGTCATTACAAAAGCAATAATGAAGGAAACAAACATAGAAATAATGGTATACACTAAATTCATAGGACTAACAGGATCAATATAAACCGGGAAAGCCTCTAAACCTTGTAAGATAAAACCGAAACATTTTACTCCAAAGTAAACAACCATTCCTCCACTTATTGCACCAGCTATCATGGTTGCATATAATGGTCGTTTCAGTTTCAAATTCACTCCAAAGACAGCAGGTTCTGTAACACCTAATAACGCAGAAACACCAGTAGAAACTGCTAAAGATTTCAACTTTTTATTTTTGGTTCTAAATGAAACTGCAAATGCTGCACCTGCTTGTGCTAAACTGTTTACAATATTTAATGGCAAAATAGCATTATCATAACCATACTTACCCATATTCTGTAGAATAATAGGAGCAAAACCATAATGCATTCCGGTAACTACAAACACAGGCATTAAACCACCAATTAAAATCCCAGCAAATACTCCTCCATGCTCATAAATCCATGCAACTGCAATTCCTACATAATCGCCAACTATAAATCCAATTGGACCAGCAACAATTAATGTAAAAGGAATCATAATTAGGAAAACAAGTGTTGGTGTTAATACCACTCTCACTGTATTAGGAACAACTCGATTTATTATTTTATAAACATAGCTTAGAACCCAAACAGCAATAATAATTGGAATAACAGTGGCACTATAGCCTATGAAAGGAACAGACATACCTAAGAACTTTAATCCTGCTTCTCCACTGGCTACCCCAGCTGTAATAGTTGGGTACAGTAATGCACCCGCTAATGCTACCGCTAAATATTCACTCACTTTAAATCTTTTAGCAGCTGATATTGCTAATAAGAAAGGAAGGAAATAAAATGCGGCATCAGAAATAATGGTAAGAACTTGATACGCATCGCTTTCGACTGATATCCATCCTAATACTTGCAATAAAGCAAGTATCCCTTTCATCATCCCAGCCCCAGCAATTGCTGGAATGACAGGAGAGAATACACCCGAGATCATATCAAAGAACCTACCTAAAAGCTTTTTCTTGCTTGCACTTGATTCATCAACACCACTTTCACTATTACTTCCAACTAACGATTCTACCTCTTTAAATACTTCCATAACCTTATTTCCAATAATCACCTGGAACTGACCGTTTTGAAATTGAGCCCCCATTGCTCCAGTTAACTCTCTAATTCCCTCCACATCGACTTTACTTTCATCTTTGACATGGAAACGAAGCCTTGTTACACAATGCCAAGCTCTTGTTATGTTTTCTTTGCCACCAATTCTATTTACAATATCTTTTGCCAATTTTTCCTGACTCATTTGTTTACTCCTATTCTTTTTTCTAGACAAAATAAAAACCTAAATATAATTCAAAACAAAATTTTGTTCTGAAGTATATTTAGGTTATGCCTGATTTAACAGTAACACCCTAATTTTGTTTTTCATTCCTTGAAGTCATTCGATGTATATGAATTGCTAAATATGCCAGTTCATCGTTGGACAGATGCCAGTTATACTCGATGTTTAAATACTTTTCAATTTTCTTCACACAGATATAAGCGTTTTGATATCTTTCTTTTATGATGTTATATAGAGACGTAATTTCTTCCATGGTTTTTTCATCATGATTTAATTGCCTTAAAATAAAGTAACGTAAATGCGTCAGTAACCTTGAATAATTAATTGAGTCTTCTTGGATTTTCATTTGATAATGATAGCTAATAATATCAAGAATTTTATTAGTAATTTCTGTGATTTGTAGAGTAACCTTCATTTCTTCACTCTTATGTTGCGCATTAACAAAATGCAAGGCAATAGACGTCGCTTCATACTCTGGCAATGAAATGTTAGTAAATCTCTTAATAAGATTAAGGGATTTAACGCCTATTTCATATTCTTCCTTATAAAGATTCTTAACTTCCCAATGAAGTGGATTCTTTATTAATAGGTTATCTTGATGTCTTTCTAAGGCAAAGTTTAAATGATCGGCCAAAGTAACAATAAAGGCATCACTTAACTTTTTTTGTAAAATATCTTCGCCCAAACGAATAATTTGATTTGTTAAGAAGATATAATCGGCTGGAATACTATTTAGAATACTTGTTAACTGATTGGACTCAGGAGAATCTAAAGAATATACTTTATCAACTAATTTAGGATTAATTTCTTCATATTTTTTCTTATTAAAACCAACCCCCTTTCCCATCACGATGATTTCGTTTCCACTATTATCTAGAGCTAGAGCAACGTTGTTATTAAATGCCTGTTTTAGTTTCATTGATAATCCCTCTTACTTTATGAATAAAATAAAAAAAACCAATTATAATCGCATGGATAGATAGGTTCCCTATTTCCATTACAATTATAATTGGTTATGCCTGATCGAATCAGTAACACTCCTAAATTTTGATATAAGCTTAACACGTAAAGAAAACGTTGTCAATAAACTTATATGTACAATATAACTTTGAAATTATTGTATCATCCCTATCCATCTAACATATAACTCGTATAAAAAAGGGAATTTGTAAGAACACAATCTACTCTTATAGACGGATACATAATTTTATTATGAAAGACTCTTCTTTTAATCCATCTCTATCCATTATATTTATAGAGCTGGATTACTTCTTTTTTAAACATTACATTCTCTCCTTTTTAAAAGATAGCCAAACTATCTCTTCTAATAAAAAAACACCCTAACACATAGTTAGAGTGTTTTCTTTTATGTATATACATTGACAAGAACCCCTTACTCGTCTTCTTGTTCTTTGTAGGCTAGGGCAATATCTACGATTTCTTCTGGTGTTAATTCTTTATCACTCCAGAAAATTAAATCACTCGGTGCTGGGTGTGGTACATTCTTTTCAAGAATATCAATATACTCACTTACCTCTTCGTCAGAAAGTAATGGGTTTATTATCTTATTTACTAATTGAACTAATTCTTCTTTTGACATTTTATTTTCCATGTTATCCACCATCCTTAATTAATTCCCTTTCTTTCCAAAGTGATATGCAGGATCCAAAATAACTTGAAGCATTCTTGGAGAAGTAATCATTAAATTATCTAAATTCTCCAGACTTTAACTTAATAGCAGACCTTGCATATGCTGATTTACTCTTGAGTACTCCTCGCATTTCTGAAACCTGACTTAGTGTACCTGTAGATTTTCTTTTATAAGGCTTAAAAGCTACATATCCAGCTTGGCACTTATTAACAGTAAATGAATATGTACTAGAACTTGATTTTGCTGTGGTTAAAGTAAAACTTGCTCCTACGTCTATAGCTTTAACTTCTGTTTTAGCACTAGCACTATAAGATTTAGAGACTGTTGCTGACCATTGTTTATCTACTCTACAAGTTTTTGTATTACAGTCAATGCTAGCAGAAACTTTAATAGAATCGCCATAATATTTTGTTGCTGATTTTTCTTTGTATCTCCATGTTACCCAATCAATATCTGCGTAAGGAGTGACTGTTTGGTTACTATTAATTGTCGTAACTAGTTTAGCAACTGAACTTTCACTATTATCAATAAATTCATTTTCTAAGTTTTCCACTTCTGATATATTCGTAGATTCTTTATATTCTTCTTCAGAAACAGGAATAAGACCAGATTCAGTCACTATAAAAGGTGAAATTTCTGCTTTTAATTCTTCATCGTAAAATGTTGCCACACCTTTAGCATTAACATTAACCTTCTGAATTTCTTCTGCATGCCTTGAGAAAAACTAAAAATGCCTAAAATAAAAATTGATAAAATATGTAAATATTTAATTATTTTTGTCTCAAGCTTGGAACTAATAAATAATATAAACCAGAGTTATCATCAATATGGGGAGAGATTTCACTATCTGTTTCTGTTTCAATTTTAATATTTTTTGAATTTGTTATACCAGCATACAATTTGAATTTTTTTCCTGAATAAGATTCAACATCCCCTATAATATTCGTATTATTGTTTTTATCGCTAATAATTACATCGTTTCCATTTTTATACCATGAAACTTTTTTGTTTTTCCATACCAAAGTTCCAGTACCTATACCAACCGCTTCATCTTTTTTAAATTTATAAATTACCATTTTCTCACTATCTACTAATTTTGTTTGACTGATGAAGTCAACAATATATGGAGATTCATCTTTAGCATATTCTAATGCCTCTGCCTCCGAATCAAATTGAACTTCTGATTCAATTTTTTCAGTATTGATTAATTTGTTAAATATAAAAACAACAAGAGCTACTAAAACCAACGTCGCAAAAATAAATACTCCCTTTTTCATTAAATAGTCCTCCTATGTAAGTGATCGTATGTCAATATTCTAACAAATATAAAGATTTCAAAATAATAAGACAAGCCCTTTATCTAACATTTTTTTACATAATTACTTAAGATATGCAGAAGTTTAATATTTAAGTTTTAACCAAATAACTTTTATTTTGGAATTTACATTTCAAAAATTATCCTAATATAAGGGAGAGTATAAAATTTATTTAATATTTTTGATTTATAAACAATATACTAACTTCTGTTACACATACGATTAGAGTCAAAGAATGATAATAACTTGCTTTTCTATATATCTATTCTCTAAGTCTTGGTTTAGTTTCTCGCTAGAATCTTTCTTAAGTATGTAATTTCAAAATGCCGACATCCAACGATATCGGCATCCCTAAAAACAGATATAAATTTATATTATTTATTTTACGCTTAATCTAAGTTTGTTAAAAGTTGGTCGTAAGTCTTCTTTATTAGGAGAGTAGCATTACCTTTAATTTGTTCAATTGAACTAATAAAATGTTCCACTAAAGTATCATCCACTAGGGCAATTGGTTCTGGAAAGTATTCTACACCCTCCTTTTCCATAGCTTTTCGACTTGTATAAGCAACTGTGTCGATAATACAATTCCATGCAGCAATATCGTTCTCATTTTCGGACATCTCTTGAATAATTGTTATTCCATTCTCTTCATCATCCAACAAATTATAAAGTTCGTAACCAATTTCTTCTTTGTTTTTTACCCATTCCAAACTTTTTGAAAGAGCATTTTGTGCTAGCTGTCTATCTTCAATCTGTGAAAAGTCACTTAAAATTTCTTTTGATAGCAGAATGAAAAAGAGTACTTTTCCTTCATCTGTTAAATGGCTAAATGTATGTTCTTCCATAATACCCTCCTATAAATCTTTATTCTATGTATTTTCCATTTCTAATATTTAATTCTAACCTACCTGTAACCTTAACAGCTTCATTGGGTCAGATGTAACTATAATAGTTAAATTAGGATAACGCTGACTTAATTGCTTTAAAATGCCAGTAGGTACTTTATCATTAGCTAATCCTTGATAGCATTTTCTACAAACACCAGATGGATTAGACTGATGTAATCTTAATGTACCTGTTACTTCTTCTGGATTCAATCCCTTCTGAATAACAGCAGCATCAAACTCATTAAGAACTCCTTCTTCTGCATGTCTTGTAAAAAGCGGATTGTTGCTAGGAGCCTTTATATTTCTATCAGGCATCTGAATCGGCGAATGATCGGTTTAGACTAGGAAGTGAATCTCTAGAAGAAGACGGTATATGATTTAATTTTGAATCTGTAAAAAGAAACCAAGATTACATTGAAGTTGCCAATACTGTACTGAATCTGCTACATACCTATGATAGAAAATGGATTTCTTCTCTATATAAATAGGAATTCCTTTTTAGGATTTCCCTAATATTATTAACATTTTTCATCCTTGGTTTCTCCCCTTTAGGAAGAAGATAAGTTTTCATAATTGGCAGCTTATATTTAACATAACAACCTGGTATTATATAATCTCTCAGTCTTAATCAAATGGTTTTTTTTGTAAAAACGGCATTAAATGTATATACTGTAATTGACTTCATATTTATTATAACGGAGGTTTGATAAGTGAGGTATTTTTGGATTTGAGTCAATAATTTGGACACAAAAAAGTTAAGTATTAAGCGGTTCTTCTAATCTGATCCTCCATAGCTTGAGGTGTTTGATAGCCGATGCTGCTGTGAATTCTGTTTCTGTTGTACCAGCCCTCTATAAACTGAAACATGGCCAGCTTCGCTGCCCGGTAGTCTGTGTACTTGGTATGATAGACTTCTTCTTTCTTTAATATAGCGTGAAATGACTCTATACAGGCATTGTCATAAGGACAGCCTTTCTGACTGAAAGACTGCCTTATTCCGTATTTTTGGACATGCTGAGTAAACTCACTGCTGGTATATTGTGAGCCCAGATCGGTATGAAGAATTAAGCCCTTTCGGGGCTTTTGAGAAAAACAGGCGTTTTGAAGTGCTTCGATCACTAATTCCGAAGTCATAAAACGAGAAAAAGAATAGCCAACAATTTTTTTCGAATGCAGATCCAATACAGAGGCCAGATAGCACCAGCCGTCTTTTACCGTAGGAATATACGTAATATCCGCCACCCATTTCTCATTGATCGTGCAGGTAGAGAAGTCTCTTTTTAAAAGATTACCCAGCTGCACAATCTTTTCTTTTGAGGGGAAAGGACGGTATTTTTTCCTGGTAATCGAACGGATGCCTGCCTTTCTCATTAAGCGCTGGACACGCTTCAGGCTTAAACAAACCCCGTTGTTTAATAAGGTCTTATGGATTTTCGGTGCGCCATAACGCGCCTTACTTTCCAGGTGAATCCGTTGGATTTCCTGTGTGAGTTCCTGGTTTTCCAGTTCGCGTTTTGACGTCGTTTTTTCAAGGGAGCCATAGTAGCTGCTTCTTGGCACGGCCAGTACTTCGCACATTTTCTGGACGGGATATTGATCCTTGTGTTCCTCGATAAAATCGATGAGCTCTGATTCGGTTACTTTTTGGCGAATATGGCCATAGCCTTTTTTAGAATTTCTACCTCCTGTTTTAACCGAAGGTTTTCTTTCTGAATTTCGGCTAACTCTTTTGGTGTCAGCGCCTCTTTTTCTGAACCAATAGGGGTAAAGTCTTTCACCCATTTATAAATCGTTACTTCTGATACGCCATATTCGCTGCTTAATTCTTTAACCGGGCTGCCGGAATGATACAAATCCACAATCGTTTTCTTAAAATCATCGTTATATTTTTTGCCTGCAGGTTTACGTTCCAATTCGGACACATCCTCTCAAAATAATTGTAAGGACTTAATTAAATTGTGTCCATGAAACTATACTAACTCCATTTTTTATTTTTTAGGATTGGAAAGTTTATTCGAAGAGAGTTTGTTTGTTAGTTATATGTCATATGGAAGCACCTCGGTTACTTAATTCATTTTATTGGTTCTTCCTTATTCTAAGCAATTCGTTTTAATAACATATAAAATTACCTACCGCCTATTATATGATTTACAAATTAATAGAATACAAGAAAGACAAGAATAAAGGGGAAGTTAACTATGTTCAAATCAGAGTTTACAAACTTAATTGCTAACCTAATATTATCTGCAATACTCGTTTTTTTACTTACTTATAAAACAGGGATAACCTCTAGTATTATGATACTAATACTTTTTATTTTTTCGCTTCGAGCTGTATATGACATAGTAAGATATAATAAAACTAAAAACCAGAAATCTTAATTTGGCTTCTGGTTTTTGCTAGAATTCCTTCTTATCAAATTAAACATTTTTTGAAGTAGATAATCCTTTTTAAAGACATTTCATTATATTCAATCACATCCAATAACCAGCTACTTTTCTTCAATAGGCAGGCTTCCACTTATTAAAGGAATACTGCACCTTTACTGTTTTTATTTCTGTGGAATAAAATCTGATTATAAATAACTTCACTATGTTTCAATAATTTTATTTTTAAATAACAAGTCTCGAATTGGAGATTCCTCTTAACATATAGTACTATTAAATTAATATTGTTTTTCAAAAATTTATAATGTTGCTACTAAATAGCTCTTTTGCTGGTAAAAACCCATCATACATATTTGTGAAATATCAATTAGAGTAAGAATTAAGAGTAATTCAAAACTATTACCATGGAACTATCAGAAGGAGGATATTATGAGCGAAAAAATTAAAACTTATGATACTGAAGGTATCAAAATATATTGGAAACCCAGTAATTGCAAACATGCAGCAGAATGTGTAAAGGGATTGCCCAGTGTATTCAATACCCAGAACAGACCTTGGGTATCACCACAGAATGCAACAGCTGAAAAAATCATGGAAGTGATTGATCTTTGTCCAAGCAGAGCACTTACTTATGAACAAAAATAAACAGGACTAAAAAGTTAGGAGAATGAGGAAATGACTGAAATTAAAATGGACAAGAATGAATTCTATATTGAGGAATCTAATGAAATTATTGCAAGAATTCAATTTATCCCAAGTGGAAAAGATGTAAATGGACAAAATTTAATTATTGTAAACCATACAGTTGTATACGAGGGACATAATGGCCGTGGATTAGGCAAAGAATTAGTAAACAAGATAGTTGAATATGCAAGAGATGAAAACTTATATATTATTCCTGTATGTCCTTACGCAAAAAGTGTTCTTGAAAGTAAAGAAGAATATCAAGATGTACTAGCAAAATAATTCCATTTTATTACATGTGTTGAATGAGCTACACATAACTGGACAAAAAATAAGGTCCAGTCGACTAATCACTAAATCAGGGCATACTGCTAAATAGTATAAGAGATTCATACTAGCAACAATACTAGGAGAGGCGGTTATGCTAGCCTAGCTAGCAAGCCAGATATCTTTTCCATCTGGTTTTCTGGCTGGCAAAAGTATGGACTTGGAGGCACCTTGTCAAGTTGCGATGGTTACCACTAAATTCGGAAGTCGATTATATCTTATTCGGTTATAGAGGAATGCTAGTATGACCAGGACTAGAAGAACATTTACCACTTAAAGCCCTAATGGTTAAATAAAACTCTTTGTTATTTATCTTTATTAAAAAGGGATTTAACAATAATTTTTTCATTTTCTTTCTTCTCCCAACCCCTCCCAAAAATTATTTTTTCTTAAAGCACCATAATACTTTCGGAATGCTTGTTAAACTAACCTGCCGAGTTCGTATTATAAGGTTAACCAGAAATGAAAATATTTCTAGTTGACCATTTTTTATATGGGCTTATTATAACTGTAGCCGGGGTAAAACGTAACTGCCAGTGGGACAGAGATCCCGTCTGCTAAACAG
>NZ_JAMAUK010000022.1:0-77140 GCF_023714395.1 Niallia sp. MER 6 | reverse complement strand
CCGATAATTATGTAACTTATAACATCAGTTGAAATTGATGGAACGCCGTATGACACCGAAAGGGTCATGTACGGTGTGAAGCAGGGGAAAAGGTGGAGATAACTTCAAATCCTTACCTATTGCTATAGCTATATAATAATACTGTTCCAACATTAAGGGAAAATGGTTATGACATATTAGTATTTAACTTATTAGATACAAAGCGATCTATGAGATACAATTCCTTGGACTTTGTAGATACCATTGAGGATGCTATGGGATTAGCAGAAATGATTATCTCAAATAGTGGTGGTATGTCAAAAGATCCTATGTGGTCAAATGCTGAGATTGCTTACTTTTCTGCACTTATGATGTACTTAAAGGAAACTAGACCAAAAGAGGAGCAGCATGTTAAAAGTATTCTTGCACTTGGTACTAAAATAGGTAGTGATGAAAAAGTATTAGATGAAATGTTTTTTGCTTTACCGGAAGATTCCGAAGCACTTGAGATGTACTACATTTTTAAAAATGCAAAAGACAAAACAAGAGCAGGTATTTTAATTGGCTTTGGGGTTCGGTTGAAATTATGGGTTTCTAAAAATATAGCTGGTCTAACAAGTACTAGTGATTTTGATTTAAACCAATTGGGACAAAGAAAGACAGCTTTATTCTTATTAATGCCAGATAGCGAAGCTACTTATGATTTACTTCCCGCATTATTGATTGACCAAATGTTTAATCGGTTATATAAGCAAGCCGGCCGAAATGACTCTTTACGACTAGATGTAGAAGTGCTTTGTATATTGGATGAGTTGGCAAACATAGCCAGAATAAACGGTTTTGAAAGAAAAGTATCTACGATGAGGTCAAGGGGGATTGCTGTAGTTCCAATTTTTCAATCCTTAACCCAATTCAAAAACAGATATGACAACGATAGGTGGTCAGAAATTCTATCATCTACTGATACCATCGCTTTTTTAGGAACCAATGATAGAGAAACATCAAAGTACTTTTCTGATAAGTTAGGTAATACTACATTGTTAATCAACTCAATGTCAGAAGGACAAAATCGGACTTCAATGAGTCACAATTTCATGGGAAGACCATTGATGACAGCTGATGAATTAGAACGGATGGGAGAAAATCAAGTTATCATTTTTCAACGTGGCAAAAACCCAATGTTGATAAAAAAGCATATGTACTATAAGCAAAAACAATGGAAGAAATTAAAAAAGACTAATTGGCATGATGATATAAAAGAAAGAAATAATAATGATTTTACTGTCTTTAAACCATCGTTTATAGCTCCTCCAGGTGTAGCGTTTTTTAACCAAGGGGAAGGGGAAGGAAGCTTACCAGACTTTCTTGCAGCAGCACTTGGGAATATAGTTGTTGATAAAGAAACAGGTGAAATACTTTCTGAGGAACCAGCGGAAGGCTATAAAGAAGAGACCGAACCTTTGATGGATAATGCTAATAAAATGAACTTTGAACTATTTGATAACGATGATGACTACATAAAGTCATTGATTGCGGAAGAACCGAAAGATGAAAATATTATAATTTAATTCGCAAATAAGGTATACATGTATATTGTAAAATATACATGTATACCTTATAATTGTTTCTAGAGGTGTTGCTAATGAAAATAGCTTTTGTAATGAAGTCAGAGCTTGCATATCAACGATTATCAAATGAGCTAGGTAAAGATGAAGCAAAGCACCTTAAATCTCTTGATGATGTAAAAGAAGCAATTCAATATTCAAAACCAGATATTGTAGTCCTGGATAAAGAAGTTTCTTTTTTTGAAGATGCTGAAAAGCTCCTATTACGATTTAATGTTCATATTGTTGAATTCGATAAGGAGTTTGCACCAGTAATTGAACAGATAAAAACTCAATCAGTTTTTTTTAGTGATGAGGAAGAAGAATACGAAAAATATATACCCGACCATGTAAAGTATATGGAACAACTAAAAAAGAAGGTTGAGAAGCCAACTGAGCAAAAAATTATTTATCGAGAAAAGATTGTAGAAAAGGAAATAGAACGAATTTCTTTTACTTCTATTCCACCCAAATTAATTGTAATTGGTTCTCTTTGGGCGGGGGCAGGATCTACGACAATATCAGTGAACCTAGCAAGGGCAATAGCTTCAAGGGGTTTACAAGTGTCTTTGGTTGAGTATCCAACACAAAAACCTTATCTATTTGATTATCTAGATATCCATAACAAAGAAGATGAGGAAAGGGGGAAAATATACTTTGACCATGCTCAACTTATTAAAAGTGATGGTCATTTTACAAGAGACCGTAATTGGAATGAGAAAGGAATATCATGGTATGTAAATGATTCTAGATTTCCACCTGTAAAGAATTTCTCCTTTGATGAACTACTTAAACTTATATATTCTATTTCAACTCCTATCAAAATAATTGACATATCAACTAAATGGAATGACCCAACTATAAGAGATTTATTACACCAGGCAGATGAAATATTTGTTTGCGTTGAGCCAGATCCTATAAAAGTTGATTGGTTGGCCCAAATCAGCATTAATGGGCAAAAAACAGATTTTCAAAGGATAGAAAATAGGATTATTGATTATCTTACAGAGATGGAAAATATAAATGGAGTTAGTTTTCAATATATTACTACAAAGGTCAATGATTCAATTGATATGAAAGAATGGCATGAAGATTTTATTTTTAAAGAGTCCTTAGTACTTTTAGACAACATACCATATGAAGATCATTTGAGGTGTGTATGGAAGTCGACATTTCTATATGATAATCCCTACTACAAAGAAATGTTTGAATATGCTTTTAAGCCAATTTTCAAGAGAGTATTGCCATTAGAATTTCATTTACTAGAACAGGATAAGCAACAAAAGAAAAGTATAAAAAATATATTTGCAAACTTAATAAAAAAAGGTGAGGGATAAATAAAGAATGAAAAAGAAATCAATTGCTGTTTTTACTGCAGGCTTAATATTAATGGTAGGTGTAGCATTTATATTTGTTTATGAGTATTACATTGAACCTAAGGTAAATACAGTTCCGGTTGTAGTCGCTGCGAGTGATATAAATTTTAAAGAACCAATAAGTGAGGATGCTTTAAAGGTAGTTCAAGTTAAAAAAGACAACCTAGTCAATGGAGCTTACCAAACGCAAGACATTAACGAAATAAAAAATAACTATGCTGCTATTGATATAAAGGAAGGTACTCAGCTGTACGAAGCTTTAATTGATTCTTATAGTCTTGTTCCGGATGAAAAGAATGGTGAGTTTATAGCTCCTATTCCTGATGAATGGCTTTTCGCAGTCCCAGGAAGCCTTAGAAGGGCCTTTGTGGCTGATTTTTATGCAATACCGGATGAAGACCAGCAAATGCTTAAACAAATTGTAAATGAAGCTAATAACGAGGATTCAAATAAAGATGAAGATAAGGAACAACCAATAGAGACAAATAAAGATACAGATACAGTATTAAAACAAGTAATAGATGGAGAACCAATTTTAAAAGATGTTCGTGTTGCTTCTGTAAAAGATAGTTCAAACAGCGAGGTTAAAAACGTTGAAGATCAAGAAAGTGGAAAAACTTCCACAGGTGTAATTTCAAATCTGGAAATTATCTCTACTAGTGAAATGTTACAAAGCTTAAGAGACTATACAGAAATGGGATACAAAATCTATGTCGTTTACAAATATGAAAGATAGGAGGAACAAGAATGAACGTGGATTTCTTGTCTAACAAAGCTGATTTCATAAGTCAATTAAGAGATAGAAGTTTTGTAGTTAATCAAATTAATTCTATCGAAGAAAGTAGCCAGGACATACTTGTGGTAGGGGATGATGTTCTAGAATATACAGAACTTAGTACGCTGCCAAAAAATAAATATAACTACATCTTTTACGTCTTAACAAATGATTATGAACCAGGTTTAGAAAAAGCAATAAAAGCAGTTTGTGATAGTTATGGTTTTGTTATGGTGTCATCTAAACTTACTACTAACCAAGTAATTGATGAAATTCAGAAAACAGTTTCACCAGTAAATACTAGTGTTAATTCTAATGTAGTTTCGTTTTTTTCTGTAGTGCCTAACATCGGAACTACATCTACAACGCTAAGTGTTGCTAAAGCAATCGCAAGTAAGACACAAGCGAAAGTTGGAGTCCTTGTTTTAAATGCTTGGGACGATGGTACAGACCAATTGGAGTATAAAGGGAACTACTTAGATGATATAAAGAGTAAGTTGCAAAACCATATGTTTTCTAAAAATTCTAAAGGTGAACAGGAATTTTTAACTAACTTTCATATGGAAATCAAAGAACGTCTTTATATCTTAGGTGGGAATAGAAATACAAGGATGCAAAGACTTTATACAAAAGACGAGATTTATTATTTAATTGAGCTTTCAAAGGAAGCTTTTGACATTGTTCTTATTGATGCTGGAAGCCATTTTGATAATGCTGGTATGGTTCAATCTCTTAAAGAAAGTGATATGAAGTTTTTAATCGTCAACCAACAAAGGAAATGTCTAAAAAAATTCCAAGAAGTTAACGAAGATATTCTGTATCCATTAGGATTTAAGAAATCAGACTTCCTTATGATCGTGAATCAATATAGAGAGCAGATGCTGCTTCCGACATCAAAGGATATATTTCATGAAATCAATGTACCTTTGATTACAACAATTGAAGAACTAAAAAATGGTTTAACTGCAGAAGTTAACCAAAAAACTTTATATGAGTTTAATGATATTTCTTATAATGAATCAATTGACTCATTACTAAGAACAATATCTGCCAACTGCTCTATCGAAATTATAGAAAGTACTGAAAAGAAAAGGAAATGGCCTTTTGGGATAGGAGGGAGATAATATGTCACAAACGAGTTCGGCTGCTGTATTTGATATAAATGATTATTTAGTAGAAAACGGTGTGCAACAAATAAATCATAAAAAAGAAAAAAACACTAACTCCTTTCAGGAAGTTTGGATGAAAGTAAGGGAACATTTCAACACAATGTATGATAGTGACCGACTAACTTCCAAGGAGAAAGAAAAACGACAGGAATTAGAGCATCGAGCAATCCAAGGGAATGTTGATGCCGAAAAAATACTAATAGGAGAAATTGAAACATACTTAAGAGAAGAAAATCTATCGGGTACAAATTTCCCTGAGTACTATAAAAATTTAGCTAATGGTTGTTTTCAAGAAATATATAGATTTGGAGCTTTTTATAAGTGGAATATGTTTCCTGACTCACCTTCTGCAGTTATTCAGGGGGATGAACAATGGTTTAAGATTAAGGGCCAGTTCATTAGGCAGGATGAAAAATTACGAGATGAAAACCATATAAAAGAGATTATAAGGGCACTCCAAGTGTACCATCCTGGACTAGTAATAAATGAGTCACATCCACATGCTGAATTTGATATGGAGGATGGCAGCCGTGTAACAGTTTTAGTGCCGCCGAGGGCCTTAAGACCGACTATTATATTTCGTAGATTTATAGTCAATAAGTTCTCATTTGTTGAACAGGCTGAAAGAGGAACAATTGCAGAAGAAGACATACCGTTACTTATAGCTTTATCAAAGGCTAATCTTAATACCATTGTAGCTGGGCCAGTTGAATCAGGGAAATCTACATTTCTAAAAACTATATATGCAGAAAGAGATCCTAAAAAGGTTGCTGTGCTTATTGAGACGAGTAGAGAGAGTTTTTTAAAGTTGGAGTTTCCGGATAGGCTAGTTCATGATTTTTATACTACAAATGGCCGGATTCAGGACGTAATCCGAACTGCTTTGCGTGTCGATCATGATTTCGTCATAGTTCAAGAGGTTCGTGGAATCGAAGCCGAAGGAGCAATTTCAGGTACGGAAAGGGGTACTAGGGGATTACTAATGACTTATCACATTACTGATCCTCAAAATACTGCAATCCAATTAGCAAGACATATTACAGATGAGTTTCCTGCCAGAAAGGAAGCGAATGAGGTTAGAAGAATAGCACAGCAATTAGATTTAGGTTTTACGATGGAATCGAAAGAAAATAACAAAAAACGGCTTACCTCAATATATGAATTGTGTTATGACGTAAATACTGATTCTGCTTGGATAAATTATCTGGTGAAATATGAACCTGATACTGATAGCTGGACGTACAATGCCGAAATATCGCAGGGATTGAAGGAACGTATATTTTCAGTGGATAAACAATTAGGTGAATGTGTAATTGAGCATCTTAAGAAGCAAAGTGAAGCAGCACCCATAGCAGGCGAAACTATCTTCCCTTGTATTTTTAAGGAGGGATAAAGTGATTATAGAATTAGTCTTTAAAATAATAGGGTATTCCTTATTTGTTTATGGGCTCTGGTTGCTTGTAGGAGTTCCCTTTTTATCAGATTATATTGAAACAGAAATTAAGAAATTAAAACGAAAACGAGCAATAAAAAGGTTGAAAGATTTAAATAATACGGAATACGAGGATGAGTCACATTCCAAACTATATGAACATATTGAGTTAACCTTATCTAGTTTGCAAAAAAAACATGGAAGAAACCAAGTTTTTAACTTTTTCTTTCTAACGTGTATCATTTTCGTTGTTTCGTTTATATTCTTATTTGTTTTCTTGCAAGAGCTAATTGTAGCCCTATTGCTTAGTGTGATTTTTGCAATAATCCCTTACTTGTTAATGCGATTTTTACTCATTAACTTAAGGATAAGAACATCTATTGCATTCTATGAAATGTCTAACGTCTTATTACAAAACTACCAGGTATCTAATCGAGACATTTATTATACGGTATTCAATACTTCAAAAGAGACTAAAAATAATACCATGAAAAAGATCCTTATGAAGCTATTGAGCGCCTTACAAAAAGAACGCACAGAAGAAGAATTTAAAAAAGCCGTTAAAATTTTTGCCTATACCATTAATTCAACTCCAGCAAAGCGATTCTCTAAGTTGTTGGAAAAAGCACATTTAGAAAATGCAGATATATCAATTTCATTGAGAAGTCTTCAAGATGATATAAAAAAGAGAAAGCAAGATATGGAAAAAGAAAAGACAGATAAAATGGAAACGGTATTTATGGGTTATCTACCTATTGTAATGTTACCGATATGTTTCTACATGATGATGCAGTTTTCTTCTGGAAGGGATGTATGGTATTACTTTTTCCAAAAGACACCTATTACTTTATTTGCCATTTGTCTTGTTATGGCCATTTCATCAGCACTCACAGCCTTTTTATTAAGTAAACCAAGATCAGATTTATAATGGAAAAAAGTTCTTAAATGTATTGAAAAATATAAGGTATACATGTATACTCGAAATAGAAAGGAGGGATTTACATAACTTTTGATTTAATCTTTTCAGTCATTAAATATACTGTTTATCTCTTACTAGTTTTATCAGCATCTTTTATTGTTTATCGGGGGCTAAGTTCCCAAGAAGAAAGAGATAAACATAGGACGAAAATACAAAAACAAATCGCAGAACAAAAAAAGAAGTTTGTTAAACATGCCAATACTTCGGAATTGGATAAGAAGCTTAAGGCAGCCGGAAATCCAATTGGATTAACAGCAGCCAAATATGAAGCTATTAGAGCAGTAATAATAACTATATTAGTGATTAACTATTGTTTGTTCCCATTAATTAACGGGACGCTTTCAAATACACTGGTAATCATTCCTGCAGTAGCTTTCTTTGCAACAATGACAACAATAAAATATGCGCCAGCAGCAATAATGCTAAATAAACTAGTTGATATGGCTAATCGAAAGAAAATCATTGAGCTTTTTAACTTGTTTGACATGTTAAAAGCCGAGTTAGTATCCCTTAGTCCAAATCAACAAGTGAATGTTTATGGAATATTGAAAGATTCAGCTTCAATGTTTGATTACATAAATGTTCCTGTTAATAAATTCCTTAGTTTATGGAAAGCTGATCCTTTTCAAGCAAAGGAAGTTTTTACATCCATGATTGGTGGAGAAAGTGCAGAAGCGATAGGAGATATTTTATACCGGCTAGATAAAACAAGTAAGGAGGAAGCTTTGAAAATCATTGAAGCAGAATCCGAAGTATTCTCTTATCAATATTATGAGCAACAACTCCAAAATTCAGGGAAAAGAAAAACAGCATATTTTACTTATTACGCTTTAGCATCGGTCATGGTTTTTATATGGCTACTTTATTTAATGTTAGAAATGACTAAAGATTCAGTAACAACAAATCCATTTTAAGGGGGTGAGTGGTACTCATGGAAAAGTTCGTAGCTGCACTATTGTTTATCGTACTTGCTTGTTTTATCTTTGTTAACATGTTCCAAGGCGACATGACTGACTCAATCGGTGGTAAAACACAACAAACTACGGAAGTTATTGACGGAACAAATGTAGAATAACCCATAAATAAGCCATTGAGATAAGATTACCTCAATGGCTTATTTTATAGGAAATAATGTAATAGAGAAGCAGGAGGGTTGTATGGAAAAATTTCTAGTTTTTCTATTGTGTTTGCCTTTAGTCGTGTTAACCACTTTTCAAGGCCCTTTAATACAGAATGCTAGTATGGTAGAAGAAACTATTACTTTAGCTTTATATGAAGGTCAGAAAGAAGCAGCGCTTCAAGGTAGGTACGATAATGAAATATATAATCAAATAAAGGATTATCTTGTTGAACTACATCACTATGATAGAGATAGCATAGAAGTTAAAGGGACGGAAACACTCACAGCAAGGGGAGAAGAAATGAGGATTTCTATTACAGTACCGAAACCTCAAACCAATGTTTTAGAGATGTTCCAATTTAGTAACGATAAACCTTTTACAAAAGAAAAATATATTATGAGCGAGTATAGGTGATAGTATATGTATGATTTTATACGTGTATTCGCAATTATTTTAGTGATGATTTTTTCAATGGTACAAAGTGCTAATATATCTGTTTATGCGAGATCCAGTAAATATCTAAAAGAAGATATTGAGGTAGCGGCGCATGATGCTGCATTACAAATTGATCCGGAAGAAATGTCTAATGGTGATTTTGTAATTGATAAGGATAAGGCGAAGGAAGCCTTTAATAATACTTTTCAAAAGAATACTGGAATGGTAGCTGGTGATTATAAAATATTAACATTTGAGATTTTCGATGATTCTAATTCAACTTTTCCTTTAAAGTATAAACATCCAACTTATGACGTTGAAGATATATTTTTGGGACCTTCTGTATTTGCTATAGTAGAAACGAAGTCAAATAAATATTTTAATGCAGGTGAAAAGACAATACGGAAACTAGGTTCCTATACTTATAAATTAAAGGAAGGGACAACTAACACCCGTTCTTTAAACTCTAGTATTTCAAGTCTTTTAGCGACTGATGATATAGAACAGAAGATAGCGGAAAATGGTATGTATTGGCCTGTTCCGTTTACAAATAATATAACTTCAACCTTTGGTACTAGATCTCACCCAATAACTGGCGAAATAAAACTACATGCTGGTATAGATATAGCAGCAGCCGGTGTTGAAAATAAACCAGCCGTTAGTACATTAGATGGAGAAGTATTATATGCTGGTGAAATGAATGGATATGGGAATGTTGTAATAATTAATCATTCAAATGGTGTTCAGTCTAGATATGGACATTTAAATTCAGTTAATGTGGAAACTGGACAAGCTGTAAGCGCTGGTGATGTAGTAGGAGCTATAGGGAGTACAGGGGATTCCACAGGAGCACACCTTCACTTTGAAATAAGAATAAACAATGAGCCAGTAGACCCAATAAATTATTTTAAAGCTTTTTAGAAAATTTTTCTAAAAAGCTTTTTTTAGTTGGACGATATATAAAGTGAGATTGACTATCACCAAGTATACATGTATACTTGGTGTATAGATAATAAAATGACTGGGGGAAACATTAATGAAGAAAATTTTAGTAAGTGTAGGGATTTTATCTTTGATTTTAAGCGGTTGTGGTGCTGCAGAGGATGATTCTTCTTCAAAGAGTAATGCGAAAAGTGAAGTAGCAGCCAAGAAGACAGATGAAGAAGAGAAAGCCAAAGTAGAAGAAAAAGAAAAAGAGGAAAAGGAGAACAAAGAAAAAGAAGAAGAAAAGTCTAAGGAGGACAAAGAAAAAGAGACTAAAGATGAGAACACTAAAAATGAGGATGATTCTAAAACAAGTGATTCTAAAACAAGTGATTCAAAAACAGTAAAAACAGCTGCAGCACAAACTAGTAATAGTGCAGATTCTAAAAGTTCTGTAAAAACAAGTAGCAGTAATTCATCAAGTTCTAACAAATCAAATTCGACTAGTAGCTCTAAGTCTGATTCATCAAGTAGTAATAAATCTAGTTCAACAAACAAAACAAGCTCAACAAGCAATAGTAATAAAACAAGTTCAAATACATCAACAAGTAAACCAAGTTCAAGTTCTCAAAACAAACCATCAAATTCAAATAATGCATCTAGCAGCAAGCCTTCAACATCTAAGCCGTCAACTCCATCAACATCAAAACCAGCAGAAGAAAAACCAGCTGAAACTAAACCAAGTAAACCAGCTGAAACTAAGCCGGAAAAACCAGCAGAAGAAAAACCAACTGAAAGTAAACCGTCAACACCTTCAATTAGTGCTACAGCTCAACAAGTGTTAAAAGCATTGCCAGGTGGATATGACGTAAAAGATGTTAGTGGTGCAGTAGCTATCATGAGTGGCGGTTCTAAAGTAGCATCTGTCTCGCATTCAAGTTTACTTATAGATTCAATTGGACATAAGGAAGCTGGAATTAAAGGGGCTGCAGCTTTAGGTGGAAATGCAGCAAATATTAGAGCAGCTATAGATCAAGCTCTAGAAAATGCTGGTGTTGCTAAAGTGAATGGTGTCCAGGCAATGAAAAATGGAAGCAAAGTAATGGTAACTTGGTAATCGGTTAAAGGAGGATTATATGAAGCTTTTCAAAAAGATTGTCTCTTTAGTATTTATACTTTTAATTTTGTTAAATACTATACCTTCTTATCAAGAAACTGCTTCTGCAAGTCAAAAAGTAACAGTTTTACAATACCAAGGTGAAATTGATAATAAAATAAAGTATCAAAATGAAATCTGGACTGATTACCCTAATCCAGAGTATGGTGATTACCCTGAAACAATTACATATAACGAAAATGGTTATAGCGGAACACTAAAAGCAACAAGAATTAAGCTAGTTCCACAAAATAAAAAGGATCAATGGGTAAAAGATAGAACCAAAACTTTTAAGGATGATTGGACAAGTAATTGGGTTAACAATAAAGATGAAGTGAGTTCTCCAACTTCCGTGAAAGGAAGTTATTTCGATGAACCAAGTGGAAAAAATGTAAGTTATACATTGAAGAAATCAGGTGGATTAAAAGAATCAGACCATAAGGTTGATTGGTTTGAATATAGATCCGAAGGTAGAGCTGATAACTATGATAAAGATAATAATAGATATCTAGGATTTATGTCCAATGATAGTGAGACTTATTATGCTGGTAAATGGACGGATAAAAAACCTGGTGATGCACCAGACAGTTTTTATGGTGATCCATTTCTGTTAGGTATGTATGATTGGAAATTAGTTGATTATGGCTGGGATGAATCGAAAGTAGTAAATGCTGATGATTGGGCCAAAAAAGGGACTTCATATGCCAATAAACTTGTTAAAAGTGATGGAGAGTATTGGTGGAGGTCTGAAAGTGGAAGACTTAACAAATATCGTCGGGGTGTTTGGATTGATTACGAGGTTAGAATCAACTTATATAAGTACAAACAAGATTACCAAGCTACTGTAGATTTACCTGATTATGTGGATTATCAATATTCAGATAAGTGGAAGGTATATGTAGAATATGAAGGTACTTCTTATTCATCTAACTTAACTGCAGATGATATTGTGATAAAAGATCTAAGAGGTAATGTAGTAAATACCTTGATTAAAGGTAAACAATATCAAGCTGAAATAACTTACTCTAATACAGGGGAACTAAGGGCAGAAAAGCATAAAATTGCTTTATACGAAGATGATAAATTATTAAAAGAGACGGAAGCAAATAGTTTAGAAAAGGGCAATAAAAGGACACATAACATAACGTTCACAGCTGATAATACAGGAAAAAAAGTATTTAAAGCCAAAATTGATTCATCTAATTTAATTCAAGAAACAAATGAACTAGATAATGAAGTTAGTATTAACAAGACAATCAATTATGTGAATTTAAAAGCACAAAGTATAGTTTTTGTTGATTCTAACGAAAAGGAACAAAAGCATTTAGTAAAAGGAAAAACCTACAAGGCAAAAGTAACTTATTTAAATGAGAGTGAAATAGTTGTTCCAGAACACAAGGTTTTATTATCAGAAGAAAAGGAATCAATTGCTGAGGTTACAACAACCTCAATTGAACCTAATAAGGCAAGAACAGTTTATTTAAACTTTACTGCTGCACGTTCAGGAGATTCTAGAGATTTTCAAGCTTTTGTAGATAGTGGAGATGATATTGAGGAAACTAATGAAGATGATAATAAGGTAGATAAAAGCATGTTAGTTAACACCATACCGAGTATTTCCTTAGATTATTCACCACATAGCCCTTTTGAAGGGGATAGTGTGAACATTATAATGAATCCTGACGATGAGGATAATGACAGGCTTACCGTAACCCTTGAAATGCAAAACGGAAGCAATTGGACGCAAATATATACTAAATCTAACGTTATTGCTAGAACTACTTTAAATAAGGGACTAGATAATTTAGAACCAAGGGAATATAACTTCCGTGCAATAGTAACAGATGAACATGGAGAAAGTGCTCAATCTACTTTAGAGTTTTCAGTAACTCCTTTAAAAATCGCTGGTAAGGTAGAACATACAGATAAGTGGAGATTAATTCATGAACAACTAGGTAGCTCAGAAAATCAATTTTTCTCTGGCGAGAAGTTTATACTATCTGCAGCAGTGACGGATCATCCAATTGATTATGTTACAGTTCAATTTATAGGTTCTCAAATTAACGGAAGTATTTTAGATAAAACGATTAATTTATTACAGAATCCTCACCCGATTTATACAGGGGAATTTTATGATATTAGTATGTCCGATACAAAAAGGAAGCTTCAAAATGGAAGTGCTCAATTTATATTTGTGGCAAAATGGAAAAATGGTGTCACAAAAGTAGATCAGGTTCCTATTGAGATAATAGACGACATATATGGAGCTTTTGACTTCTTTAGATCTTCATAAGAGATGATATTTACCTAAATGATATTATGTTATGAGGAAAAAGGAGGGAAAAAGAATTGAAAAAACTAATACTATTTTTTTTAGTGATGACTATTCTTACTGCATGTGGGAAGGAAAGTTCCAAAAAAGAAAATGAGTCCGAAAGTCCTTCTGATTCATTAACATCTCTTTTTGAACATGCTTCTAATAATGAATATTCAAATATGGAACAGTATATCTCAACAAATATACTGAATGCTATGGAATCAAATGGTTATGGAATGAATGCTTATGCAGCAGATATAACTGATAATGGTTCTATAGAATCTATAGAAGTCTTAAGTGAAGAAATTAAAGGCGAAGGGGCCACAATAAAATATAAAGAAATTTATACTGATGGTTCTGAAAAAGATAATATAGTTTCTTTAACTAAAGAAGATAAAAACTGGAAGGTTTCTCCCCAATAAATATCGAATAAAGAAAAAGAAGGAAATTTTATCCTTCTTTTTCTTTTTTAACTTGTCAACTTTTGATTGTAAAATTTAGGCTTTTTACATGATAATGATTGATAAGTTATAATTATATTGTATGATGATTATGGAAAATAATTTAATCTACTATTAAGTGTTATTTTTTTTATACAATTCCTCGATTTTTATTGAATGACATGCAAGAATACATGTATACTTAAGGTGTATCTTAAAAATCAAAGAGAATCAAGGGATTGGAGGTTGAGGGGGAGAATACATAATGACTGAAAAGTCGACTAGGAATCTACATGATCCTAAATCGTATCGAATATATCGTCTATACAAAATTCTATTTGAGTCTTGCGTAGATGTTTTTGGTAAAAGAACAGGTTTATCAGATGCTCTTATTAATAGGTTATTTGAATCAAATGAAATTGAAGAATTACCAACTTACACTAAGGCTATATTAGTTGAAAAAATGTTAGATGAACTACAAAATATTAATAAACCTAAGAGCGAATTAATCGAATCGCTTTCTTCACCTAGAATGAAATTAGTAAAACAAACTATGATAGATAATGGACTTGAATGGGATGGAGTAAGAGAATATATTCATTTCCGAATTTTACCGAACTATAGAGATTTTATTCAAACATATGCAGATGATACATTAGGTGAAGTAATTGAATTAGCAATTGCTAACTTTATTAATAATCGTACAGACTTTGAATTTAACTTAATTGAAATTTCTTTCTCATATAATGTTCTAAGTGTAAAAAACAAATAACCTGATAAATTTTCAGGTTTTTTTAACAAACCTTAAGTATACATGTATACCATTTAATGGAGGATTTATGAAGAATTTGAAAGTAAGTATAAAAGATAAAGGGGTAAAATTAGCTATAATTTCATATGAAGATGAAATTAAATTATCTCTAAAAGAATTAAGAACAAATGGAATACTTGGGGAAGATCAATGTATTCAAGAACTTCCAGAAGCGAAACTTAAAAATATAATAAAAAAATACAAAATGAAAAGTATTCCAAGAATCAATAGAGATCTTGGTGGTGGGAAACATGTAAGTCATCAATTATAAAGTATAAGGAGGTTGCAGATATGGTACAAAGGAGAGTATAAATGTTTAAGCAAATAAGAAACAAACTTAATAAACTGGCTCGTTTAAGTGAAGATGTAATGATATTAAGAGAAGAAAAATTCAAGCACGAAAGAGAAATAAAGTTGTTAAAACTAGAGCTAAGTAGAAAGAATGAAGCAATTAAATTACTTGGTCAGAAGAAAGATAATCATTCGGGATGTTTATATTGTGTATTTCAACTTCAACCTGAACAACCTGATTCGTTTTTAGATTTATATAAAGTCTTTAGTAGTAGAGAAAGTGCCGAATTATTTATAAAAACTATAAAAGAAGAAATGCCTAACACTAAATGGATATGGGAAAGTTGGCGATTACATAAATAGAGTGGGCGGCAGCACTGACTCCTGGTAAGCAGCTGCTCCCCTATCGGTCCACAGCAGCCAACCAGGAGTAGGTGTCGCTACGGTACTAAAAAGCTCGCTAACCACGGACTGTACGGCTGCCGCCTACATTCCGTAGGTTCCAGATCTTTTTGCCTTTCAGGCCGTATCGCACGAGCCGAAGACCGTTAAGAACCCAAAACCTTAAACCCAAAGGATAGCAGGCTACCGCCTGCTTTTTATTATGGCATTTTTCCCCTTTTGCCTTCCGTATGGTATTGATTCGCACGGCCACTAAGGCTGCAGCAGGCAGGACACCCGAACCTTTCCTGCTGCAGCCAAAGTGGCCGAGGGAACAGGTCAAGGGGCCAAAAAGTTTTTCGCTTAAAGAGCAAAACCAGAAGCGAAAAACTTTTTGTCTTTAACCCTTGACCCATTCCCTATGCGACCAATTCATACTCCATGTCAAAACGGGAAAAATAATTCCCTTTTGGGAACTGCCTTCCATCCGGAAGACAAAAGAAAAATGAGGTGAAACCCAAAACATTAAAAGAAAAAACATATGCTAAAATAAGTAAAAAAGGCTTGAATACATAAAAACAATGGATAAGGGAGGGGAATGTGTCATATATGACATAAATTGTTTAACATTTTATTGCATATATGATATTATAATGGTAAAGATAAATAAGAAGGCAAAAGTAATCTCTTTTCCAAATGATTATGGAAGAGACCAGTTCGCACCATATTTAAATGTTCTAGGGAAAAAAGCAAAAAGTAATCATAAGTATCGAGTACAACTTGCTTATCTATATAAAGCCCTTGATTTCATGCAATTTGTAGACTTTACCAATCTTCCTACAAGCTCAAATCGATTTTTTCAAGAGCTTGAAATTACAGTTGATGGTAAAACCTATAGCAAAAGTTTTGAGTTGATAAAACCTTTGGACAAAGAAAATATTTATGAACTCCGAATAAATATTGAAGAATCCGAATGGAGATTTAGAGCAATCTTCTTCCCATATACTTATGAAGGGGTACAGTACTATTGCTTTATTTATCCTTTTGAAAAAAAACTACAAGTCCAATTTGATTTAACAAACCAATATAGAGATAAAGCATACAGTATTTATTATAATTTGAACCAAGAAACGTCTAAATATGTAAAGTATTTTAAGTAAGTTAGGAGGTATTTATTTTGGATTTAGTTAAAATGGGCCATGATATAGTAAAAAATATACCAGAATTACATGATACATTTTTTAGCTTTTCAGCTAGTTTGGGTAAATTAGTTTTTGCTGCTCGAATGGATAGTAAACTTACGCAAGCAGAGTTAGCTGAGAAATCTGGGGTGGCTGTTAAGACAATCCACCGTATAGAAGGTGGAAGTGGTGGAGTTACAGATACGACGTATCAAAAAGTTTTCACCGCATTAAAACTTTCCCAAGACGATCTAGCGGAAGCTTTTAAAAAAACTCCTAATAAGGTTTTAGCAAAAGTGTAAGGTTGATATCAAAGAGATATCTCTAAAAGGTATCTCTTTTCTTAAAAACATAAAGTATACATGTATACTTTATGAAAATAATACAAAATAGTTCTTAAGTATTATTAAAACTGGCTTATATGCAAAGTGCTTTCATGTTATCATCCAACTATATACATACATAGTCTGTCTTTCTTAGGTATATGGATATAGTTGTAAAAAATAAAGAAATAGGGGAAACTATAATGAACAGACCAAAACATAAGAAAAACAAAATTACTAAAAAGTTATTTGCAATGGTTGCTGTAATGGTGATGCTTCTTACTATGATGGGAGAATCTTTTAGTCATAAGGTAGAAGCAGCATCAAAAACAACTACTATTTATTCAGTCAATGCTTCTGCTCTTAATGTAAGAAGTGGTGCAGGAACTAAATATAAGACAATTGGTTCCTTAAAAAGAAATGCGATAGTTACTGTTAAAAAAACAATGTCCAATGGTTGGTATCAAATCAATTATAAAAGTAAAAAGGGATATGTTAGTGGACAATATATATCTAAAACAAAAGTGTTAAACGTACCCCTAATTAAACAAAGACCACAATTACCTTCTGGTTGTGAAGTTACTTCGGTAGCAATGGCTTTAGCTTATTATGGCAAGAAAGTAGATAAAACAGTTTTAGCTAAAGAAATGCCAAAAGATAAGACTGCATTAAAAAGAAATAAAGACGGTTCAATAAAAACATGGGGAGATCCAGAGGTAGGTTTTGTTGGTGACCCATTTGGGACAGGCTTTACAATTAATCCAAAACCATTGAAAAAAGTAGTGGATAAGTATAGAAAAGGAAGTCTTGCTTTATATGGGAAAAATTTCAGTACAATTGAAGGTTATGTTAAGGATGGAAAGCCAACTGTAGTATGGTTTACTATCTCACATGAAATGCCGTATAACCGTTATTGGAAGACGTCAAAAGGAAAGAAAATCACGGCTCCTAGCCCACTACATGCTATTGTAGTAACAGGTGTTGATAAAAAATATGTTTATTTTAATGATCCTGAATCCAATAAACAAAGTGGTCAACATGTTAGAATGGCAAAAGATAAGTTTGTTAAGATTTACAACGCAATGGGGAAAAAAGCCCTTGTAGTTAAATAATTACTAGAAAAAGAGATACATAGATATCTCTTTTTTCAGTGTTTATAAAAAAATAAGAACAATGAAATGGGGAAATAAAATGCCTTCAATTACATCATTAGCTCCTTATATTGCACTGATAGCGGGGATTATAGTTGCTTTTTTAACATTTAAAAGCCAACTAAGATTAAAGTCATATGAATTGCTGCTAAAGCGTAGAGAAGAGGTTTTGAGTGACATTGAAAAAGAAATAGAGAAGCTACAAACAATTAATTTAGAGTTAAAGGGAGAAACGTCTCCGACATTTGAGCGATATGGAAGCGATTATTTTCAAAATGGATTGATTTTATACCATAAAATGAAAGGGGCGAATTTTGGTGAAACTGCCGGTTATTTAATTGAAACTTATTACCATATTAATAACGAAAAAATAGGAGTAGAGAGTATCTCAACAGATGATCTAAAGAGTTGGATTTTTAGGAAAACCAATGTTTTATCATCGCTTTACGGTTTGGCTCACTCTAAAGTGAATATGGAAATCCAATATCTTACACTACCAGGGTATAAGCGGCTTTACCAGAATGGCAAATCTCTTTTTGAAAAATGGAAAAACAGAAGAAATAATGATTGAAATAAAAGTGGGGTTTCTCCACTTTTTTTTATTGAATAAAATTATATACCATTTAAAATAGAACGTATATTCCTTTAATGTCTTCGATGATTTAATTGTATAGATATATAAACCATGACGAAAATAGAAAGGGTGTCCAGTATGAGTAAGAATCAAGAATACCAAAATAACGCAGAGCAAAAATGCTTGGATTTAGTAAAAAACAATATAAATAAGAAAGATTGTTTCGGTGTGTCAGAAAAACAGTATATTGAAGTGCATAAATGGTTAATAGATGCTAGACCTAATCATAATAGTAACGAATTTCCTGATTTTGTATTTGAAGATGGTTTTATAGAACATTTTGCAATTACTTCATCATTGGAGGGAAAAAAAGGCGCAAAACAGAAGCAAGAATCTATGATTTTAAGAAGGGAGAGTGAAGCTGCTTTTTTAAGTGAACTTGATAGTAGTGAAGAAAATACGCTAGTAAGCAAATCATTTTTTCGCCCATTTGAACAACACTCACATCTGAATATTGTAAATTCAATTAAGAAAAATTGGCTAAAACACATAAAAAGTTATGAGAAAATATATCCTTCTAAACATGGTGTTTTTTTACTTGAATATACAGACTTTAATATTGAAACAGCAATTTGTAGAGAAAATGAGCCAGCAAAAATTTACAAGTCATATAGAATAAGCGCAGACAAGAATTTATTAGAATGGATATATACATTTAACGAAAAAATTGAATATCTAATCTTGAGTCATCCTTTTTCTATTGAAATAATAAGAATAGACCATATACTCAACATTATAGAGAACATTCCAGAAGTTATATATGAGCCTGTTATAGGCATGGAATCTAATAAATATATAGCTCTTAAATAATTATTATCTACTTTAGGAAGTGGAAAAAGTGACAAAGATAATAGAAGAACACAGAAGAATAATTGAGCAATCTATTTATCTACCCTTAGTATTGTCAGTGTTGGAACATGACAGAAAAGTAACGGAAAAATCTTCTTTTAAGATTAAGCTAGTTTATCTAAACCTAATTGAGTACACGATGTTAAGGGTGCAGAAGGATCTTAAAAAGATTAATGATGATATGCGTAAATTCAATATGAAAGCTATCAGAGGTCATAATGATGGGGTGTTTACAGAATATGATTTCTACTATAAAGGCTATCATGAAAAGCACAGATATTTTAATGCTAACCTCAGAAATAAGTCAGAATTACTTCTGGATTATTATTTGAACAAGGAGCAGCCTTTGAAATAAAATTGATTAGAAACCTATTTAGTGTCAAATAAAGCTTATTGTTATATTTACGATGGTGATAAAAGGGGGTGACATAACATGTCAGTTAAAGAAGAAGATTGGTGGGTAGAAGATTTTCTTGACGCTGTTGAGGAAGCCGAAAAACTTCGAGAAGAATTAAATGAAAAAGGATTCGATGATGGTAAAGTATTATAAGATTTAAAAAGGGGGTGAACTTAGGTTCAACCCCTTTAAATCTTTTTTATAAATTATCAAACTTTATTATAATGATCGAACTTTATTTAGATCGACACAAGGAAATGAATAACTAAAAAAACACATTGTTATGAAGCAATGTGTTTTTCTCCCCAACTAAAGAAAGACGGTATTCTTAATAAGCCTTGTGATGTAAGGTTTCTATACTTCACAACACAGGCAATTGGTTCTTTTAAGGCGATAAATTTATCAGCGCTATTTTTCTTACTTTTATCTATATTTTTATACAATTCTGCTCTTTCAGCAGCAGGTATAAACTCCATAACTCCCGCATATCTGCCATCCTTAAATGTTAAAACAGCACCAAATTTTTCTTTTCTTATTTTTGTGATAAATACTTGTTCATACTTATAATTAATCACTTTAAGCCAGGAGTGGGACCTTTTATTTTTAGTATATAAGCTAGCAGCTTTTTTAATAACAATACCTTCAAGATCATTAAGGACTATCTGGTTAAAATAGTCAGAACCACGTCCTTCTATATATGGAATAGGGAAAATTGTTGTATTTCCTTCTGATAAAGTGCTTTTTAATATCAGTTTTCTTTGGAATAAGGGAAGGTTCATAACATTTTCATTGTTACTATACAATATATCGAAAACTCCATATTGGATGGGATGCTGGTTTTTAGTAGACATAAACCGTTCCATCATTGATTCAAAACATGGTTTTCCGTCCTTAGTGACTATAATTTCACCATCTAATATTGTTTAACTATACTATAATAATTACAGGATGGAATGTTTAATATATAACGTTTTATCCTCTTTTTTATTCATAATATACTGTATATCTATACTAAATTAATTTAGTATATTATGTTTAATATTAATTTATTTTTCTGAGGGCGTAGCCCACAGCGGGAGGCGTCGTGAGGTCCTTAGACCGAGCGTTAACAAAACAGGAGGTGAACATTCTCTTTGAGGGTTCAAGAAGTTATCTTAGAAGGTTTAAGCAAGCGATACATGCTAATTGATCAACATGGATGCCCGGTACTACCTGTTATGAAGTATTTAAAGTATTTGGACATAACAGAGAAAAGTAGCAATACACAAAAAACTTATTGTTATGCTTTAAAGCACTACTTTGTATTTTTACACGACAATAACAAAGACTACAAAGCAGTTTGTTTAGATGATTTAGTAGAATTTATTGGATGGTTAAGGAATCCTTATCAAAACATTAAAGTATCACCAATACAGCCCAAAAAATCAAAAAAAACCGAAAAAACAATCAATCTAACAATTACAGTTATTTTAAACTTTTACGACTACCTATACCGTAATAACACTATTAGCAGCAATATGGTTGACCCTGCTTTTAAACAAGTTTTCTCAGGGGGGAGAAACAAATTTAAAGATTTTCTTTTCCACGTTAACAAAGGAAAGCCTGTTAACCGGAACATACTTAAATTAAAAGAACCGAAACAAAGACTTAGTGTTTTAGTAAAAGACGAAGTTCTACAACTTATTGAAGCAACGAAAAATATCCGGGATAAGTTGTTAATTCAATTATTATTTGAAACAGGATTACGTATCGGTGAGGTATTGTCTCTATTTTTGGAAGACTTTGTATTTGACCATATTAAAGGACATAGAATTCGGCTGGTGGATCGTGGGGAATTAGAAAATGGAGCAAAATTAAAAACTGGGGAAAGAGAAATTTATGTTTCTCAAGAATTAATGGATTTGTACGACGATTATTTATACGAGGTGCTAGATGAACTGGAATTACATAGCAATTTTGTCTTCATCAAAATTCGCGGTGCTAGTGTTGGAAAGCCTATGAATTACCAAGATGTTTCTTCATTATTTAAACGTTTGAGGAAAAAAACTGGTATTTTCAAAATTCACCCTCATTTACTTCGTCATACACACGCTACCATGTTTTACAAACAGACCAATGATCTTAAACAAGTGCAAGAACGTTTAGGTCACGCACATATTCAGACAACAGCAAATTTATATTTACATCCTTCAGAAGATGAAATTCGTGAGAATTGGGAAAAGGCAAAAAGTTCATTCATTATACAATCAACGGAGGCTTAAGTAATCGTATATGACAGAGCTGAACATTTTCAATTACACTACACAAGATTATAATAGTATTTTTCGAGAGCATATTTCTAAGGTTATTCAAGAAAACTTAGTAGAAGTTTCTCCCTTCAACCACATAGATGAAATCACTAACTATTTTGTAGATATGGACATATGGAACGTAAGGACTTTTGGGACAATCTCGAACTTTATCAATGATTTTCAGAAGTATAAGGGATTAAAAGTAAATATAAAATTTAAGACCAAAAATGAGAATATAAAATTAGAATTAAAATATTTTTGTATAAATAAGTTATTTTCTACCGAATGGGCTCTAGGTACTTTTATGGCCGGCACTTCTAATTACATGACAAACTTACAAACATTTATTGATGAAGAGTTTCCTAACATTAAATCAATACTATCAGTAGAATTTCCAGTCTTAAATGATAGATGGAGAGCGTGGTTAGAAAAAAATAATATCAAAACAATAAAGACTGAATTAAAAGAGGTATCAGACAAAGTTTATCAAATAAAATCTCCAATTTTTATGTTTTTGGGGCGATTTTATGAGGGTATTTCAACTGTTTTAGACGATCGGGATGAATGGGAAAAAGATATTTGGGACATTAGGATGTTAATAAAAAAATATGACATAGAGTATAATCCTAGTAAAAATGATTATTTGGTGAATTTTTCTACAATTGAAAACTCTTATTTTAGAGAAGCCGTGAAATCCTATTTTAAACAAAGAATTTTAGCGCAAAATAATTTTTCGTGGTCTACAGCTAGAACTTATGTGGGTTGGATAGGAAAATTTCTTAATTATATATCGCACATGGAACCTACTTGGAAAGATTTAAAACTGCTTTCGCGACAACATATTGAAGGCTATATTGAGTGGTTAAGTCAATATGTAAAAGGTCACACTAGAAAAGATGCAAACCCTAATAGATACAAGCGTCAATCACTTACAGCTGTAAATCAATTTATAAGAGACTTGCACTTTTATAACAACAGTCATATGGCTCCTACTTTACCTGTTGATCTATTAATTTTGCCAGGTGATAAACCAAGGAAAGTAAAAAAATCGCATGATACCATCGATTACATACCCCAGTTTGTATTGGAACAGTTATTTAAAAATATAGACCATCTACATAAAGAAGTTCAACCAGTTGTATGGCTTGCATTTAAAACAGGTTTAAGAATATCTGATGTGTTAGGTTTAAAGCAAAACTGTTTGGTTTTGCTAAATGGGAAATTCAGTATAGTAACCGATATAGAGAAAACATATGTAAAAGGCCACATGATTCCAATCGATGAAGAATTAGCAAATATAATGGCAGTTTTAATAGATAATGCAAAAAAACACAGCAACCAAAAGAATAATCCTGAAGACTTTATTTTTGTTCGATATAGGGGGAAAAGGAAAGGAAAAGCTTATGAACAAGGATGGGTTTCTGACCAGTTAAATCTCTTAGCTAGAAGAAAGATTATAACCGACGAAATTGGGAACCTATTTCATTTTAAAATGCATCAGTTTCGACATACCTTTGCAATAAAACTGTTAAATAGCGGTACCGATATTTTCACAGTGCAAGAGTTACTCGCCCACTCGTCACCGGAGATGACAATGGTATATGCTAAACTTTTAGATGAAACAAAGCGTAAAGCATATGAAAAGGCGGTTACTGACGGAGTTTTTAGTTTCGATTTAAACGGTAATATGTACGAAGTTAATAAAGATGAAGAGATACCGGAAGAAATAAAGGAAATGCTTTGGCTAAACCACAAGTTAACCGCAATTGACAATCCTTACGGATCCTGTAGAGCGAGATTAAATGGAAATTGCCCTTATGCAGAGGAACCCCCTTGCTTAACATGTAATGGTGGCAGCCCATGTAAGGACCTGGCAGTAGGCCTTTCAGAAATGGATGTAGCAAAATATGAAATTCACATTCAATCCACTTCTAAAATGGTTGAAGTAGCGAAACAATATGGGCGTGAAGAAATAGCACAAAAAAATCAGAAGAATTTAGAGAGACTACAGGATATTTATAATACGATTAAACAAGGAAATATAATATTTGGACGAATGGAAAGAATAAAACGTATGCAAGGAGTATAATATGGCAGCATATGACCGCAAGAAACACCTAAAGCAAATCCACGAAAGTCGAAAAGCCATTACCATAAGTAAAGTAGATGAGGCTATTAAAAGGCTCGTTAGAGCTAATCAAGCAATTAATTTTAATAGTGTAGCCAGTGAGGCCGGAGTGGCAAAGGCTACGCTATACAATAATGTGGCACTACGTGAGCGAATTGAAACACTACGTCAGCAGCAGATAAAGAGCCCTTCTGCAAAGCAGGTTAAGTCTGAAATGCATGAAAATAATAAAGACGCGATTATCGAATCGTTAAAGCGGAAAGTTAAGCGATTAGAGCATGAGAACAAGGATTTACGAGACCAATTAAAGGTAGCGTATGCAGAAGTCTACAAGAAGATATAAGCTGAGTGCCCCTTCTCTTTCTCGTTCCAATTAAATCCAAGGTGCAAAAGACACCTCTTATATTAAATAAAACGCCAGGTTTCCCCTGGCGTTTTATTTAATATAGAAACTTAACAAAGGAAGGTGTGCGTAACAGTCCTTTCCTCGTATAATTTCGGAATTTCAAACGACATCTAATAACTGGTTCCAGTTCAACCAACTTATCATCTTCTCGTGTAATCAGTTGTTTAGAAATAGCATAAAACGCCTGTCGTACCTGTGGTGTTGTCCCAAGTTCTAATGTCCCTATCGGACGAAAGTTTTCTCCCTCTTTCCGGGAACACACCCATCCAAATTCATCCTTCCGGTATCCAGTTATATAAACGTCTTCATACATCCAGTTGATCAATTTAAGCCAATGCTTACTTCTCTTACTGACATATTTACTGTTTTTATACTTACATACCATGCCTTCCAACTTCATCTGTTCGACTGCAGCAAATAAATCCGTACCCCGATCCTCAATATAGCTAATTTTCTTGTAAAAAGCATTTTCATGCATTACTTCATCCAAAATAGCCTTACGTTCTAAAAGAGGTATGGAGCGTAAGTCTGTTCCATCATAGTGCAGAATATCAAAAACGACATACTCAACCGGCAATTGCTTTTGCAATATTTTGATTTTGTCCGACTTTTTCGCAGAAAAGCGTTCCATTATCAGTTCAAAATCAATTGATCCAGTTTCAGGGTCTACACAAACGAGCTCTCCGTCTAGGATAACGTCAGTATCTACCGGCACATCAAGTAATTCGGGAAAGCGTTGCGTTATCTCGTTCTTATGCCGGGTCCACATGCGGGTCTGATCACCTACTTTACTAACAAGTAAGCGAATGCCGTCCATCTTTGGCTCAAAAATATAGTTTGTATCATAAAATGGCTGATCCGTTTTTTCTAATAACATTGGTGTAATAAATGACATGAAATCACCCAATATAATTTTAATGGGTCAATAGGTAAAAAGTCTATGGGAACTGTTGGGTGTTGATTTAAGCAACTTCTTTTTCATAACTGTTGTACAGTTCCCTCCATGTTTGCATAGAGGTAAGAGCAGAAAGTTCAAATAAAATTTCAAGAAATAATTATTGACCCTGTACCATAGTACGAGGTTTAAACTATAAAAGAATAATAACTTAAATACACAATAAAGGACGCAACAACATGAGCGAAAATCATATCAATGCTTCAATAAAGGACCAGGTGTTACAATCACTCGGTTTGCCAAAAGGAGGATTTGAGGAAAAAATCAGTAACCTGTCTCCTGCCGAAAACCTGATTCGTACAGATATCCTTCTTTCCATGGCAGAGGGAAAAATAGTCAATATCAATAATATAACCGCAATGGAGGAACAAGCCAAAATCGATATGAACTCTGCTCTTCAGCGTTTGAGGGAATTGGACCTAGTTCACTGGGACCACAAATCTGGAGATGTCACAGTGGCATATCCTTTCTCTGGAGTTCCCACCCCGCATCGAGTCACATTGGCTGGTATGGCACCATCTTATTCCATGTGTGCAATTGATGCTCTAGGCATTCCATCCATGTTTACGGATGCCGTGATTGAGTCTGAATGTGCATTTTGCGGTGAAAAGATCACCATCCATGTGAAAGACAACGTTCCCGTTACCAATCTTGGCACCGTTGTAGTAGGCTTGGGAACAATGGATACTGCCAACGCATGCTGCGATTCTTCTTGTGGACCGAGTGAGCCAATGTCCATTTCTGCCAGCTGTTGTCCAGCCATACAATTTTATTGCTCTGAGGAACATTGGCAAAAAGCGAATGCAAAAAATTCAACGATGGCGAAGGTCAAGCTGACTCTTATGGAAGCCTATGAGGTTGGTGCTGCTATATTTGGCGGCACGTTATCTGGATCTAATGCTGAGTAGAACTTCATGCAATGAAGTACAATATATATTGACCCTGTACCTAAGTACAGGGTGTATACTCTATCTGAGGTGAAATATATGCAATTTCGTATTGGAGAACTGGCTGACAAGTGCGGCGTTAACAAGGAGACAATTAGATATTATGAGCGTTTAGGCTTAATTCCAGAGCCTGTTCGAACCGAAAATGGCTACCGTACGTATTCTCAACAAACGGTAGATCGAGTGAATTTCATAAAAAGGATGCAGGAACTGGGCTTTACCTTAAATGAAATTGACAAATTATTAGGAGTTGTCGATCGTGATGAAGCAAAGTGCAGTGATATGTATGATTTCACTGTTCTTAAGATAGAGGACATTCAGCATAAAATTGAAGACCTCAAAAGAATTGAACAAATGCTGATGGACCTCAAAGAAAGATGTCCTGAAAACAAAGACATTTACGAATGTCCCATTATTGAAACGTTGATGAATAAATAAAGAGGTGAAACAAGATGAAAAAAACAATTAAAAGTACAGCTTGGTTACTTGTTGCACTAATTACATGCCCGTGTCACCTCTTTTTACTCCTTCCGTTGTTCGCAGGTACAGCTCTGGGATCCTATTTCATGGAATTTAAAGATGTAATTTTCATAGTGATGGGCCTGTTATTTGTTTTTGCCCTGTTCAAGGTTTGGAGAAAAGCTGATCCAGAAACAAAAAATGAGGCAAAGAAAGAAACAGCAATGCATGATTGTTGCAGTATGGAGAGGTTTAAATCATGAAGGAAAAAGTATCACAGTTAGCTACTGTATTTTCAGCTTTTGCTATGGCTGCATGCTGCCTGGGTCCAGTTATTTTCATACCTCTAGGACTAACTGGGTTTGCTGGAGCATTAGCTTTTTACTCACTAAAATATCGGTTAATGTTCAGCATTGTTACCATCATTCTTCTTGCTTACTCCTTTTATATGGTTTATGGGAGAAAGGGAAAAAGAAAAAGTTCTGTCCTTGGCTTATGGATCACGACGGTTTTCGTTTTCGGCATGTTTCTTTTTTTATTTCTAGTTGAAGGTGGAATTTAAAAATGAGGTGCTTTATATGAGGGTACAAATAATCAGGATTATGATGCTATTATCCCTTCTGTTACTGGTTACTGCGTGTAGCAATGAAAAAGAAGCACAAAATACTATAGATCCTCAGAAGGAAGAAAAAACTACAGTTGTAACAAATAAAACAGGGACATTCACCGTTTTGGGAATGGATTGTTGTCCACCTTCTGTTGTAAAAGATGTAATGGAACAGGTAGAGGGCGTTGGTAAATCGACCATTAAAGTCAGTGGAAGCACGGCAGAAGTAACGGTTTCCTTTGATGATAAGAAGACGGATTTACAGGCAATCAAGACAGCAGTTTCAGATTTCGGGCTTGGAATCGAGTAAAGGAGGAATTTGATATGAAAAGATATCGAGTAAACGTTCAAGGAATGACATGTACCGGTTGTGAAGAGCATGTAGCAATAGCGCTTAAGAACACCGGTGCTACGGGGGTTGAAGTCGATTTTCGTCGTGGTGAAGCTATATTTGAGCTTCCTAATGATGTGGAGGTTGAATCAGCAAAAAAGGCGATTGCTGACGCAAACTATCAACCGGGACAAGCAGAAGAAGTTCAAAAACCTGAAATGACCAGTAATTTAATGAGGATGTATCGGATGAATGTTCAAGGAATGACCTGCACTGGTTGTGAACAACATGTAGCTGTCGCTCTTGAAAATATTGGTGCAAAGGGAATTAACACCGATTTTGGCCGTGGAGAAGCTGTATTTGAATTGCCGAATGATGTAAAGCTGGAAACAGCCAAAAAAGCAATTGCTGATGCAAAATATCAACCAGGAGAAGCAGAAGAAATACAAGCACAATCGCAAGAAAAGCCAGATGTAAGCTTAGGTGATGAAGGTAATTACGACTATGACTACATCATTATTGGCTCAGGTGGGGCTTCCTTTTCTTCTGCCATTGAAGCCGTAAAATATGACGCAAAAGTGGCGATCATCGAACGTGGAACAGTAGGTGGAACTTGCGTGAACATCGGCTGTGTTCCGTCAAAAACACTGTTAAGAGCTGGTGAAATCAATCATATAGCAAGAAACAATCCATTTGTGGGATTGCACACTTCAGCCGATAATGTGGATTTGGCACCATTGATAAAGCAGAAAAACGAGCTGGTGACGAATCTTCGAAATGCAAAGTATGTGGATTTAATTGATGACTATGGATTTGAGTTAATCAAAGGCGAAGCGAAATTCGTGGACGAAAAAACCGTTGAAGTGAATGGCATGAAGTTATCTGCCAAACGATTCTTAATCGCGACAGGTGCTTCCCCAGCCATGCCAAATATTTCCGGACTAGATGAGGTCGATTATTTAACAAGCACCACGCTGCTTGAATTAAAGAAGGTTCCAAAGCGTCTTACCGTCATCGGCTCCGGCTATATCGGCATGGAATTAGGGCAACTATTCCACAATCTTGGCTCAGAAGTCACATTGATGCAAAGAAGCCCGCGTCTGTTAAAGGAATACGATCCTGAAATCTCAGAAGCCATTACACAAGCCTTAACAGAACAAGGGGTCAATTTAGTGAAAGGAGCATCCTTTGAACGAATCGAACAAGATGGGGACGTTAAAAAGGTTCATGTCGAGGTTAATGGAAAGAAGCGAATCATTGAAGCAGATCAATTGCTGGTAGCCACAGGAAGAACACCGAACACCGCAACTTTGAATTTACAGGCAGCAGGTGTAACAGTAGGCTCTCGTGGCGAAATCGTGATTGATGAGTATTCTAGAACGACGAATGCACGCATTTATGCAGCAGGAGATGTGACGCTTGGTCCTCAATTTGTTTATGTGGCAGCTTATGAAGGTGGAATGGCTGCGAAAAATGCCATCGGAGGACTGAACAAAAAGCTGAATTTAGAGGTTGTTCCTGGGGTTACGTTCACTGCTCCAGCAATAGCAACGGTTGGTTTGACGGAGCAACAGGCAAAAGAAAAAGGATATGAAGTGAAAACATCCGTCTTACCGTTAGATGCCGTTCCAAGAGCCTTGGTTAATCGGGAAACAACAGGCGTGTTTAAACTGGTGGCGGATGCGAAAACACTAAAAGTGTTAGGGGCTCATGTTGTAGCTGAAAACGCAGGAGACGTGATTTATGCGGCAACACTGGCTGTCAAATTCGGTTTAACTGTAGAGGATCTCCGTGAAACGATGGCTCCATATTTAACAATGGCCGAAGGATTGAAGCTGGCTGCCCTTACGTTTGATAAAGATGTGTCAAAATTATCTTGTTGTGCTGGTTAAAGCTCCTTTTTAGGAGCTTTTTTATTATTACTTTTTCATTTAAGTGAGCGACGTTAAACTGTTCAACATATTATTCATGACCAATATATTTAACACCTAGTTATTATTAAGTTTTTTTAAATTTAGTCTTGATAAAATAGTTCCATCGGGAATAGGTAAGTTAGTTAGTTCGGGGAATTTATTTGTACATTCATTATAATGTCGTGTATATAAATGAGTTTTACCATTAAATTTAGAAAGCAAAAGTCTGATGCCATCTAACTTCATTTCTGAATAGTAGGCGGGATTGTTTTTATAATTATCTTGTTGTAATTCTGAAACAGTTATTCTTTCTAATAACATAGGACTAACAAACAATGTAGTTCACCTCATAATTAATATTACTCTCTAATAATAAGAAGTTCATTATGAGTTAAATACCAACCAAGGAATTTATTATCATATTTCGCACCATATTTATAATCGACTATATAAAGTTAAGAAATAACCGATATAATTACTAAACACAAATAGCCCTAAGAAATGAGTATTTCTTTTAGGGCAACAATTTTTATTATGTTTGTATGTCTGATAAGAGTACCTACCTTATCGTAACTTACAAGGTACACACTATAGTTATTGTTTCTTATGCCGTATGATCGATCAAGACATTTAATATTTGTGTTTGGAGAAAACTAATCTATTATTAACTTTCGATATTCTTCCTTTGTACTCGAAGGAGAGTAAAAATATCCGAGTTGCGCGCTAACTCATCCAGTTACTAATATTTCATTCTCTTGCACCTTTTATCATTATTAACAATAATTCTTTTTCTAATACATAATAGGAGAATTCACTGCCGATGAATAAAATTGTGAATTTTGATTTTGGAACATACTTAAAGTCTAAGAGAAAGAATAATAAACTTTCCTTACTAGAACTATCGAACAGAACAGAAGTATCTAAATCATATATTTCTATGTTAGAAAACGGGAAGACCCCATTTCCATCTGTAAAAATATTAAAAAAGCTTGCCCCGCAATTAGGCATACACAGTGATGAAATGAGAACATTGCTTTCATACATACGTGATTCAGATATCTTTCCAGAAGATGAACCTTCAAATGCTGATAAGCAGCAATCAAAGCTAATTCTTTTAGATGTAGAAGGTCTGGATGAAACTGAGATTGAAAAAATTAAAGAACAAATTGAACTATATAAATTACGTAATAAGATAAATAAGGATAAGAAAGATAAGTTTTAATATCACCAATTTTGCGTATAGATAGTTTGAATCAAAAGATGAATCATTGTTAATCTTGACTGTTTAGTTTTCTAAACGGTCTTTTCGGTTTCATAACTTAAAAGTTGCTGACTCTATGCTATAAATTATAATTAGGATTTTTGGAATTATTTGATTTGAAATTAAATAATTAAATCTAGTTATTATTGTTTATGTGTTACAAAATTCAAAATGTACACTTCTTAAAGAGCAAATGTAATGTTTATGTAATTATAATATTCATAATATTGTACAAAGAATACCAGTATGATATATTCATAATATAAATGTAATAATTTTCATATAATACAAAAAAAAGGTGGTTTTGGAATTGAAAAGTAATGGTAGTAAATTGGTAGCTATTTTATGTTCTACATTTGCATTGAGCACATTTAGTTTTGCAAATATAGCGGGGGCAGAAGAAAAAAATTTGGAACCAAATTATGAAGTAACTAATGAAACACGAGAAGAAATTATTGCTAACTTAGATTTGGGGAATAATGTAACTGAAGAAGAAGTAGAGAGCTTAAATGATGCAATGTTATACGAACTTAGTCAAGATTCTGGCGAAATAGTGAGTATAACAGAACAAGAATCTTATGTTGATTCTGGTCAACCTAAAAGTGGAATATCAATTATGTCTATGCCTACTTCTGATTTGAAATTAACAGTTGTTGCACAGAGGATTAACGAAAAATCAGGGAAGGACAATTTTAAATTTACTGCTACGGCTGATTGGAAAAAGAGTCCCTTCTGGGAATTTGAAGATACTATAGCTTTAGGTTGGTCAGACAGTTTCACATTATATAGTGATAAATCTTATATGTATGGTTATGTTGGATCTAAACAACAAATTAAACCAGGTGTTAGAAATAAAGTAAAAGCTGAAGCTGCTGTAGCACATGATGTTGATTTACAGCCAGCAGTAACAGATGATAAAGCTGTATTAGTAGCTAAGGTATATAAAAATAATTCATCTGGTAGTGCAAATGTTACTGCAGAATATGGTCACGTGGAAAAAACTGCCAGTGTAGTAAGTATGTCATTTGGTGCTGGTGGAGGGTCAGCTCCTACTATTGGATTTGATGTTGATTGGAATTCTACTATAAATGAAGCTGTGCCAGCATATACTTCTTTTTCTTATTAATATAGAAAAAACGGAACTCATAGAGTTCCGTTTTTTATTGTTTGCACTTAGTTAATATTTCTATCATTATTTGTATCTTCTAATTTAGTAGATTTCTTGTTAAGTTCAATCAATAGGAATAATATCCTGATAAAAATACCTACTATAACACCAAAGCCAATTATTATTCCAAAGTCACCTATAAAGTATAGGATTACACCCAAAAGAGTTGAAAAAATTATTGATAATATTAAGTACATATTACACTCCTTTTAGTAATTTGGTGATTATTTTTCCTGTATTGTTCCATTATATACAATTTAAGTAATTAAAGATATATCTATGGTTATCCCTATATGTTATAGGTATTCAATTTGATGGAATATGGGGTGATACAAATAACGGCAATTTGTTTGAGATTGAATTAGGTTAAGAAATATACCAAGAACTCGCTGAAGTTCATTAAGTGGTTATACTAGTTAAATAAGGTAAAGAATTAATGTTCTATCAATATTACACGACCTTGATAACAAAGAAATATAAATAATCCTTGCATTAGTTAGCTGTATTCATAACTTAAAAGAATTGACACCGAAAAGAAAACCTAGTAAAATAAGTATATGTAAATTTTGGTTTTATTTTTCACTTATTTTAATAGTTATTTTTCATTAAATACAAAAAGCTATCCATAATAAAGGATAGCTTTTTTACTATTATTTAATTCCAATAACTAAACTATCTCTTGCGGCTTCAACAACATCTGTAGTTATAGTAGTAAGTTTATTAATTTCAAGAATTCTCTCTATCTGTGTAAATAGTCTTTGTATAAGCCTAAAGTTCCCTCCTGTTATCTTTATGATGTTGCTTATGGCTTCATAATCAGAAAAATCTTCAAGTTTTATAGAAAGTCCAAGCTCTTCCCATTTATACTCAAGTATATGATGAGCTTCATCTTTACTTAGTTTGTCAAACTCATGAGCAAAACCAATTCTAGAGTATAGTTGAGGATAACGAGCTAATCGTTTTTCAATTCCTGGCATACCAATTAATATCATTGCTACGTTGTTTTGATCATAAATATCCCTAAGTTGTTCTAAACTTTGCAGTTTTAATCGGTCAATTTCATCGACAATGATTAAATCTATATCTTTATAGGAATCTGAATAATATTCTTCTTCGCCCGTAGTATGTAGTTTATACATCGCCTTTGACATATTTATTCTAAATCCTAAAGTATTGATATTGTCAGTCATTTTAGTAGCTCGTACTGCTGGAGCTGTATAAAAAATTGTGTTGGCCTCAAGAATTGCTCCATCCGTTTTTAAAGGAATTTCATCTGCTTTTTTATAAGCTATTTGCTTCTCTATATTATCCCAATTTGTATAATACCTTGAAGATAAGGTTTTTCCGACACCTGGAACCCCATAACAAATACCTATATATTTATATTTGATACAAGCATCACAAAATTCTGCAAAACGTTTATATTCTTTTGTTTCAATAAATTTTTGCTCCTTATTCATTTAGATACCTCTTTAGTTTTGACTTCTTTTTATCAGGTCTATCTGGACGGATTGTATATTCTTCTTGTTTGGAATCTCTAACTTCTTCTATGACAGATTTTCTAGATTCTAGTTGTTTCTTTAAAGTTTTTCTTACTTTATTTCGGGCAGAAACAATTTCTTTAAGATCTACGGTATAATCAGAGATTTCAGGAGAAATGGCAGTACATATGTATTTATCCTGATAAAATACTCTAATTTCTGCAATATCTCTTGGATTGTAACGAATAATCACAGTTTCACCAACGTACGCAGCTAAATTAGTATCTATATATCTCATGCCTTGAAAATGGATACCATCAGAATGCACTTTTCTTGGTTTTGCTACGTTTAGTAATAATAAATCCAAAGTTTCTAAGCTTTCTGGCATATTAGGTAAAAATCCTGAACTATTCCAAGAATGTATTGGTTCTTTTTTTGTTGTGCCATGAATCCTATGGTGATACTTATATATAAGGAAGGTTGAAAATTTTTCATCAAGTTCTTTAATTGTGAGAAGGGACTGGGTGGTTTGATTACCTAAATAACCAGGTAAATCTTGCAAAAACAATTGATTTACCGTTAGAAAAAACCTTTCAATTTTCCCTCGTCCTCTAGGAACACCTACAGTCGAAAAGACTAAGTTAATTTTCAAATCAATTGCTACCTGTTCTAAATGTTTGGAGGTAAAATCACTTCCGTGATCTGTGTAGAATTTTTCTGGGATGCCACATATTGGCCAATCACGATTTCCTTTGTTCCATATTGCTTGGTGTAAAACTAATGATGTGTTTATTGCAGTGGGGGATTCAAAGGATAAATAGTACCCAGCAATTGCTCGACTATAATCATCTAAGATAATTGTTAACCAAGGCCTTTCTGGTTTTCCCTTTTCATTTAACACGATAATATCTAGTAGAGTGTGGTCAGCTTGCCAAATTTCATTGGGGTAGTTTGCTTCACGTCGATATATCAAATCATATTTGTTTTTATATTCTTTATTCCCTTCATAGGCTAACTTCTTAAGACTGGGTGAAAGAGATTTCGAAATGGAATAGACTTGATAATAACTAGGTTGTTTCCAATTTTTCTTTTTACATACTTCACATATTTTTCTATGGATAGAAGAGACCGAATTCCTTCTATGATTGAATATTAGGTTCTTTATCTCTTCCAATACATTATTCTCAACTTTAAAATCTCCTGAATCGGTACGACCTTTACGAATCAGACCCCTTAGTCCAAAATGGTTATACTTGTTAATCCAATTATGAAGTGTTCGTTTGGTAATGCCAGTTTCTTCAGCAATAGCTTTCAGTGTTTTTTCTTGATTAAGATAAGGAGCAATCAACCAATATTTATCCATAGCCTTTTGTCTTTGTTCTTCTGAAAATGAAGTTAGTGGGGGAAGTTCACTCATATAAACAACTCCTTCAGAAATGGAAGCAACTAATTACTAGTTGCTCTATTCCTATTTTTAATCATTATTGGTTTTATTCATTTTGCGATAAAGAGTCATTCTGGATACTCCAGCTTTATCTGCTGCCTCAGAAAGTGTTATACCTTGTTCCATTAAATAAAAAGCAAAATTTATCTTTTCATTATCAATAGGCGGCCTCCCAGGTACTTTCCCTCGTTTTCTTGCAGCCAGGATTCCTTCTTTTGTTCGCTCAGAAGTTAAGTCACGCTCAAACTGTGAAATACCTGCAAAAACAGTAAAGAGCATTTTTCCATGGGCTGTTGTAGTATCAAGCCAGGATTCTTTCAAACTTTTTAAATTTGCACCCTTCTTTGCAATTAGTTCAGCAATCTCTATTAAGTCTTTAGTAGAACGAGATAGCCTAGTAAGATCTGTAACTACAACTGTATCCCCAGAACGTAAATATTCTAACAATTGATTTAATTCTGGCCGATTTCGTTTCGCACCTGTTACTTTTTCGAAAAAAATTCTCTCGCATCCAAATTCTACTAATTGTTGTTCCTGACGATCTAAATTCTGATCCATAGTGGAAACTCTCATATAACCAAATTTCATGAAATTCACTTCCTTTTCAGATTAATTGTATCAAAAAAGGTATAAAAATAGTATTGTTACATTTTAATTTTGTTACATATTTTTGTTACAACTAGAATGCTATTTATACTTCAAATTATTTATAAAGCGGTCGTTGTAACAAAAATGACCGTTTTTGTTACAAAAAGATGTTTTTTTATAAGGGAAAATATAAATTAGGAAAGACCCTATAAAATGGAAATAGCTCTATATTCTTTTGGTGTGGAAATTTATGTAAGGATAAGTTAAAAGAAATTAGCTTGTTCCTTACTTATGGAATTAGAGTGGAAGTTTAATGGAAGAAGGATTTTAAGTAACAGTGCCGAATCATTTAAGTTACCCTTAGAATGAGGTGGTTAAAATGAAACTAGGACTAAAACGTGATGAGTTAAGATTAGAAACACATACCGTAGAATGGGAAAAAGAGTTTCATAGGGTGAAACAGGATATTCTAAATTCAACCCCTATTCAGGAAAAACAAATTGAACATATAGGAAGCACAGCTATTAAGGATATGGTTGCAAAACCAATATTGGATTTAGTTGTGGGTGTAGATGATATTGAAAATGTTGAAAAAACTATTTTTCAAGGACTAAAGAAAGCTGGATTTTTAAAACTTCAAGTACAACGTCCAAACGAAATCGTACTTGCAAAGTTTACTGATGAATCCTACGAAGAAAAGACCCACTTTATTCATTTAGTTGAATATAATAAAGACCTCTGGAAAAATTTAATCTTCTTTAGGGATTACTTAAATGCCAACCAAACAGCACGTGAACAATACAAAAGGATAAAAATTGAGTTTGTAAAAGAAAAAGATGGTGGAATTGATGAATACACCGACTATAAGGAACAATTCGTAAGTGAAATATACGGAAAAAGAAAATAGTTGTGAAATATCGAGGGCTTTGATCTAATAAGGATTAATACCGCATTTCCGGCATTCTCTAATAAAAGTTGAAGATTTTTAATAAGAATACTAGATAAGGATAACCTTCATATTTGGAGGTTATTTTTAAAAATAAGCGTACAATCGTTAATAGATTGGTAGTTTATATCAAAAAAGGAGAGTATACCTAAAATGGTATTACTCTTCTTTTGTCTTTCTAGTTATTGGCACTTTTTTATTCAGTTTTAGTAATTATTTAACGTTAATTTAATAAAATTCTATCAATCGATAATGTTTTTCTTTACCTTTTTTTAAAAAAAATAACATTTTTATACAAAATTAGTAGATTTATAACTTGTATGGGTATATAATCAAATTGTTATTTGGGAAAATTTAAAAAATTACAAAAAAGGTGGGTATCATTTTGAAGAAATTCATTACAGGTTTAACTATTCCAGTTTTAGCGCTTTCTCTTGGGTTGGGAGCTACCACAAGTTTTGCTAGTGAGTTAGATAGCCCAACCTCAAATAATGTAGTGGAACAATCTCAGCAAATAACTGCTGAAGATATAGCATCCCTAAAAGAATTTTTAACTAGTTATAATGTAGATGAGACAACTCAAGACCAATTGATTACAAAATTAAAGAATGGAGAAGTATGGGATTCTATTAAACAAGGTCAAGAACCAGTTAATACTGTTGAAAAAACAACAGAAGAAAATGGAGTTGAAACAATATCCACTTTTAAAGATGGTTCTATTGCAGTAACAACATTAGAACCAACTATTGTAGAATTTACAGAAAAGGCTCCAACTACTGGTGGTTTTTCAACATTTGCAGTTAGTCCAGGAACTGTTACAAGTGGAAGTGGTTATAAAAATTTCAAAAAAGCTAAAGCATATGTATATACTGGAATAGCTAATGCACATTTTTATGCTGATTTCACCATTGTGCAAGGTGGTAATGACTATATTTCACGAGTATATGACTATAAAATTGTAGGAATAGGCGGTACAGCTTCTTACGACAACCTTAAGATTACAAGAAAAACAGAAAATCTAAACGGAAAAGCATCTGCTAAACTTGATTTCACATGGGTTGCCTTTAACGGCGCAACAAGCAGCACTTGTTGGATTAAACTTTTTGTTGGAAAAGATTCATATAGTACTGACTATAGTTACTAATAAATAAAAAAAAATCTCTTTATTTTTAAAGAGATTTTTTTAATTCATTCAATGTCTTTTAACATTTTTTCAATATTATCTATTTTTTGATGAATTTCGTCTAATTGTTTCTGGTTACTTTCAATGTGTTGCTTTTCTAACCTTAATCTTTCATCAGCTCTTTTTTCATATTTTTTAACAGTTTTTACAATGAAAAAAAGAACAATTAGAATTAAAATAATTGGAAGAAAAATTTGCATTAATGAAAATAGACCTAAATAAGTAGTTACATTCGTCAAGTTAAAAATCTCCTTTTAAATTATCTTTCAATTCTTGTTGAAATAGTTTATAAATTACATTTTTATCTAACTGAATTTGAAAAGAACTTAATTCATAAAACTTTAACGCCTTACCTGATGTTGAAATTTCTAAATTACTTTTAACTAAATTAACCTCCTCTAATTTTTGCAAATGTAAGTAAAGTAAAGGCCTGCTAATTTCTAAATTACGAGCTAGTTCACTCACATATTGTCTTCCTGTTGCTAAAATTGCAATAATTTTTAATCTGTGTGGATTGGCCATGGCTTCAAGAGACTTCAATAATATTTCTTTAGAATATTCTTCTTTCATATGTAAGTATTTTATTACACGTGTAACACATGTGTCAATATTTTTAGAAAAATTAATTAAATTTCAAATATCCTAAAAATATATAAAAGGTGATCATCGAGGTTTAGTTAAAGAGTTTTGTCCGTTGAGACTTACTTTTTGAATATCAAGAAAAGAAAACAAAAAACTCTTATGGGAGAAACATGGCAGGTTAGTTAAACAAGCAATAGAAGATTAATGATAAAATTTTAATGATAAAATTTAGCTATTGCTAAATCCAGTATAAAAGACAAGATAATGAACATAATTCGATAAGCGATTGGGAGGTAAATATGGAAAAGGTTCTACATAAGATAGCTAATTTGATTAACAGTAGTGATGAAAAAACGGTTATTGGGATTTCGGGTCATGGTGCATCTGGAAAGACAACATTTGCCCATAATCTGATTAAACTTCTGGGACATGAAAATGTGAATTATATCAATACTGACCCATATATCATTGGCTCTCATCTTAGAAAGTACACTATATTGAAATATGAATATAAGAATCAACACCATCAAGACAAAATGACAGCTTGTCATCCTTCTGCTCATAATATAAATGCTTTAGAGAGAGACCTTCAAATGGTAAGGGATGCTTTAGACTTTTATACAATAGGCACGCATTATACAGAGAGCGAGTTAATTTCTTCAAGAAATAAAGTGAATATTATAGAAGGGATGACCGTTGCCTTTACTGACCCCAATTTGTATAATCTAAAAGTTTACTTATATACTGATGGAGAAACCGAGCTGATGAGAAGAGGTATTCGTGATGTTTCTGAAAGGGGAATAGATATAAATTATTTAAGAAAATCTCATGAAGAGCGTAGAATTCAATATGAGTTATTTATGCATCCTTATCATAAGAATTTCGATATAGTTTTAAAAAATTCAAATGAAAACTATGTTCTTGAAAAAGGGCATTTACTTAATTTGTGAAAAAGTGTACTTACACTAAAGGGTGCTTTCCTTAAATGTAGGGTGCCTTTTCTTATGTTGCTAAAATGGGCAAGTTACTGTAATAAGGGGATGAAGGAATTATACTAAAAGAAGGAGAATATAACTCATCTAGGGTAAACGGAATGGAGAAATAGAGATGATTATGCAGGAAGTATTTAAACAACTTATAAAAGATGAAATTGCTCCTATATTTAAGGAAAATGGTTTTAAAAAGAAAGGAAATAATTTTGCAAAGACACTCTCTGACTTTGCATGGACTGTAAATATCCAATCATCTAAGTGGAATACAAAGGAAGAAGTGGAGTTTACTATTAATACTGGTATTTTTACTGATAAATTATTTGGAATAGGTTATAGAGAGGAACCACCCAAATTTCCAACAGAAATTAATTCGGTTCTTAGACACCGAATTTCTAAACTGAAAAATGAACAGGATTACTGGTATAAAATTAACTTATCAAGTGACTTAGCTAAAGTTAAACAGGAAGTAAGCAGTGATATAGAAAGTTTGGTTTTTCCATACTTTGAGAAATTCCAAACAATTGAGGACGTCATACAAGAGATGAAAAGAGAAGAATCACAAGACTCTTATAGCGATCTAGAACTAACTATTTTGTACCAAGTATATGGATATAATAAGGAAGCACAAGAAAGAATTATTAAAGCATACAACGAAGCTAGTTATAAACCATATATTAGAGAAGTGGCTGATCAACTAAATTTATCAATAGAGTGAATGGATTCTCATGTAAAAGAGCTTTATAGTCAATATGGCTAAAAATCTTACTAGTTTCTTCGGGCAATAGGAGGGGATGATCCATAAGGATTAATCCTCGTTTTTGGTTTTGTTACTAACGGGGCAGCATTCCTGTAATAATTGAAACCTGCTTATGGTAGAAACGCGGCAGGTTTGTTGCAGTAGTTTAAATATTTACCAAAAAAATCGAGTATATCAATTCTTTTTACTTGCATACTATTTATAGGTGATAATATGAAAAAATCATTAGTTCTGTTTATTGTTTTCCTTATATGTTTAAACTTTAATAATTTGGCTTACTCAGCTACTGTAAATGAGACGGATTCAAAGTTGTGTGATGCTCTAGGGTTAGCTTTAATCATAAGCTTAAGTAAACCAATAGATGTAGCAATTGCTAAAATTTATCAAGATGATAAGGAAGCTCCTGAAGGTCTGATTTGGGCTCCGTATACAACGAAAATCTTGAAAATAAAACAAACTAACGGAATTGGTGGAGCGTATGAAGTAACTTTAAAAGTATCGTCTTATTATGGTGCACATAATTTTTATGGTGAAGATGAAATAGTGGTCAGTGCAGAGGGTAAATTAATCTCATTTAAACATTTAAAAACATATCCAAAAGGATAGTATTAAAGTCATACGAATATAAGGTGAACAGAATTCAGCTGCTAAGAGCAGCTGTTTTTATTTTACAAACGTGGGAATCAATGCTTCTTTATTGCTCTGGTACAAACAGGGCAGAATAGTGACACAAAGGGACTGTAAAAAAACTAATAAAAAGGTAATTCAGCACACATAATACCACTGAGGTGGTTCAATGAATAGGAAAATTACATCCTTAATAGTTTTTATAATGTTATTAATAAATACACCCACGTATCCACTTGCTATAGAGTTACCGGAGACCATTAAGGAGGAAGAGTTAATAAATTTGTTAAATGAACAAATCCTTTCAGTGATTGGAAGTGATTGGTTTAGGGGAAACGAAAAAATATTAGAAGTAAAACAAGATGACGGTGGGACAGTTGTAGTAAAAGTTCAAGTGGTGAGCTTTGAAGGTCCTCATAATCCTCCTTACTTGCAAGAGATTATTACATTTAAAGTTAAAGGACATAAAGTTGTACCAATTGATTACTTCAATAGGGTCATTCCAGAAAATGAATGGGACAAATTCAAAATATCTGAAGCCATGAATGATTAATTAAACTTTAACAATATTAACAAAAAGGGATTTTTTAGAAAAGTCTCTTTAATTAGTCGCTTTAGTAGAAGGATTCTCATAATAAATGAATAAAAAAGGAAGAGTTTGTGAAGAAATGTACTTAAGCTAACGGGGGCGTTAGTAAAATAAGATGTTTCAATATAAGAGTTTTTTAGTGTAAATTATCGCTTAAATTAAATGAAAAATAACTCTTAAAGTGACAAGTATATAAGGCGGTGTCATAACTTATATTCATAAATAAAGGGGAAAATTAATGATTTATGGTTATGCAAGAGTAAGTACATACGGTCAGGCTAAAGATGGAAATAGTTTAAAAGACCAAATAAATATATTACAAGGTTATAATTGTAATGAAATTGTGGAAGAGTCATTTACTGGAAAAACGATGGATAGACCAGCGTTTAATGAATTACTAAAGAAATTAAATTCCGGTGATACATTAATAGTCACTAAATTAGATCGTTTTGCGAGAACCTTAATTGAAGGGGAAAAAATAGTTTCCGAATTAATTGAGAAAGGGGTTAAGGTGATTATTGACAATATGGGAATGATTCTAGATAACACATCTAGTAGTAAATTAATGAGACAGATTTTTTTTGCTTTTGCCGAATATGAACGCAATATGATTGTAGAGCGCACACAATCCGGAAAAGCGATTGCGAAGCTTCGAGAAGACTATAGAGAGGGGAGACCCAATAAGTTTAGTCGCAAACAGATAAAACATGCTTTAGAATTGCTCACAACTAATTCTTATAAGCAAGTTGAAGAAGTAACAGGAATCAGTAAAAGTACGTTAATTAGAGCAAAGAAGAAAGAGTACTCTAAAATTACAGAAGATGATAGAGAATTGGAGCCCGATTAAAGTGGTTTTCTAGAGTGAGAAAGAAGGGAGATTACATGACTAAAAAAAGAGATATAGTTACACAGAGATTGTTATTAATAGATTTTATTAACATTATAATGCTTGCCATTCCTACTGCAGCATTTCTATTATTAACATTGTTTTATGGACTAACATTTTTTGTACCAGGTTTGTTATTTATATTATTGAGTACAGTTTTATTTGAAATTTATATCAGACGTAAAAATAAATACTACGCCTATCGAATTACTAAGGCAGAATATGAAAAATTAAAAGAAAAGAAATTAATCCATTATACTAATAAGATTAATGAACAGGAATTTGAACTATATAAACAAACAGGAATGATTAAATTAAGTGCTGGAATTTCAGCTAAATCAAATTACATAATGAAATTTAAAGAGAAAAGGAATGCTTTTATATGGTTCCATAAAGAAGAAATTTGTAATGAACCTGGATTACATTCATTTTTATTTAATCATCTACATGAGCTACAACCGAGAAAGTATAAAGTAATAATAGAACCTGCTCATATTAATAAAGAGAGAATCCTAGTAAGACCGGATAATCAGAATATTATTATAGAAGACGATCTCTATATTAAAGCTACTGTAGAAACTGATTTCAAGTGGTGCAATGATAAATTCTATTTTAAAGAGATATTTTTCCCTACTTTATATGCAACTCGCTATGTTATATATCCTAAATTTCATCAACTATATGGAGAGCTAAAGGATAAGAGAGAAGTTAAAAAGAAGAAGCCGAAAGTAATTGCATAGTATTTTTTTTAAACACGGAGTATACAAGTATACTCCGTGTTGCACGAAAAAGTTGTGAAATTGTTATAGATATAAATAAGAATGTGAGGTATAAGTTTTTGAAGAAAATATTAGGTGCTGTAATTATTGTTATTATTTTAGCTATAAATTTGGTTGAAAAAGATACTGAATGGTTCAATAAAAAGACTCCAGGTAAATTAGATAGTTATGATTATGTCATTGATTTTCCAGAAGAAAAATATCCAGAAACAGCAGCACATATAAAAGAAGCTATAAATAATGGTGAATCGCAAGTTTGTACTATAGATAGAAAAGGAGCTGATGAAAATAGAGAATTATCATTAGCTGGTATACCGACAAAAAAAGGATATGACCGTGATGAATGGCCAATGGCAATGTGTGAAGAAGGGGGGAATGGGGCATCTGTAGAATATGTTTTACCTTCTGATAATAGGGGGGCTGGATCTTGGGTAGGGAATAGGTTAGAAGATTATCCAGATGGTACAAAAGTCTTATTTAATGTAGAATAAGATTATAAATAGATTAAAGGATTGGTAGCATGTTAGTACATAATAGTAGTGAGAAAACTGTAATTTACTATAAAAAAAAATCTCATTTTCAATCAGACGGAAATTTAGTAGAAATATATTCTGTAAATAAACAAACTTTATATCCAAACTCTGTAATGGTTGAAGATGAAGTCCTGGCTGCTGAAATAACAGAAACACCTATAGACCAACTAACTAGTGAATTTCGATTCATAATAGAAATGGGTAATTATGATTTATTAGCAGAAAAAGAAAATATTAGTGAAGTGCATGCTAATGAACTAATTAGAAAAATTGAAATGACAATTATTCATTAAATACTATTACTAGAAATGAAAAATTAAGGGGGAAAGTAATGGCTAAAAGGAAAAGAGCTTGCTTGTTCTGCGGAAATACTGAAAATTTAACTAGTGAACATGTTTTTCCTCAATGGTTATTAGATGGAATGGGTATTCGTAAGAAGAAAATGGATCTTTCGCATCTTACTCTATTAGGAAACTCAATTAGTGAACGACCGTTAACTCCAAATACATTAATCAATGGATTAGTTTGTAGGAAATGTAATAACGAATGGTTAAGTCGAATGGAGGACGAAATAAAGCCTTATTTGTTACCCTTAATTAAAGGAGTCCCACAGTATCCATTAGAAGAATATCATAAGGAATTATCTCTTTGGGCTTTTAAAACTGCTATTATTTTGAATAATGCAAGTAACTATCGAAATATAGTTCCTAGAAGACATTTTCGTTATCTTTATAAACATAGACGAATTCCAGAAAATGTGTGTGTGTTATTTAGTATAACGGAAAATATAGTAGATTTAAATTGGGTTCAAAGTCAGGGGGTTATGCATTCAGGTATAAATAATTCCATATCGGAGGATACCAGATTTCATGACATTTATAAAATTACAATACAGCTTGGGCCTATATTAATTAAAGTTATTTATAGTCCTTTTTATGAATATAAATACGTGCTAGATAAACCAAGTCATATGATGTTACATCCTTATCTAGCAGGAACAGGGAAGGATTTTGTTGCAGCAGAGGATTTAATGTCATTTGATATAGAAGGTTCAATGTTTAGTAGATGAACAATTAATTTATAAACACACCTGGTAATCTATGACCAACAAATTGCTACATACTTGAGTAAATACATAATGTTCCTTTTAGTAAAAGCTATTGCCTATGGCAATAGCTCTTGGAGTGTATAAAGACCGCCCATGATCTTTTCGCTGCTTATTTTAACCTATTAAAGTATTTGTTGCAATTTTAATAAATATTTGATTTAATATAGGTATAAAGTATTATGTGAACTTAAATTAGAAGCGATGATAAATTATCTGTATGTGGGCACTTGGATAATTTGTAGCTAGTAGTGCAACCGGCTAATTAAACATTACATTTGTTTAATTAGCTTTTTTTGTGCAAAAAAAATCCAGTCTAAATTTTGGACTAGATTTAAGGTGTAATAGTATGTTTGGCAACTTTAACAACTTGAACAGTGCTAAATGGTGTAATAGTATGTTTAGCAATAGATTCACTAGCAACTTTATTTTCTGTATTGTTGATAGCTCCTATTGAAAATAGTAGCATTCCAGCTATTAATAATCGAATCACGAATGCAACACTCCTTTATAATCCATTTTCTCTTTTGCTGTAACCATGAGATCATAATATTCACATGCTAACTCAAAGTCGCCGTTATCTTTATAATATTGTGCCAGAATACTGCTATATTGCTCTACAAAGTACCATATTTCTGAATCTACGAAGTAGTTAATAATTTCAATATATTCATCTTCTAACTCTCCGTAGCTGTTATAATCCGGATCGTAGTTTGTTTTTAGAACCCTAAAATGATATATGTAAGACTGGTTATTCGCATCATGAGAAAGGCTTGTCCCTTTTTCATACCATTCATTACCTTCTTTTATTTCATCTAGGCGGTAGGATTCACGTGATAATAAAAAGTAAGTTTTTATTAAATGTTCGGAATCATATTTGCCAGGAAGTGATAGGGCTAATTTTAAATTTTTAATAGCTTCGGCGGATTTATTTTGTTCACCATAAAGAAAGCCTAAGTTATGATAAACTATCTTCTTTATTTCCGGATAACCGTTAGATTCGCCTAATTTCAAAGCTTTTGTATAGTGTCTTTCTGCTTCGTTATATTGTTTTATTTCATAATGATTACTACCTAAAAGACATTGACAATCAGCCATTCTTTTTAGCTTTTGGTGTTGTTTGAATAACTCCAATGCAGCATGAATATGTTGGATGGAGAGTGTTATTTTATTTGCTTCATAATAGACAGCTGCTACATTATAATGATACTCAGCTACCTCAATGGAATCCTCAATATTTTTAAGTTTTCTGCCTGCCAATTTGTATTCGTATATGGCTGCTTCAAACTTATCATTCAAATAGTTATAAATCCCTTTAAAGAAATGAAAATAGAAGTAATACGCAGGATCTGCAGTATCCAAATATCTTTCCATCTTTATTAAGTATTTTTCAGCCTTTGGCATGTCTTTTTCCAGAATTGCAGTTCGGGCCTTTAAGAGTATAATTTTCTTTGAATCTGAAACGCTGTATGTTAATGCGGATTCTTGTTTGAATTGAGCACGAATAGATAATGCCTTATCCAATTGTTGATCCCTTAGATAAGTGTTCCATTTGTCTAAAAGGCTTTGTTTGGTATCTAAAGCCAACATGTTTTATTTCACCTCTTGAATTAAATTATTATGAGAATTATTATTATGAGATTTTAATTATAACACTTAAATCTAGGTTATAGTGACTAAAAATGTGGGAAAATATCGAAAGTTACACAAAAAAATGATTTTTATATAGGTATTTATTCCTATTTCCATCGAAAATATTATTGCGATTATTTGTAGGTAATTGTAGTACTTTTTATTGACGCTAATAAAGTATACATGTATACTTTAGGTAGGCTATCAAATTATTAGGGGGTTTTAAAATGAAAACCAATTTTTCTTTAACTGAAAATCCGATTCTGCAACAGGGGGAGATAATATGAAGAAGATATTATTTCTAATTATATTAGGATTCTTCTGTATGAAGTTCTCGTCTTTTATCATGTTATTTTTGATGTACGGGGGCATGTACCTTTTATCTAATTATGATCCTGCCCTTAAGGTAAAGATGAATGAACATCAAGCACAAATGGTTGATATGTTTGGAACTTATTTTCATGATATCTACAAAAGTTTGTCAGCACCAATGACAATCACTTATTTCTTTTACTTGCTTTTAGTTATATCTGGATTTATTGGTATCAAGATGCTTATTAGGGAGGTCAAAGGACATGGCCGAACAAAAGAAGCTTAAGAACCAAGAACGAGTTATGTTTATAGAGATACTTGCAATGAAGACTGGAATTAAGAAGGAGTACTTTGAGAGGATTTCTGATAGTGATTTAGAGTACGAATATCTTTCACAGTTAGAAGATCATAGGGAGGTTTTAAGCCTATGAAAAGGAACTTAAAGTTAATCACTAAAGAACAAATATATAAAGAACTGCAACAGACAAAAGAAGATATTAATATAGCTATAAAAGAAAGCAATGAGTACTTACAAAACCAATTTGAAAACGATATTTCTTTACTAATAGAAATCTTCTTTAATGCAGCGCCTTACAATGTAGAACAAATAGAAATAGTTTCTTCAAGAATAGTTCCTTTTTTAGAGTCGTTTGAAATAGAGTCAGTAATAAAAGACATTATAACCGCCTTAAGATTAGGGTATTTGCACCAAATCGAACATATTAGCACAACTGAAATGTGTTCAGAATTAGGTATAAGTAAACAGGCTATACAGAAGTACTATTTTGATATTAATGAACCAGAACAGGTTATTAAAGCAAAGAAAATAAAACATCCAATGATTCCAGTACAAAGGTACGTGAGAATAGTTGTTTTAGCGGAAAGATTGGATTTTGAGTTATTTAAAAATTGGTATCTAAATGAAAGGAAGTAAATTTAATTATGAACTGTTCTAATTGTACAAAAGGAGTTTTAGAGTTTGTTGGTTATTTGAATTTTAATATGGGTGGTACGGTAACTTATCAACCTGAATTGTATCGAGATAAAGAGAAACTAAGTACTTCTATCCAAATTTGTAGTTTTTGTGGTGATACAAAGTTTACCAGCCACCCAAAATTATTAACAGAGCTAAAAAGAGAAATTAGGGAATCACAATATCATTTTGTTAAATGAAGAGAAATATGGGGGAACTATCATGATAGGACTTATACAGGTTGGGTTAATACTTTTAGCAATTGTTGTTATTTTATTTTTTACATTTAAAGAGTATAGGATACAAGTTATACGTATGGGTATAGTGTTAGTTGTAACAATATTAGGTTTTGTATATTTGTACTACTTGAATCCAGATGCAACGAGCTTGAAAGATTATCTAAAATAGAAATTAAGATATTAAGGGCGGCAGCACTCACTCCTGATAAGCAGCTGTTCCCCTATCGGTCCACAGCAGCCAACCAGGAGTAGGTGTCGCTACGGCACTAAAAAGCTCGCTAACCACGGACTGTACGGCTATCGCCTACATTCCGTAGGTTCCAGATCTTTTTGCCTTTCAGGCCGCACCGCACGAGCCGAAGACCGTTAAAAACCCAAAACCTTAAACCCGAAGGATAGCAGGCTACCGCCTGCTTTTTATTATGGCATTTTTCCCCTTTTGCCTTCCGTATGGTATTGATTCGCACGGCCACTAAGGCTGCAGCAGGCAGGACACCCGAACCTTTCCTGCTGCAGCCAAAGTGGCCGAGGGAACAGGTCAAGGGGCCAAAAACTTTTTCGCTTTAAGAGCAAAACCGGAAGCGAAAAACTTTTCGTCTTTAACCCTTGACCCATTCCCTATACGATCAATTCATACTCCATGTCAAAACGGGAAAAATAATTCCCTTTTTGGGAACTACCTTCCATCCGGAAGGCAGGGGAAAAATAAAAGAAAAAGACCATTTAAAAGACAAATTGAAAAGATATACATGTATACCTTATAATAAAATAAAAAGCCATTCTGAAAACAGAATGACTAGTAGGCTATCAAACCAAGAGGTTTAATACCTTTATTATAGCAGATTACAAAATTACATAAAAGTGAGGATGTTATATAATGGGTAAATTTTACGACAGAGCTGTAATAAATGAATTGTTAGGTTCGGTTTCATTTGAACAAGTTTTAGACTATTATGGTTATCCATTTAAGGGCCACGGTAAAAATAGGGGAAGTCAGTGTCCTAAATGCGGAAAGGATCATGACCATTTTAAGATTAATACTTACAAAAATCTTGCTAATTGTTTTGTTTGCTCTTTTAGTAGTAACACTATTCAGTTTGTCCAGGCAGTTGAGGGTTTAGGATTTATTGCTGCAGTAGAAAAATTAGCTCACATCTGTAATTTTAAATTACCAGAGAATACAACTAAAAAGAAAAGAAATTTCTCTACTTCTGATAGAATAATGTACCATGCAGTTGAATTTTATAAACAGCAGGATACTAGCTACCTAGTTGAACGTGGCATAAAAAAAGAACTAGCTGATGATTTTAAGATTGGATATGCAGCTGGGAATACAGTTTTGTTAGATTACTTAAGTAATAAAGGCTTTGAAAAGAAGGAACTTTTAGACTCAGGATTAGTTGTAGAAAGAAATGGAAAGCTAATGGATTTCTTCTATCAGTGTGTCATATTTCCTGTTATTCAGAGTGGTGTGATTGTTGATATCTATGGTAGACATATTGGTAAATCTAAAATAAAACATGTTTATTTAAAAGGAGAATTTATCTTATTTAATATTGATAACGTTAATGAGAAAAGACCAGTTATTTATGTAGAGAGTATAATAAACGCCTTATCTATTATTAGCGTTGGTTATTCCAATGTAGTTGCAGTTGGAGGAGCATCTAAATTTTCAAAACGTCATATCTCATTACTAAAAGGAAAGGGCGTTAAATCGTTAATTAATGGTTTTGACACAGGAGATCATTCTGGAGCCGGACAAGAGGGAGCAATTAGCTCAGGTAAACTTATTGAACAAGAAGGAATTCATCATAAGGTAATAGAGCTTCCAAAAGATATGGATATTAATGAATTAATCACATCGCACAATGGCCCAACAGAGTTTAAAAAAAGGTTAATTCAAGCTAATACTACAGAGGAATTTGAGTTGAGATACAGACTATCTAAAATGCCTACATCCTGGATTGAATCATATTTAAGTGAGAGAGCACTATAAGCATTTAATTTATTTTTGAATATTAATATTCAAAAAAACGGAGGGAGAAAATGTCTAATATTAATGCAGCCACAAAAGAACTACATAGAGCCTTTAGTTTATTAAATAAACAGTTCTTTAAAAGTCAGTTACCTGAACCAGCAATTACAATTCAAACAAGTGGTAAACGTCTTTCAATGGGATGGTGTTCATCAAGAGAAGTCTGGTCAGATAAAGAAGGAAAGATAAGAAAATATGAATTAAACATTTCAGCAGAGTATTTAAATATTGAATTTATGGAAACGATGGATACAATGCTTCACGAGATGATACATTTATACAATGCTGTTAATGGGGTTAAGGACACTTCGAGAAACGGAACCTATCATAATAAAAAGTTTAAGGCTGAATGTGAGAATAGAGGTTTTTATTTTCCGGATGCTAAACCTAACAAAAAATATGGTTGGGCTTTTCCTAAGTTAAAGGAAGAAACAAAAACAATCATAGGAAGTTTGGACATTCGTACTGATGCTTTTATTATTGCTCGTAGAGATCCAGTTACGGAAGAAGAAAAGGAAATAGAAAAAGAAAATAACTCAGAAGGGAAAAAGAAGAAATCTTATAAGTGGGTATGTCCAGGATGTGGTGTAAGTGTGAGATCCACAAAAGAGAGAATTAGTATAAATTGCGGTGAGTGTCTAGAAGCCTTAGTAATGAGTAAATAAAAAAAGGCCGTAAAAAAACAAAGTGCCAATCAGATTGGCAGTCCGATTGGCCCAAATAGTATTATCATAGAATGATAAACATTCTACTCCATTGAATAATACAATTTGTTTTACTTTGAGAATTTACTAATTTGTAATTTAATTATATAAATTTTATAGCAAGATTGCAAGAGCATATAAGAAAATATTCTACCATTTTTAATGTATACTTGTATACCTTTTTGTCGAAAAAATTATTTTTCGTTTTTTTTCTTCAAATAATACTACACAAAAGGAGAAAATTATGGTAGTTTTAATAGTAGAATAAAGAAAATTAAATATACCTAGTAATCACGTTACTCCATTTCGTCGATTATTAGATAAACTTGTTGGCTGGCCCCCGATAGGTGAGAAAAAGACGTAGATCTAGTATTGAGGTAATCTATATACAAATAGGTTAGTTGAATACTATTTATGTCTAATTAAAGCATATCCCCAAAATGGATGTGCTTTTTTTGTGGACTTAAATACATACATAAAGAAGATAAATAATACCAACATAAATCTAAAAAAATACAAAATAAAAAAGCGTGCTACCAACACGCTCAGAAGAAGTAAGCTAGTTTGCCGACTAGCTCTAAAAGCCAATGTGTTGCTACCAACAACACATCAATTATCATTACTTAGATATCATTATATTAACAGTTTTTCTGTATGCTTGCAACAACAAGTGTATAGTTTTTTAGTGATATTAATATTTAATATAATTGTATCCATTTCTATATAGGTGTAGACCTTTCTTTTGGCTGTCTTTAGAGACAAACAGGCGTAACTAGATTACTTCTTTAGGGTAATAGTTGCGCTTTTTGTTTGGGCAAAAGGGAGGTTATTTTTATGCAAAGGAAAGATATTCATTCTATTGAAGTGATTCAGTTCATGACTCACAGCAGTTTGAAGTTATATAAGAAGGTGGGATCTAAAGCACCTTTACATAAGAGAACTAAATATGAGCAATCGCTTAAGGGTGAAGATAAAAAGGGTATTGTTTTTGTTTCCTCATCGAAAGAGGAACTAACAAATGGAGTTGGACATATTGTAACTTCTTATGAGACGTTGTACCAGCAAAAAAATTCACTTACACATTGGACACCAAATACGTTCAGAGGTGGAAGTTACTATGACTTCAAGAACAGAGTTATAAAGGGGCATACTAGAGATAATTTAAAGCAAATAAATGTTATTGGTTTTGATATTGATACTAAAGAGATTGACTTGTACGCCTTGTTTTTAGGTTGTGACGAATTAGGATTACCAAGACCAAATGTACTTCTAGAAACACCTAAGGGGTTTCAGGGTTTCTTTGTGTTGGAAACACCTTTTTATATCAATAAAAATAATGACTTTAAAGCTTTACGAGTGGCTGAACAAGTAGCAAGTAATGTTTTAGAATCACTAAAAAAGTATGTGCCAGTCGATACAAATTGTACTCCCTTTGGTTTTTATCGTATACCCAATGACTTCAATTTGATTTACTTTGATGATAAGCCGGCTAATACTAGCCTTCTTATTTCATGGTCAAAACAATATGAAGAAGAAAAAAGGCGTTCAACATTCAAGGTTGTTTTTGCTAATGGAACAGGAACTTGTCAAACTTCTACAGAATGGTATTCAGCTTTACTTAATAATAAAGAAATTCAAAAAGGGTTTCATGGTTCTAGCCGGAATAACGCTTTATTTACACTTGCAGTTGCGAATTTTGCTAGTGGTATCTCATATGAAGACGCATATGATACCTTAGACCAATTTAATAGTAATTTAAGCGTTCCTTTATCTGTTAGAGAGTTTGAGCGAACAGTTAAATCAGCTTATTCAGGAAGATACAATGCTCCAAAACGTACGTATGTTGAGGGGTTATTAGAGATGTGGACAGATGGCAGCGTTAAATACCAAGGTAGAGAAGGCTGGTATAAATTTAAAAAGTCCAGAGAAGAAAGAGTACGTTCCCACTATCAAGAATGGGAAGATGACATTAGTCTGTTTTTAGACAAACATATAAGCCCCGAAAAGCCGTTTTTTGAGGGTTCTCTTCGTGTGCTTTCTGAAACTATTAATATACCTTTATCTACGTTAAAAGAGGTTTTAAAGCGTTCTAGCAAGCTAGTAAAAAAGACAATAGGGCGTGGAAGAAGTGCTATAACAATGATCACCACTAAAGCAATGCTGTTTCGTAATTTATTACATAATCGCCAGCAGTATATCAAACAAGCACAACTTAGTTTTTCAGAACTGCTACCAGAAAGTGATGTAGTAATTCATTCTTTTGATATTCCATATCTAGATGAAGTAATAATTACACAAGAAATCGACCTGATATACAGGGGCGGCGCTTCACCACCGGACAAGCTTGTTGTTTAGAAATTAATAAGCCAGTGTGCCAATACATATCTATACTACCCTTTGGCCTCCCACTCTAACCCATGGCTTTATATACTCTATTGGATACGTAGAATTAATAATCTTAATAAATTAATAATAAGTTATTGCTAAAATATACATGTATACTTTATAATGTTTCTTAGGGTATACGTGTATATCTTACATTGCACTTATTTTTATTAAGAAAGGATGTGTGGGGGAGTGCCACCGTTTATTACAGGTCTTAGGAATTTATTAGATGATGCTGCTGGATGGATGCTTTATTTAGTTCCAGTTGCAATTGTCGTAATTGTTATTTCTACTGGATTTAAAATGTATCAAAATAATGATCCGCATGAGGTTAAGGAAATTAAGGCTAAAGGCTTTCGTGGGGTAATTATTACAGGAATTATAGGTTCAGCTACATGGATCTCTAATTATGTTTGGGGATTATTTTCATGAAGAAGTCAAAGTTATTTGTAATTATGGGGGCGATGGTGGCTATACTCACTGTCGCTTCTCCTGCATCTGCAGAAGGTTTTTTACCTGACTTCTTAAATCCAGGAAAGATGATGCAAGAAGCTATAGTTGATTTCTTCAATGAGATTGCTTCTGACATAGCTACTGCAGCATTTGAGCTTCTATCTGACTATGTAATAGGAATCACTGAAATTGATAAAATACCATCGATTAAAACCTTTATGCAGTGGTCTCAGGCAGCTGGGGGAGTAATAGCAGGTATATTCTTCGTTAAGAGATTAGGGGAAGCGTTAAGAGATGAACTTACAGGGGAAACTACACCTAATATTGCTGAAATTATTGGTAGTTTTGCTGTATCTTGTGCCTTAATATTTGCTACACCTTATATTATTTTAAATTATATTATCCCGATTAATAATCAGGTTGTTAAGGCAATTTCAAAGCTTGGAATTGACGTGAAGATCTATGATGACGTTATAGATATGATGACTACAGGGGATCAAGGGTTGCATTTTGTGTTTTTATTCTTGATATGGGCGTTTGTATTTATAGCATTTTCAATATCAGGTGCTATTCGCTATGTTGATTTAGCAGTCTTATTGATTATGGGGCCTTTAGTAGCAACTTCTTATGTGAACAGATCCCAAGTATATGCAACTTATTGGACTGAGGTAGTTGCGGTTGTATTTACACAAAGCATCCATATGTTGCTTGCTTATTTTGTAATTCAATGGGCTTCTGATGGGACGTTCTTAGGATTCTGTTTCTCTTTAGCTGGAGCCGTTGTTGCCTTACGAGGGCCACAAGTATTAAGACAATTTTTATATACAAGTGGCTCTGGTGGAATGTTACAAGGTGCTGGGCGAATGGCATCTTATAAGTTTCTAATGAAAGGCGTTGGAAAGTAATTGAAATATAAAATACCACGTAACGTAAAATCCGGTCTTTCTTTTATTGGGTTAGAGGTGAAAGGTTGGTTACTTTTTTTGCCGACAATCGTTGTTTTTGGTGGATTAATAATATTACTCATTCCTGATATAAAGCTAAAAGCAATGCTCTGTATTCTAACAGTTGGGATAGCTTATTTTGCTTTTATGGTAGATGAAAATACTGGCTCTATGAACTATACGGTTATTACAGAACTTATTAAATGGTTTAGGGGAGAAAGAGTAATTGAACCTGTTTGGGATGAAACCTTTGACAGATATCACACCCTAAAAATCAAAAATAAGACTGTAGATAAAGAAATCCTAGATTCTTATAAAGCTTTTCTAAATAAAGAAAATGAAAGTGGTGAAATTAATGAAACTGAGCCTGCCGTTTATGGGGAAAAAGAAGAATGAACCTAAAAAACAGACTATACCAATTAAGAGTATTGATGACTTAATAGAAACGGAAGATAAGAAGTATGTTGCGGTATTAAAGGTTGTTGACCCGTTAAATACTGACTTATTAGGAGTGGATGACATTGTTCCGGCAATCAGTGCTATCCAGGATTGTTGTAATACTTTGCAGGAAAGGGCGCAAATATTAATCAGCTCTGAAAGAGTAGATATAGAAAAATATTTAGATTATTTAAGGGAGAAAGCTAATCAAGCTACTGATGCTTATACCTTAGACCGTATTCAAGCAAAGATGGATTACTTAGAATCAAGATCACTAAGCAGCAACACAATTTTAAATTTCTATTTTTCTATTCGCAGTCAATATAAAAAGATTCAGGAAGCTTACGATGAATTACAGGATTTAACTAAGGCGTTTCAAGAATATCTCCAAATGGGGGATATGCATTTGCAGCTAATGACAAAAAAGGAAGCGATGAAGGTTTTTTATGGAAAGTTAAACCCGAATACTTCCTTAGTTGAGCCTTATACAGCAGATATGAACCTTCAAAATATTTGTCCTGATGTTATTAGAGATAAAGGCCAAACCTTAGAAATGGACGATATGCACTATAGTTTTTACACATTTTCTTCTTTTCCGGACGAAGTTGAACCTAGTTGGCTAAAAAGAATAATGAATGTAAGAGCAAATATTGATTTATCAATTAATATGCAGCCAGCAGATAAAACTAAGATTATAAATGCTACTAATACAAGATTAACTAATATTGGTGTTCGATTAGAAGAAAACATTCCACCAAAGCTTAAGAAAAAATATGAAAAACAGCAAAAAAGCTTGGAAGAACTCTTAGAAGAATTACAAAATGATTCTGAAAACATATTTGATACAACATTTATTTGTGCTATTAGAGAAAAGAAAGAAGAAGATTTGGCGACGGCTGAAAAGCGATTAAAAACTGCAATAAGTTCTTCTAAGTTAAGAAGTAGAAAATTGAAGTATAAGGGCCAATTTTTAATGTGGTACACCTTACCGATCTGTTACTCAAATCTTGAGTTTGAAACTAAAATAAGTTGGCCTATGCAATCCTCGACAATTGGTTCTATTTTGCCTTTTGATTCTAGTGAGTTGCAGGAGAATGATGGAATACTTAAAGGGTTTCATGCTAATCACGATGCTCCAATAATTTATAATCGTTATAACCGTAATTCGTTTAATAATCCTAACGAAATGGTTATGGGGGAATCTGGATCTGGAAAGAGTTTTTATTTGAAAGCTGATATGTTAAGACAGAGTACTAGTGGACATAGTAAAAGATTATTTGTAATAGACCCTGAAAGAGAGTACTTTTTGCCAAATGCCAATAGGGTAATCTTTAAACTTGGTTCAGAATTTACTACTAATCCATTTCATATTAGATCAACAATTGTAGACTCAGATAATGATTCAGAAGATGGGAAAAATGATGTAGGTCAATATCTCCGGAGAAAAATAGGGGATATGATGTCATTCTTTATATGGATAATTCCCTCACTAGATAACATGCCAAAAGAAAAGGCAAATTTGATTCAAGCTATTACAGATTCTTACGACAAAGTTAGTAATTTAAACTTTAACTCTACAAAATTACCAGAAAGCTTCCCAACTCTAACAGACTTAAAGGAATCACTAAAACAATTTGGTGATAGTGGACAATGGATAATTGACAGCATGTACCCTTATATTGATGGGCCATATGCTTCAATGTTCAATGGTCAAACTAACTGGGATTTTAATTCTAAAATTACAGTAATGGATATCCATGAACTTAGTGACGATGTTAAAAAGCCACTTATGGATTTATTGCTTAAGGATATTTGGGAAGAACATAAGATAGACAGAGAAGAATTAAAAGGTCTTTATGTGGATGAAGCTTGGCTACTAGCTGATGAGAATAATCAACAAACCATGTATTTCTTGCGAGAGATAGCTAAAAGGATTCGTAAATATGGTGGCTTCTTAACAACAGCAACACAAAATGTGGACGACTTCTTAACTATCGGAAAATATGGATCTGCAATATTTAAAAATGCACACTTCAAGACATTTATGAGACTTGATGAAAAAGACATTGAAGAATTGAAACGTTTTATGTCCTTTAGTGAAAAAGAATTGAAAATACTTGGCCAGAAGAAATCCAAAGGCCGTTGTATTCATATGGCAAGTTCTAAACGTATTGAGATGCAAACAAAGGCTTCTCCTGATGAATTAGCTATCATAGATCCTAAGCAGGCTAAAGAGCTGGATATTGCTTAAATGAAGCAGTATTTAACTATATTATTAGTCCTTGGTGTGTTGGTCGTCGGCATGTATGTATATAAAAGTTTTACCAATAATGACAAATCCCTTGAAAATAGTAAGATACAAAAAGAACAAGAAGAAACAGACAGCGTGCCGATCCAACGCATTGACGATGAAATAAAAGAAAAAACTCTAAAAACTGCTGAAAAGTTTTTAGAAGCTTATATAAACTATGATAGCGAGAATCCAGCTGATTACGTTGATAAAATGAAGCCATATGTAACAGAAGAATTTTTTATAGGACATGTTCAAAATCCAAAAAGAGAGCCCTTAGAAGTGAAAACATATAGAATAGGTGAACTTCATATTTCTGTAGCAGAATCGACGGAACATGTAGGTGTTAGTTTGTCAGATGAAATAACAGTATTTGGAGAAGTTCATAGATTAAAAACCACAACTGATAACAAAGAAATAGAAGAATATAAGGAGTATTGGCTAGTGTTTGATAAATATAAGAATGATTACCTTATAAAGGGGATAGATATACAAGATGGCACAGGCCACGAGCACTAAAAGCAAAGCAGCTGGACTGGCATCTTCCATCTTCACACTAGCCAAGATGCCATACGTATTTCTCATTGTGATATTTGTTTTAATTATTTTTCTAATTGCTCCTTTTATGTTGTTCTTTTCTAATAATGATACCTTAACAGGCGGGGATGTTTCTGGTGTTGGTCAGACAGAAATTCCTACTGAGTATATGCCAATATATCAAGCAGCTGAAAAAACTTATAATGTCCCATGGTATGTTTTAGCTGCTGTTCATAGAATTGAGACTAACTTTGGAACTATTAAACCTATGATTAGTCCAGTTGGGGCGTTGGGACACATGCAGTTCATGTGTAAAACCTGGGTTGGTTGGTCAAGTCCTGGAGGAGACGGTATAGGAAATTGTGATCCTTCTATAAACTATACTAATGTCATACTTATTAAGAAATATGGTGGATATGGAGTGGATGGGGACCGTGATATGAGAGCCGATCCATTTAATCCAACTGATGCTATATTTACAGCAGCTAAATATTTAGCTGCTAATGGGGCTGCTAGTGGTAATGTTGAAAATGCGCTTTATGCTTATAATCATAGTACCGAATATGTTCAAGAAGTTATGCAATATGCACAGTCTTATGTAGTACAAGCAGATATGACACCAGACGGAGCTTATGAGGTTGATGTTGGAGACTCTGGTTTAGCCTGGCCAGTTCCATGTACAAAGAGAGTAACATCTGGTTTTGCTGTTCGTACAGATCCGTCTACAGGGGTGCTTAAAATGCATAATGGTATTGATATAGCAAATGGTCAAACTTGTTTTAGAACACCAATAATTGCTGCTGCAGATGGTGTTGTATCTTATGCCGGAGCATTAGGAACGTATGGGAATGTTGTATTTGTAGATCATGGAAATGGCATGCAAACAAGGTATCCTCATATGGATTCTGTTTCAGTTAGAGTAGGACAAAAGGTAAAGCAAGGTGACAAAGTAGGACTATTAGGAAGCACTGGTGATTCAACTGGCCCGCATTTGCATTTTGAAATAAGAATTAATGACAAACCTTATGACCCTATTAAGTTTTATTAGGGGTTAAGTTAAAGGAGCAGAATATATTCTGCTCCTTTAACTTTTAGTTCTCTTTAGCAAAACGTAAAATCTCAGCAGCAGCTTTTATCCGAATAACTGGAACTTCAGCAAGCAACTCTTTTTCTAAGACATTTAAAGCACTACTGACTAACTTATTTAAATTAACGTCAAGTTCTTCCACCGGTTCAAACCATTTATCTAAACCAGATTTTTCAAAAGGATATTTAAATTGAGTAATGGTTCCCCTATTTCTAAGTAATTCTTGGAGTTCTAGATTCAATTCAGATTTATTGAGAACTTTAAGTAATTTAGCTTTTCTTTGATGACACATTCCGAAACTATCATGGTCATAATCTTTTTCGTACGAATATTCCCCAACTTCAAAAATATAAACATTACCGATTTTGTTGGTTATTAGGACTATATCATCTTTTTTCATTGTATTTACAAATGTATTTACTGCACTTAAATATGTCCCTAACTGTTGCCCTTTATAATTATAACGCTTCTCTAAACGTTCGCGAATTTCATCCTTGCTTACGTTCGTTAAATCCCCAATGCCTGGCCAACCAATAGCGACAAATGCATTCTCGCCGCCATCAATTCCCATAAAATCATTAATTCTTTCAGTGCCGTGAGGTTTAGACTTCATCTGAAAAATGTTTACATTAATAGTATTCATTAAAATTCCTCCTTAACCCTCACGATTCCGTTAGGGTTGTTTATGGTTTAATACTAATGGGATATTACCTATCTGTCAACCGTAAAATATTTAAAGGGTTCCCTTAGGGTTGATTAGGGTTAGGGGTGGAATAAATACTTTTTCATATAAATGTAGATAAAAAACCATTTTGGGGCTATTAAGTTTTAAAAATGATTAATAGAAAATTAAATTAGCCGATTCAATAATATAAGGAGAAGAAAAATACATATAACTAATAAAGGAGTAATTTATGTTCCAGAACGAACTAGATGAACTAATAGGTGAATTAAAGAAATATGACCCAGAATTAAAAGAAAGTATAATCAAGCCCATTTTAAGAGAAAGAGACCAAAAATTCTATTCATATAATATAGAACCTTGGGTTAATTATCTTAAAGATACTTTTAGTGAAGAACCCGTACTTATAGAAGAAGTTAACTTTCTTTATAATAGATACCGTTTATTAGAAGAAGACTTTAAGGAATTTAGGGTTAATGAAATCTACAAAGATGTTATTGCAGGGAAAATAGGAAGAGATAAAGAGATATATGGAAGGCAAATGATCCCATATCCAGGTGTGAGTATAATTGTTAATTGGCAAATAAATAGGGCATTAGAATTAATAAAAGAGAAAAATTTAAAAGTGGAGAACTTTCAATTAACGAAAATGAATATCTTTTATGCAGAACTAAATTGGGCGCATTTAGCAAAAGCTAAAAAGAATAAGTCACCAGGTATATTGTTAGATTATGAACCTTATGCGGGAACCGAATATCAATATGTTTTAATAGACGGAAATCATAGATTATTTTCTATCCTTCAACGTAAAAACAAACACCATGATTTTCTAAGGCTTAACAGGGGGATTGCTAACCAGATTAAAACGGAGGGCCCCGTTTACATACTAGAATCTGAGGAATCTTTAGCAAGTATGCAGCATCCTATTTTTCATTATTTCTATTTATTGCAAGTCCTTCTTACACAAGTTAAAACCTATGATGAACAATCTCTAAAATGGGCTAATGTTGTTGAAGATTCAAATTCAAGATATAATCAACTAAAAACTTTTGTAGTACAGGCATAAGAATACCGAAAAATTAAGAGAACATTATCATTAAAATAAGTAATGATAGTTGTTCTCTTTTTTGTTGAAATCCTTTCGTATCAATGGTTTAATTAATATTGTATTAAATTGTAGTACTTTTTCATATTTCTGTTGCATTCTCTTGAGTATACATGTATACTTTAACTATAAAGTAGTTCAGGAGGATGATTTAAATTTGTTCAATGCAGTCATTGATTCATATTTTCAATGGATTAACAAATTATTAATTAAGCTTTTTAGAGTTGAAGTTCCTGAGAAAAAAGAAGACCGAACAACAAATCATTACATAACTTTAGGATTCTTTCATTTAAGTTCTACAATACTTGGTATGCTAATTCCTGGTATGGCAGTAATTGCATTAATGACAATGTTTTATTCAATAGCAAACTAACTTATAAGATTAATAGGAGGTTTTTTTATGACAACAATTAAAGCTGGAATAGACGCAGGAAATAACGGTACGAAGTTTAATATAGAAGGACAAGAACCTTTCATGATCCCTGCAGTATATTCAGAGTACTTAGGTGATTTAATAAACAAAATGGATTTAGAAGAAGTAGAAGCAGACAAATTAACTAATAACCTTGATGTAACGATTATTTCTGAATCTATTCTTTTAAGTAACACTAGATTTATAGTTGGACAAAAAGTATTAGATGATAAATTAGAAGCAATTGAGATGGAAAAGAAATCTAATAAAGCAACTGATGATGTGCCATTAATTACAGCTTTAGCTGGTCTTGCAACCGATGCAATTCGTAGAAATCCCGGTCAAGATGATATTAAACAATCTTATGATGTAGGTGCTGCTTTACCAATCGGATCAATCAATAAAGAGTCTGCAGCAAAATATGAACAGCGTTTTATTGGAACTCATATAGTTAAATTCCATCATCCAAATGGAACTGTTATTACAGTTACAATTACAATCGAATTTTGCAAATGTCTTCCAGAAGGTGCGGCAGCTGCATGGGGCGTTGTATATGATGAAAAAGGTAAGCCAATCAAACGTAAAATTGAGATAGAAGTTGCGAAAGACCAAGAGCCTAAGATTGAAACAATTACTTATGATGACAAATCACTTCTACATTTTGATATCGGCGCCGGTACAACTGAAATTGTTGTTACTAAAGGGGTTTCATTTAATCCAAATCTAAGCGAACCACGTGGTTATGGAACAAAGCAAACGATACTAGAGATTGTTAAACGTTGGAACCTAGTTTATCCTCGTAAAACGATTGATTCTATTGTAGAGTTTAATGAAATTTACTTTGACTCAGAGCATCCTAGACATTCAACACTAAAAGAATTTGCAGTACAATTCATCCGTCAATTAGCTACTAAGTTTTCAAGCGATGTTATCAATAAGATTGATGAAATGAAAGATGACCCGTTTGTTTTCATTTATGGCGGCGGTGCTATTTTAATCAAGTCTGATCTTGAAAAGATATTAAAGCATAAAGACCGTTTGAAGAATGTAGTGTTTATAAATGACCCTATGTATGTAAACTCCAGAGGACTTCTGGTGTATGTTTCTTCTCCACGTTTCCAACAATTGAAGGAACAAAAAGTAGGAGTGTCTAATTAATGAGCAGAAGAAAAAATCAAACTAAAATATATGGTGTGGGCGATAGGCCCACCATATATTTAAAAAAAGATGTTCCAGAGGAACTTTTGGAGCTTATTAATGAACAATCTGATTTAACTTTATTTTTTATGCATTCAATGGAGTTATTTTATAAAGAGTATGGAGTAACTGATTGTGAAGAAATCCTTCCAAGAAAATATAGATTCTTACAAGATTTAAAGAAAATCCCTAAAAGTAATCGAGTGAACCAGCCGGAACAAGCACAAGAAGAAGTGGCAATAACTAGGGAAGAATTACCGATGGAGAATGTACAAAAGGATGAAGATTCTGTTAATGAAATCCTAAGTGTTGAAGTCGATGAATCTATATTTGCAAATGATGATGAAATAAAAAACGATGAAAAACAAGAAGATACAAAAGATAACGAAAAAATAGAATCTAATGCATGGGCTCATTTGGATCTTGAGGATGACCCTTACGCTTAAAAAATCCTTTTTCTATATAGAAAAAGGATTTTTTTACTTATTTTGTAAAAAAGTTAATCATCAAATCGATGAAGTCCCCACATACGGAAATTCCCTTGATAAATAAAGGTTTACTAGACAATTTAAAGAAAAACACCCCATTTTCCAACACATTTTTTCTGTTTTTTTCTTTTATACTCAGCTTAATTACATGGCGCTCTACCTTCTCTAAATAAAAAAATTACTGAATTAAGGAGAAAATTATGTCCACCCTTACTTATTTTAGTTAAGCAGTTATCGAATATGGTTTTTAGGAGAAAATCAGCAATAATTTTTAGTGATTGATTTTGTACTAGTCTTTTCTCCTTATATTCTTTTGCCTATAGAATGTCCATTTTTTTAAATTGAAGCGTTATATCTATTAGAAGGGATTACGCCTATATAGAATTTTTTTATTAATTTCTTAATTTTTTTAATTTTAACCTACTAATTTCACTTATATAAGTGAGGGGATTTTTTTAACTGTCTAATCTAACTTAGGTAGGAATGAACTTTAAAGGTGTTGAAGGGAGTGAACTTTTTGGAAAATAAAAAAAGGTATTTAAAAATCTTATAACAATATTAGTTTGTAAGTGTCCCATGTAATAAGAAAGATGCGCTAAAAAATCAGAAAAGCTGTTTACTTTAGCAGCCTTTCTTTCACTTTTATTGGTAGAGAGATATTTAATCAAACTACTAAAATACTTAACATATGGAGGAACAGAAAATGAACAAGTTAAATTTAAATGCACTAGAGAATCTTATAGGGGAAATTAAAAGAAAGGTGGAAGATCCTTTGCTTGCTAGTTTATATAAAGACGGCATACTGGATGAACTACTTTCAGATAGTATTTATATCCATAGTACATTAGAAGAAAATCCACACTACTTACTTCATCCGTTGGCTAAAAGAGATTTACAAGAACACTTTAACCACATGAAAGCTATTGTTGAAAACGATCCCTTTAATCCCTTCTTTCACTTAATAGGTGGGATTGAAGAAATACTAAAGTGATCCTATTTGGGCGGCAGCACTGACTCCTGATAAGCAGCTGTTCCCCTATCGGTCCACAGCAGCTAACCAGGAGTAGGTGTCGCTACGGCACTAAAAAGCTCGCTAACCACGGACTGTACGGCTGCCGCCTACATTCCGTAGGTTCCAGATCTTTTTGCCTTCCAGGCCGTACCGCACGAGCCGAAGACCATTAAGAACACAAAACCTTAAACCCAAAGGATAGCAGGCTACCGCCTGCTTTTTATTATGCCATTTTTCCCCTTTTGCCTTCCGTATGGTATTGATTCGCACGGCCACTAAGGCTGCAGCAGGAAGGACACCCGAACCTTTCCTGCTGCAGCCAAAGTGGCCGAGGGAACAGGTCAAGGGGCCAAAAACTTTTTCGCTTTAAGAGCAAAACCGGAAGCGAAAAACTTTTCGTCTTTAACCCTTGACCCATTCCCTATGCGATCAATTCATACTCCATGTCAAAACGGGAAAAATAATTCCCTTTTGGGAACTGCCTTCCATCCGGAAGACAAAAGAAAAATGTACCTTCCATCCGGAAGGTAAAAGAAAAAAGAAAAAAGGAAAAAAACGGAGGAAATAAAATGAGCGTTATTCTAATACATCCAAACACTTTTGAAAGAGCAGGTAAATTCTTTAAGGCTTGGAAAGGAGAATCAGATGAAAGGATAGCTGAAAGGCTATCTAAATGGGAATCTTATAATCGTGAAAACTATGAACGTAGATACTCTGAAAAAGTAGAATTACCTCTGGCAGAATACAATTCACTGGAACTTTCTTTTCAGCCATTAATAAGTCCAGAACAGATGTTAAACACTCTAAATTATATTAAATATCAATGTTGTGATTACTCATTTCAAATAGATAGAGATAAAACACTAAAAGAAATAGAAAAATATATAGAACAGGTAGAATCAGAATTTCAAATTAACCAGGCTTTACTAGAACATTGCTCATGGGGATAAATCTTATCCCCGATTAGTTAAAAATACATATAAATACAATCAGCTTAATTAGGAGGAAATAGTTTATGTGGTATCGAGTAATTTTTGATTATGGAGATGTAGAAACGATGATAATGGTTGAAACAACCAAAGTAGATGCAATGGAAATCGCAGAAGTGGCAATTGATGGATTGACTAAAAGGGGACTAATATTACCGCCGGAAGAAAATATTACTTGCGTAGCAGCAGCGCCAGAATGGGGAGAAGACTAATGAACAAACAACATAAAGAAATGCTTAGGAAGTTACAAAGTATTATAGATGAGTTGTCATTACTGAGTGAACAGGATGAGGAATTTAATAATCTTATGTGGGAGCTGAATGCAAAGCAAAACCTAAACTTTTTTGGGTGTTCCCTAGATGAATACAACATACATGATTTCATTGAAGAACATGAAAATCAAAACAAAGAAGGTAAATTAACATGACAGTCCAATATTTTCAGTCCAAAGGGTTTGAACTAGTTCCAGCATCTGAACCCAATAAACTAATCGCATACGTACCATATGAAAAATATCCATCAGCTAAGCAGCATTTATGCTTACAGGATAAAACACACTCGCTTCGCTTCAATCATGACTATTCGATAGCTATATTTTGTTTTGAAGGAAGCCTAGACACACCAGAATGGGAGTTACATTGTGATTCCTTAAGATATGAAGAATACATGTATCTGCTCGATTATGATGAGCTATGGTTAGATAATGAAACTACACAGCCGACTCAAATAGCACTATCAGACCTACCAGATTTAGTTCGCAGTTCCCTAGAAAAAGCCCTAAAGGAGTGCCATAAATGAAAGACTTATATTCCATTACAGACCTACATACCGACGTAACAACCTATAATCACACAGAGTCAGAAGTTATTGAAAAGGCAAGTAATATCCATAATGGAGATGTTTTTAACCTTCTAGATGCTATGGAAGCTCTAGCCATATCTGAATACTGGGTAGTTCAAATGGAGGTAAATGGACATGTTGACTGAAAAATTTTTAAAGGAATTGCAGGAGGTAGTTGATTACAACTACCTGCAGCTAAATAAAGTGGATGGAGACCAAAGTAATGCTAATTTAATTACGCTGTTTGATGAAGAAGAATGTGTTTCCGTATTCGACCCGTTTATGGACACGACGTTACGGATGCAAGTAGACCCATTAAGTTACGGTATAGAAAACCTTGAACAGATGGTAAGTGAATACAAATCAGTAGGAGAGATAATTAAAAATAGTACAACCAAAGAAGTTAATCCTGAATTTCTAAATAGCAAACAAGACTATCCTGACTATCCTGACTTTTTAAATAAAACAGATTGCGATGGTTGCTCTAGAGAACCTAAATACGGTGTTCTATTAGAAAAACCTAGGTCAATGATTCATCATAATACCGTCCTTGTTTCTCACCATAAAAAGCCTATGTACGTCTGTATAGATTGTCTGAAAGATGAAGTTGAATATCTTTAAATCAAAGAGACCGGAAAAGGTCTCTTTTTAAAATGTTTTTTTTAATATTGTGTGGATCTGCAAACAGATCCTAACTCTTTTAAAAAGGAAAAAACGAAAAAAGGCTAAAAGGCAGCCATTTTTCGTTTTTTTTATTTAACTTTCCCGCCCCCCACCCCAAAAAGCAACTATTGGGCCCCCTGTTCATCCTCACTATAGCTCAGTCGTCATTCCAGGCAAGGGAGCGAAAAATTTTTTATTTCTGATTAAATCCCCTCATGACATGGTATGACCTGGTGCGTCTTTCCAAGGTGTGATAAAAAGCATATCACACCTTTCCTATCCTCCCATCCCAACCATGTCAAGGTTTTGTTCGTTCTATGACCTGGTGCGTCCTTCCAGTCCTCCCATCCCAAGAACGAAAGCAAAACACGGTAAAGGGCGGAAATAAAAATTTTTTCGCTTATTCCCTTGCCTTCCAATCCTCCTTCACTGCCGTTGCAGATGAACAGGGGGCAAAGAACAAAAGCTTTCAAACCCTCAACCCTAAAAATCTGGGAGGAAGATGTATATGAAAATACAGAGCATTACTTATGAATTGGTGAACGGGACGTATGAAGGGAAAGCCTATGATATAGATAGATATTTCATAGTAGGTAGAAGACCTATGTCTACTCATGAGCTCACCGTTTATGTGAATCATTTAGATAAATCCATATCAGGTGATTGTATCCGTTACGGCTCATGGGGAGATATAGAGATTGATGAAGTATTGGAAATGTTAAGAGTAGTAGAAGAAGCCGGAGAGTTAAAAAGACCTTATGACGGTTACAAGGGAGAATAATATGGAGAATTTTTGGGAATGGTGTCCAAATTGTACAGAAGAAGCAGAGTTACCTTTAACCTTCGATAAACATGAATGCCCAAACTGCAAATACCATTTATTACCATGTTCACTATGTTCGGAAGATAATTGCTCATCTTGCCCATTTACAAGATGAGCATATGTGAACTAATAGAATAATTTATTACAAGGAGTATCGAAAGTGAAGAAATATCAAACTTACCTTAATGACCTTATCACTAAAAGTACTAACGCAGAATATTTCGCATGGTTTGTGAAAATGGATTTAGAAATAAATCCTATTGAAGTACAAGTGAAATATAATTTTACCAGCTTAGAAAGAGAACAATTGGAATCTACTCCTTCACAAGAGCTAAAGAAATACTTCAATGAGAATAAAATGAAGGAGAATGACTGGATATATGCGAACAACTAAACTGGATAAACAATATTATTCTCATTTCTGCAAGATTTGCAGAACTTACTTGAATGAGCTAAAGGGATATAAATGTACAGAGTGTTATTCAGATGATATCGAAGTAGTTTACTATACACTACAGGACGAAACTAACAAAATGGTTTGGACTTATATACCTGCTAGTGAACTAATTGATTTAGCTAGTTCTATCTACCATAATGACCCTAATTTTAACTTTCATGAATTACCACTGTCTAAAGCTATAGAAGCTTTAGAAACAAATGAATACGATGTAACTTTACAGGAATGGATATATACAATGACGGAACAAGAATTAGAAATGGAAGGTTGTAAGTGCGGAAACAGAGGACTTTATCAGCTTGATATTAATGAGTTTGAATGTGGTGAATGTAAAAAAGTTTATAGAATAGTTAATTAGATTTTTTATAGACAATGGAAAAGACAAGGAGCACTTGTCTTTTTATTTTTTAAAAGCATAAAGGCGTGGAAGAAACGAAAACCGGCTAAAAGGCAGCCGGTTTTGTTTCTTTTTATTAACTTCCCGCCCCCCACCCCTAAAACCGGAAATTTGGGGATAGTGGGGCCCTCTGTTCATCCTCACTATAGCTCAGTCGTCATTCCAGGCAAGGGAGCGAAAAATTTTTTATTTCTGATTAAATCCCCTCATGTCATGGTATGACCTGGTGCGTCTCTCCAAGGTGTGATAAAAAAGCATATCACACCTTTCCGATCCTCCCATCCCAACCATGTCAAGGTTTTGTTCGTTCTATGACCTGGTGCGTCCTTCCAGTCCTCCCATCCCAAGAACGAAAGCAAAACACGGTAAAGGGCGGAAATAAAAATTTTTTCGCTTATTCCCTTGCCTTCCAATTCTCCTTCGCTGCCGTTACAGATGAACAGAGGGCAACAAATAAGACCTAAATCTCAAAATACAAAACCCAAAATCAAAACCCTCTGAAACCCAAAAACAAGGAGAGAAAAAACATGTCCAATCACACAGAAATAGAAAAAATTTATGAGGTAGTTAGAATCAAACAAATTACGATTGAGAACGACCGAGGACTAAACCTATATTCTATTAAGAGTCCACAAGATGGAGCAAAAATCGCAACTATGTTTATTGGTGATGAAGATAGAGAAGTGCTATTCGTAATCTGTTTGAATCAGAAAAATAGAGTAAATGCGGTACATCGTTGTCATATAGGTTCTTTAGACGCAAGCATAATCCATCCAAGAGAAGTCATGAAAACAGCCATACTGAATAATTCAGCTAGTATTATCATTGCACACAATCATCCGTCAGGTATGGTTGAGCCTTCAAGAGAAGATATAGAAGTCACTAAAAGAATGGTACAAGCAGGAGATATTTTAGGTATCCCGTTATTAGACCACTTAATTGTTAATGATGAGGGCAAGTATTATAGCTTAAAAGAACATGGTTATATCTAAAAAAGAGCATGAGGGGAATGATTAGCATTCTCCTTATCCTTTTAAAAAGTGTGTTGCCCTAAAAAGGAAGAAAAGGGATACCCCTTTTCTTTTATGGAAAATCGAAATATTTCCAGCGAATCCTCGCTTCCAATATTTCGATAAAAACCAAATCAATGTGTTGACAATGTCAACACATTGATATATCCTTAAATTAAGAACTTGTTGACAATGTCAACTTGAATTAAGGAGTATCATTTATGACAGTAAATAAAAAGGCGACTGAACTTATTTTGAATTACTTTCCCATGTTATCTGACATGATGAATGATGACGACCAAACTACGACTAAAAAAGACTTGAGTGAAACAGAATCCGTATTTCACCAAATGGCATTGTTTTTCCAAAATCCTAAGGAGAATACTTTTGATATTGGCTTGGTTTATAGTCATTTACAAGGTGATTGGGTGAGCTTTGCTTTTGAATGTCTTGAAACATTCTTTAAGGATGATACCTTTTTATTACCCAAAGACTATTCAATGACTATTAATGACCAAGACCCATTACTTAATCAGTCAAGTTTTGCTAAGAGATTAAATGAATCAGGTTTGAAATTTGATAGAAAAAAGCTCAGCGTGTATTACGAACGTGGTAAATTACCTAAGAATGATGCTTTGATTGAGGGGAAACCCTACTGGCTTACTTCTACAGTGAGAGAGTATATTAGCAAGAAGGAATAACCTAACTATTGTGGACATGTTTATATATATATTTTTTTGAAGGGTGTTTTTGACCCTTCTTTTTTTTATAAAAAAAGGTGTACCAGATTATATGGTACACCTGCGCTTATGTTTAGTTGAGGAGGTTTCACAAGCGAGTTGAATAGAGACGATTATTTGCCCTTAATACAGGTTATTAAATCTTGTCCAAATGGAAACGGCTAATAACTAGTATTCTTTAAAAACCTAAAAGCTTTTCAAGACTTAAACCCCTATTTGGGCGGCAGCACTGACTCCTGGTAAGCAGCTGTTCCCCTATCGGTCCACAGCGGCCAACCAGGAGTAGGTGTCGCTACGGCACTAAAAAGCTCGCTAACCACGGACTGTACGGCTGCCGCCTACATTCCGTAGGTTCCAGATCTTTTTGCCTTCCAGGCCGTACCGCACGAGCCGAAGACCGTTAAAACCCCAAAACCTTAAAACCAAAGGATAGCAGGCTGCCGCCTGCTTTTTTTATTTATTTTCTCCCTTTTGCCTTCCGTATGGTATTGATTCGCACGGCCACTAAGGCTGCAGCAGGCAGGACACCCGAACCTTTCCTGCTGCAGCCAAAGTGGCCGAGGGAACAGGTCAAGGGGCCAAAAACTTGTTCGCTTTAAGAACAAAACCGGAAGCGAAAAACTTTTCGTCTTTAACCCTTGACCTGTTCCCTATGCGATCAATTCATACTCCATGTCAAAAGGGCAAAAATAATTCCCTTTGGGGAACCCTTCCCTCCGGAAGGCAAAAAGAAAATTCAAAAACAAAATCAAAGGAGCAAGTCAAATGATTCTTAAAAACTTAGAAGAACAAATAATAAAAACCATTGAAGATTACATCTTCAAAATGGAACGTTTTGATTTTGAAGGTTTTGAGTTATGAAACGGGAGTTTTTAAGTTTTTAAGTTATGAAAAAGAATTAGAAATGAAAACCTTAATTAAATTTAATCCTTATAACGGTGATGTTTTAGCTGTATTTGAAGATGACAGAGAAACAAGTTGGCACATAGGGACATTAAAGGAATTACATATACATAACTAAAATAAGGGAGTCGGATAAGATGGCTAAAATAGATATTTTTGAATTGGTAACTAATAGAATTATTGAAAAACTAGAAGAAGGTGTTATTCCATGGCGTAAGCCTTGGTCTAATGCTAACGCTGTAAATTGGTTAACACAAAAGCCATATAGAGGAATTAATACTATGTTATTAGATTCAGGTGAGTACGCCACTTTTAAACAGATTAATGATGCTGGTGGAAGGATTAAAAAGGGAGAACCTGGTCATATAGTGGTCTTTTGGAAATGGCTCGAAAAAGAAAATGAGGAAGGAAAAACAGAGAAGATTCCATTTCTAAGATACTATAAAGTCTGGGAAATCAATACACAAGTGGAAGGATTAAAGAGCAAAAAAGAACAACAGACATTTGAACATAACCCAATTGAAAGGGCTGAGGGAGTTATCGCAGGCTATATCAATTCCCCAGATTATACTTTCCGTTCAGGACAAGCAGTTTATTATCCACTATTAGATAAAATAAATTGCCCGCCTATGAAAGATTTTGAAATAGCCGAAGAATTTTACTGTACAATGTTTCACGAAATGGTACATAGTACAGGACATAAAAGCAGGCTCGCACGACCTGGAGTAACAGCGCAAGGGGTAGCATTTGGGAGTGAGACTTATTCAAAGGAGGAACTAGTTGCAGAGTTAGGAGCTTCCATGTTATGTGGTGTAGCTGGAATTGATAATCATACTATCGAGAATAGCGCTAGTTATATCAATTCATGGTTAAGGGAATTAAAAAATGACCATAAGCTCATTGTACAAGCTGGTGCACAAGCACAAAAAGCAGCCGATTATATTTTAGGAGTAAAGTTTGAACAGTGAACAGTAACGGGGAAGAAATCCTTCCCCTACTCTTTCAATATAAGAACGTAAAATAAAAAAATAAAAAAATAAAAAAATGGAGTGATTTAAATGTTTTTTAAAAAAGCCAAACGTATCAAGAAATTAGAAGAACAAAACCAAGAATTAAAAAAAGAATTAGAAATCCAAGCTGAGTTAGCACTTGAAAATCACATGGAGTTAAAATACAAAGAATGGCAAGAAGAACGGCGGGATGCTCAATAAGCATCCCTTGTAAACAAATGAATATACGAGACATGGAACAGTTGAGCACAGCATGATTTATCACAATTTATCAAGAAACTTACTAGTTAATAACTAGTAAGTTTCTTGATATCAATAAAGTATACATGTATACTTTATTGATATGTTAGTCGTCTTTGGTTATTACTTTGTCTAAAGGTGGTCATTACATTGCTAAGTTTACTCATTGAAAATAAACGTAAAGAAATGATAGAAACTGGACTAAGCAAAGGTTTCAACGACAATGAAACCTTAAGGTTAAGCCGTGAGTTAGATTCATTAATTAATAAAAAAATGTTAGAACAAATAGAAAAAAAGCATAAAGGCGTGGAAGAAACGAAAACCGGCTAAAAGGCAGCCGGTTTTCGTTTCTTTTTTTTAACTTCCCGCCCCCCACCCCTAAAAAACCTTTCATTCTCTACTTGAACATTTTCTTATACCAAGGAATAGATTCTCTATCTTCTTTATCTTCTCTGAGCTTTCTCAAACCTTCTAATAGTTGCTTATCTCTATCCTCGATTTTCTTCCGTTCTTGCTCTCTTTCTGTTTTATCTTTTTGCATAATCTCTTGTAATTTTTCTATGTCTTCCCCTTTCTTCTGGCGATCAGTTTCAATTGTTGTTTGTATTTTCTCTAACGCAGCAGCATGCTCTTTACTCATAGTTTGAATTAGGTTAGTTAATTCTTCATTCTTTGCTTGGGATTCTTGATACATTTGAATCATAAAATCTCGTTGGTTTGAAACTTCGGTAAGAATATTCTCATACCCTTTAACAATAGATGTAACTACATTGTTACTGGATGAGTCTTCTTCTTCAATTGTTATTTCCTTCACCGAATTAGTTAAGTACTGTTCGATTATCTCATTTGGTTCATTACGGTCTTTTAGCTCCATAATTAAACGAAATATGTCAATTGCTTCTTCTTTGAATCGCTTAGTACGTCCAGACCCTACTACCGGTAAATAGATTTTGAATGTCTGATACCAATTGTTTAAAGTAGTGCGTGGCCGTTTTAACATGTCTGCTATATCTTGAAGTGAATATGTTTTATCAATATGCATAACTGTTTCCCCTTTCTTTTAGTCATTCTTTGTCGTCGTCAATCATCGTCAAGTTGTAGTTAAATGAATAAAGGTTATTTCAAGACGTTGTCTGTATTCGTCAGGTTGTCGTTTGTTGTTAACTAGTCGCATTTGATTGTCTTGTATTGGCGTCTAGTCGTCGTCGGTTAGTCGTTGGAATTGAGGAGTCGTAAGTAGTTTTCCTAAAGGGAAACTACTAAGTTATGTAGTCGTCTAACTTGGATTTCTAGTCATCATTAAATAATACTAGATTCTATTAATAAAATCCTTTTTTTTAATAAATTTTATTATGGTTTACTACATCTTAGTACAATGTACTACAAAATAGTACTTTGTACTAAGATGTAGTATTCGTGCAGAAGACAACTTGTTTTATTAACGGTATACATGTATACTTATAATGTGATAGCTAAAAGGAAGTGTTTTATTAAAGTGTTAAGAATATATCAAGCTGGAATTTAAACCTTTGACCATAAAGGAGGGTGAAGAAAGATGATAGACAGTAGAGAAGGTGATTTAAGAATAGGTCTATTTTGGGGAACAATCCTAAGTTTACCCCTTTGGATTTCCTTTTTTGGTTGGGTTAAACTTCTTGTTAATTTATAAGGGTTGTTCGTTTTTGGGTAGAAGTGACATTGTTTAGTTTTTTTATAGAGTTTATTAAGGGGAAAATTCATATGATAACTTTTATAGATGGAAATATCGCCAATGTTAAAGCAGATGTAATCGTAAATGCTTCTAATGGTATCGGCTATATGGGAGGTTTAATAGGTAGATTTATTAAATTAAAAGGTGTTGCTGAATCAATCCACTATGTAGATCATTCCATTGAGAAAGAAGCGAAAAGAATTTGTAGAAAGAATCTAATTAAGCCAGGGGATGTTTTTGTTACTAATTCCGGACAACTACCATGCAACTATATCTTTCATGCTGTTACTATGTTTTTACCTGGTACTTGGTCTTCAATTAAATCTATAGAAACCTGTATCCTTAATATCATTAAGCTTGGAGAAGAATATAAAGTCGAAACAATTGCCATTCCTTATTTAGGTTGTGGAACGGGTAGTTTAAAAAAAGAACAATTGAATAATTTATATGAATTTTATTTTAAAAAGCACGATAGCATAACATTTATGATTATTGATTGGAGTAGAAAATAGTTGGTTATAGAAATTAGTTTGTTTACACTTGCTACATTAGGGTTAATTATTTGCTTGATAAGTATTTATAGTTTAATAAATCGGTATTTTTCTTATGAAAAAATTACAGTTCAGGTTATTTTGTTTTGTATGGGTTTATTCTTTCTTTTTGGGAGCATAATTCTATATGAATTTATTTAAAAACGTTATAACGTTGGTGTTTCTTAGACTAATTTAACTGGTTAGTCTTTTTCTTTTTGGGTTTTTTTGAATATTAATATTCAATTATATCTAATTTTTGAATATTAATATTCAAGTTTCTTTTAGTTATAAACTTCATTTAGACCCCTATTTGGGCGGCAGCACTGACTCCTGATAAGCAGCTGTTCCCCTATCGGTCCACAGCAGCCAACCAGGAGTAGGTGTCGCTACGGCACTAAAAAGCTCGCTAACCACGGACTGTACGGCTATCGCCTACATTCCGTAGGTTCCAGATCTTTTTGCCTTTCAGGCCGCACCGCACGAGCCGAAGACCAAAACCTTAAACCCTAATTCAAAAGACTAAAACCCGAAGACTTTAGCTGTCATTGAATTTTTCAGCTTGGGTTTTAGTAGTAATTATATTTATCAGTTAATATGTACTAATATGTACTACAAGTTAGTATTATTTTTCTGAGTTTTTTAAAGTGGAATTGAGATTTTTATTTATGTAATTATACTAATATGTACTACGAATTAATCTGTCATCTTATTATCAGTTGACGTCTTATGATGACTTTTAGATGTTAATTGTCGTTATTAAGCGACTTGCTATTAATAAAGCATTTTTCGGAATAAATCAATCAATAGGGGACACTATAAGTACTGAAATAACCATTCCATTTTATCATCTTTAGCTCATTCACATTGACCAAATTTGGGTGGCTACTCCCAAAAAATATAGCTCATAATGCAAGTTTAGGGCAGGAAGCATATTCCGGATTTTAATTCTACTCCCCAAAATGCGTTGCTTCAATCCGGCTATTTAGCTTGCTAAACGCAGCTAAAATAGCACGGCTTTCAGCAAACATTTTTGCGTGATCTTCCTTTCAGTCAGACCACTTAAAAATGTGCGGAACTTACCCCCACGGACAAAAGCTTCGCTTTTTGTGGGGGCGCTCCCTTGATCACATTCCTAGCCTTTGGCGGAATGAATCAAGGAGTGCAGGATAAAGAGTTGCATCCGCAACTCATAAAAGCCCACCGTTGGTGGGCTTGGGTGGATTCCGCTTAACTAGATTATAGATTCTATAGTATAATAGAGTATGAAATATATAGAGTTAGGAGGAATATCATGAAGGAAAAAACAACAATCTCATTTGAACCTTCAGTATTAAGAGAAATTGATAAAATAGTAAAACAAAGGGGGAAGAATGCTACCAGAAGTGAAGTTGTAAATGAGTTCTGTAAAGCTTATTTACAGATACATAATGCCAATGAAGTGGAAAAAGTTTATGCGCCGATTATTAATAAATTTATGGATGAAAACTTCAAATCATTTGAAAATCGAATAGCTTCTCTATTAGCTAAAACTTCATTGGATAGTGCAATGTCGATGTTCCTTTTGCTGGATTCAATTTCAAGGTCAAGGAATATACAGACAAATGATTTATACCAGAAGACAAGAGGTATGGCTGTAAAACATGTGCAAAATAGAGAAGACTTAATGAGCATGATAGATAATAAAATGAAGGAGAATAATAAGAATTGAGTTTTAGAGGTAGAGCATTTGTAAAAGTAAAAACTCTTAGAGATTCCGGAATGCATATGGCAAAGGGAACAGCTGGAGCAACTAGAAAGGTTTTATCCCATCTAAAATATATAGGTTTTAGAAGTAGGGAGTTAGATTTTGATAGGGACACTAAAGGTTTATTTGATGAGAAAAGCGATCAAGCTTCTTTAAAGAAGTTTTACAAAAGTATTGAAAACGAACCAGGTCTAAGACATTCTAGCACTGTTAAAATTCATAAAATGATTATATCGCTTAAACAGGAAGACTATGAAACATATGGTAAGGATTTTAAAGAGATAGCTAGATATGCTTTGAAGGGCTTGGAGGAAAGAAAGGGAATGAAGCTGGAATGGGTTGGGGCTGTTCATTTAAAAGAAGGACATCCACATGTTCATTTAGCTATAAAGTCAATAGGCCAAGATCTAACTAATGGCAGCAATAAAAGGCTTTATATTGATAAGGAGGATATAGACTTTCTAAGGAATGAAATAGATAGATATACCGGCAGAGATCAGTATTTAGAAAGGAATAATGCTTTAGAGAATGACAGGATGGATATGGGATTACTAAAAGAATTATCAAATACTATGGATCGTCTTATAAAAGAAGGGGAGCGAGATACGCACCAAGCTAAAAATATGGCTGATAGACAAGCTAAACGTCAAGCTGAACGTGATAAGTATGATAGAGAAAGGTGATTTTTTTTGCTCCTTAGATATACATGTATACTATTTTTTAGTAAACTGTATATTATTAGGGAGGGATGTTATTGGAGATAAACAAGAAAAAACTCAGTACGCAAATTCTGTCAGCTGTATTCTTTGGGATATTTGTTAATTTAGCTGCTGTTGTAATTTTAGGATATGTTTTGTTCATTAAAGAATACGGGGACCAAGGGCCACCAAAACTATTTAATGAGTTATTGATGAAGCCAGATGTTTTCTTTTCTGTTTTGTTTCTTGGTGAAACGAAAAATAACGAGATATATGAAACAATCCATATGCTATATACTGATTTACCTATTCAGGGTTTTTTCTGGCTGTTTTATTTTAGTCTTGTATACTTCGGAATTACTAATAAAAAATCTTTAGAAAAAAGGGATGCATCTGAGTATGGCAGCCATGGATCACAACGATGGGCTACTGATTCAGAAATAAAACATTCTCTACAAAAAAATACAAAGGGATTTATATTAGGGGAGTATAAAAGGAAACTAGCTGTAAATCCTTTAGAATCTAATCTAAATAACAATGTTTGTGCTTTTGGTGGTGCTGGTACAGGTAAGTCTGCGGGTTTTAGTATTCCTAATATTCTTCATAACGCTATGAAGGTTGGACAGTCTCTTGTTATTACTGACCCGAAAGGTGGTACGACACGTTCCTAACTGAAAAGGTTAGGCATTGTTGAACCTAACAGTTCAACAATGAACTGTCATTTCGAGAAGTCAAATGATAGGGTAACGCCTTGAAGGGCTTCCTTTAATCCTC
>NZ_JAMAUK010000021.1:0-84439 GCF_023714395.1 Niallia sp. MER 6 | reverse complement strand
CGAAAATATTATGATAAAAAACGCGAAGAAGGAAAGCCTTTTAAGGTAGCTGTTATTGCTTGTGTGAATAAGCTCTTACATTGGGTTTTTGCCCTGTTAAAAAGTAAAACAACTTTCCAAGATATAGAATAGAACCTATATCTAACTAAATAACGTAAAACCTTCCAATTATGAGAAGTAGGAAGGTTATTTGGTATACCCTTTTTTAGTATAACATGAAATATTTTTAGTATTTAATGAAAAATATTGACAAACTATTAGCTGGTTTAGCACCAGAACAAGGCAGAACCATAATCTAACTGGATCAAAGCTCCCCCTAATTTAAGTAAAACACTACACAAACCTAACAACTTACTAATATTTAAACAAAACTAAACGCTCCGATTTTATTCCGAGCGTTTTGGTGATGTGTAATTTAATATCCAATTTAATGCACCTATTTTTTTGTTTATGCAACTTATTCAATTACAACGTTCCCTACATATTGAGCACTACCCGCTGAATTAATAAATTCAACTTTTAAAACATATTTCCCTTTGTCACTAGGAAATGTAAATTCCCCAGAGTCATCCAACGCAAGTTCCGTATCTTTTTTATCTTTTAATAGAGCAACTGTTATATCTGGGTCAGTCCAAATATCTCCACCATTTTTATCGTTCTCTTTAAACTCCAAAGACACTTTTTGATCTGAAAAAACCTTGATTTCATCCAGTGATGATGCGTATTTTTCAATATCTTCTACTTTTTTTTGCACATCTTCACTTGCTGTATCCCAACTAATATTTGCTTCTTTTAATTGAACAGATGAAATATCAAAATTCAAGTGGGCAGTTGGAACTCCAACATCATAATCTTCTGCAAAACACCCTGTTAGTGTACAAGTAAAAATCAATCCTATAAATAGTTTAATAACTACTTTCATATCACACCTCATTTGTTTGCCCGTTTACCCGAATATATCTGCAGTGTAGAGCTTAAACTGTCCCTTCTGTGTTCTAGAAACGGAGTTCCAATCAAAATACCTGTTTCCTTTAGTTCAATCCCCTTATTTAAACCATTAATAAAATATAATTATTCGGAAGAGGTTCAAAATTTGGCTGTTAGTGTTTTCATGCCCCTTTACAATAATTAAACTGGAAACTTGATCTCCTTCTTTGTTTTTAGTTCTGTGAAGCGTTAATTAATGTATGAATTCTGAAGAAGATTCTGGTATAATATTCTAAATAATTCTTAATAAAGAACGAAATAAGGGGGGGTCAATATGAAAAACAACCAATTTGCTGGGGAGCTTGTAAATCGTCTTAAAGAACTCCGGCTTAAAAGGGACTGGACTATCAAACATACAGCTGAAAAAATCGGAATAGGAGCATCTATGTATTCTGGTTATGAGTCTCAACTTCGTCTGCCACCAATGGAATTATTGTCAAAGATTGCGGAGGTTTTTGATACTACAACTGATTATCTATTAGGAAGCCCCGAAAAAGTAGAACAAACAAAATCTCCAACAGATATAGATTGGATTTTATCACACGAAAACATTAACTATAGGGGCATTGAATTAACATATAAGGATAAAGAAAACGTGAAAGTATTATTAGAGATGTTGTTAGAGAATAGAATGGAACCAATGAATGATGTAGGCTGCTCCATAGAAGAAGGTCGACAATAGCAAGTCATAATGGTTAGACGGATGACTGAAATTACTTGAGGGAGTCCGGCTAGCTATTCACCAAATATATGTCATATCCCTTGTCTATATGGATACAGCACTTTTCCAATTTCTTATGTTTCATTCATTTGCAAACAATTAACTTTCGTTAACCTGCCATGATTTCTGCATAAAAGTACTAATTTTCTTTGTCTCAGAAATGGTGCCTCGTTTTAACATAATAAATGCATCTCCCTATATTTAAGGAAAGCCGCCGAAATATAGGATTGAAACTAAAAAATTGCACTCCAAAAAGTATGCTTTTTGTTTTTATTAATTAAGAATGTTGAGAGTATCTATAGAATAATCATAACCATTTTTCATTTTCATCGATCCATTTCCAAGTAGTTAAATCGAATGCGACTACTGCATCATGGAAAACAAAATAAGAAGGTAATACTAATGCATCTGCATCTGCCATCCTCCAGCAATTCTGAAACCATTCTGCTATTGCTCCTTCTTCCTTTGGGACTAACTCTTCTTCATTTGCCTCATAAAAGCTGTAAAATTCATCAAGCTGTTCATCTGATAGGTGTCTAAATTCCACGTCTGAGAGTATTCCTTTGCTACCAGCAAATAGCAATGAATCCTCCGTTTCTTTGAAAACTTCATTATTATCTCTATCCATTGAAAACATTCTAATGTCAATTGTTGATTGATCCATAAAAACTACAAAGTCTAATAAATCAATATCAGGCGAAAAATTATATTGCTGTATTTCTTTTAATTTTTCTATCAGAGTATCCGTATATTTATTTAGGCTTTCTAAAAGTGTATCCATAGTCTTGTTAACTAAAAACATAAAAACCTCCAAAACTTCTGTATATTAATATCCATTATATACCAAATGCAACGTTGAATATAAGTATGAATGTTATTTTTTGATTAGCTTTTAAAAAAATTATTGTACACAAAACCTTCTAATTAAAAATATTTAAACTGGGAGTATCCCTTCTTTCTCTATACTGCCCCGTTAATACCACGAATTTGCATTACTTAAAATTCCTCTTCTTATAGATATTAAAACTATTCAAGAATACAAACTATAAATAAATAGGAACTATTTAACAAATTAGTAATTTAAAGTATAATTTTATAGTAAATTATTATTTTTGGAGGGAGTTAAATGAAAAAACTATTAGTAGGTTTTATACTAAGTATCATTCTAATTTTGTCTGCAGTTGGGATACATCCAACTAACACAAACGCAGCCACTGACCATAATCCAGTTGTTTTAGTTCATGGCATTAGTGGCAATAGCTATAACTTTTATGCTATAAAGAATTATTTAGTGAGTCAAGGTTGGAATCGAGACAGTCTCTATGCAATTGATTTCTTAGACAAAACTGGTAGAAATTCAAACAATGGACCACAACTTTCTAGATATATAGAGGGTGTGTTAGCAGAGACTGGAGCAGATAAAATAGACATTGTTGCTCATAGTATGGGGGGAGCAAATACTCTCTATTACATTAAGTATCTAGGTGGAGGAGATAAGATTAGAAATGTGGTAACACTTGGTGGTGCTAACGGTCTTGTTTCCTCTACTGCACTACCAGGAACAGATCCAAACCAAAAAATTCTCTATACATCTATCTATAGTACAGGTGATAGGATTGTATATCCATACTTATCTAGATTAGAAGGTGCTAGAAATATTCAACTGTATGGAATTGGTCATATCGGGTTATTGTCTAACAGCCAAGTAAATGGTTATATCAAAGAAGGGTTAAATGGTGGAGGCCTTAATACAAATTAAAAGACAATTCCTTGGAACCGTACTATTACGGTTCTTTTTATAGTTCATCAGTATATCCGTTCATAATTATGAAAGAGTTTTGATTTAATTATCTAGTAAGTGGTACTACCCCTTTATCATATTTGAGCAAGCATAATCTTCATTAATATAGATTATCTTTATAGCGTAGCTTGAAAATTTAATTCTGTTCGGACTCACTACCTCTATACTCACTATTCCCCACATTTAATTTAGAGCAAGACCGATAAAACCTCATTTATTTATAGTACTAATACGTACCATATATAAATGAGGTTTTATCAAGTAAAATATAGCCGTGATGATTCCCTAATTATCTTTTTTCCATCTGCATATTTATTTCTGCATCTTCATCATGTCGCTGCCGAAGCAGCCGCTGCTTCATCAGCCTTCACACAATCAATTGCTACAACTAACGCGATAATAATAGCCTCCATCTCTTCATTCTCTATCTGAACCTTATAGCTGTCTCCCCAAGTAAACCATTCCTTGCTCACGGTACCAATCACATTGCCATGCTGTTTGACTTGAAAATCCATGTCCCACCAGTTACCCTGTACCTCAATATCTGCTGCATCTATCGTATACCGTGGTTTAAAGAATGAAAACTCTTTTCTTATCGTTAACGCCTCATGGCCATTTACCTCTACAAAAAACTTCGGTAAAAAGCTGAATACCTTTTTAGTAATAAGGGCAACTTCTTGTCTATTTGTATTCATTATGGAGAAGGTCTTTGGGACTTGCATAAAGCTTCCTTCCACATAATAAAAATCCTGCTCTGTTTGATCTTTCACTGTAAACTTTCCACTTAAACTGAATACCTTTTGCTTTATATAAAGTTGTTTCATAAGGCACCTCCTGTAAAATTGGGCAATCCAAAAGTGCTGATTTTTAAGTTTTCCTATTTGTTAACAATACGTATTAGCCATACCAAAAGATTCGTCCATTGCAAAAAAAGCAAAAGCCTCCCTAACGGAAGGCTTTTGCAACGGTTAATATTTCAAGTGTGTTTTTTTAAGCAATTGGCATCTTTATTTCAGCACCTGCACCAGGTTTTTTACCTGCCTCTATCATCTCTTCCAATTTCTCCATTAATAGAGGAAGCTCTCCCATCGTTTGGATAACAAAATCTGCACCATTTTCAATAAAACGCTGTCTTGTTGTGTAGATGCTTTGCTCCTTTTCTTCCTCTGTGAGTGCTGTGAATTCTTCTTGCGTTAGTCCCATTTCCGAGCTTCCAATTACAACTCCTACAGACCAGACTCCTGCATTAATGCCTTCCTTTATGTCGGATACTGTATCGCCAACTTTTATAACGTTCCAAGAGGCTGTCAGCTTTAATTCCTCCATATTACGGTAGATCATATAGGGATATGGTCTGCCATATGAATCTGTTTCGTCTGGAGTAACGAGAAAGTCTGGACTGTAGCCTTTTTGTTTAGCGTTTGGTACGACGATGTCCATCATTTTTTTTGTGTAGCCTGTTGTGGAGCCGATTTTGATGCCGCGCTCGCGTAAAACTTGGACTGTTTCAAGCACTTCTGGAATTGGATTGGTATATTCGCTTAAACTTGCGAGCAGGGCTGGCTCGAATTCAGCATATAGCCGCTCTACGTCTGCTTCTGTAAACTCACGTCCGTATTGCTCTTCCCATAGGCTTGAGATTCTTGGCATGGAAAGCATTGCTCGGATATGGTCGATTTTCAGCATCCCCATCGGTTCTCTTGCTTCTGCCATTGTTACATCGATTCCGGCATTGTGGAAAATATCAATAAACACATTTACTGGTGCAAAGCACCCAAAATCTACTGCTGTTCCTGCCCAATCTAGAATAATGCCTTCTACTCTGTTCATATTAAAGTCCTCCCATATATTCTTTAATAACATCACATAGTTCTTGTATGTCTGTTTCATAGATCTCGCCGATATTGCCAATACGGAATGTGTCTATATCAGTTAGTTTACCTGGGTATAGAACAAAACCTTTTTCTTTAACATACGAGTAGAAATCAATGAAGCTAAAAGTTTCACTTGGATACAGAAAGGTTGTTATAATTGGTGATTGCTTTTCTTCTGTAATATAAGCGGTAAAGCCGATCTCTGCTAGCCTGCTTCTTAGTACTGAATTATTTTTGTGATATCTTTCAAATCTAGCAGAAACACCGCCTTCTTCTAGCAGTTCATCGATTGCTTTTGAGAATGCTGCTACTACATGTGTTGGGGATGTAAAGCGCCATTTTCCGTCCTTGTCCATTTCCTTCCATTGATCAAACAGATCTAGCGATAAACTGCGGGCATTGCCTTCACATGCAATCAGTTCAAGCTTGTTGGCTAATACAAAACCGAAGCCAGGTACTCCTTGGATGCATTTGTTTGAGCTGCTTATTAAGAAATCTATTCCCAGCTCTGCAATGTTCATTTCCACACCGCCAAAGCTGCTCATTGCATCGATTATCAGCTTTTTATCATAATCCTTTGCTAACTGAGCTGCTAGAGTTAGAGGGTTTAAGATTCCTGTTGTTGTTTCACAATGAACCATCGCAATATGGGTAATCGTCTCATCTGCCTCAAGAATGTCTCTCACTTTTGCTTCGTTTGGATGTTCATTATACGCTGTACGGTATTCTACAAAGTTAAGACGCAAATATTTCGCCATTTTCACAATCCGCTCGCCATAGGCCCCGTTAGTAATAATAAGCAGTTTATCTTGCTCCGAAAGAGCTGTATGCAACACAGATTCTACTACAAAGCTGCCGCTCCCTTGCATTAATACTGCTGTATAGTCGCTTTCCGGTGCACCCGCCAGTTTTAGTAGCTGTGCTCTAATTTTTTGGGTAATTTGCTTGTAATCATCATCCCATGTACAGCGGTCAAACAGCATTTCTTCTTTTACTGCTTTGCTTGTTGTTAATGGTCCAGGTGTTAGTAATTTATAGTTTCTCATTGTTGTCTTCCTCCTTATTGTTTCGCTTCCGTAAATAATTGCTGATGCTTTTCTAATAGTTCTACAGTTAATTGCTCTGCATACTGTTTGGCATGTGCAGGTTTGTTAATGTCATCTACTGTTTCGCCTTCATAAATGGCTACTGGATAATTCGTGATTAATTCCTGTCTAGCATCATTGATAATTGTTTCCGCCATTTCCATGGCAAGCTTTGTTTTTTCCTTATCATCTTTGTTTACGACTGCAACTGATTCTGTCAAAGAGAAATTCCCTTCTGTCGGATCAACATAGCTGATCGGTGCTCCTTCCTCTTGCGCTTTAACTGCTTGGTGGCGAAGACCAAATCCTGCAGCTACTTCTCCAGCTTGAACTTTTTTGATAGGACCAGACCCTGAGCTTTCCAAATGGGGACCAACATTAGCAATCAGCTTTTCCAACACTTCTTTCCCTTCTTCTTCTCCGTATTCTGTTAGAATGGCTTGTACTAACAGCCACCCTGTTGATGAATCTGCAATATTTGGAATTGAGACTAAATCTTTATACTCAGGTTCTGTTAAATCCATAATAGACGTTGGCGCTTCTAAACCATTTTCCTTCAGTACCTCTGTGTTGACAAAAATCGCACCAGTAATTGCAAGGATTGGAGAATAAAAGGCTGGATGTTCATCAACTGCTTTTGTTTCAAACGTTAAATCTGTAAACATATCATTTTGTTGTTGTGCACTTTCAAGGAAATAGGAGCTCATTGTGACCAGATCTGCTTCTATGTCTTTTCCTTCGGCAATAAGTTTCCCGCCAAGTTCAGAAGTTCCTAAAGACTGTAATTGATATTTGCCTTCATAACCTGCTGCATTTAATGCATTTTCCATTGCTGTTATTGCCTCTTCATCACCATTTGTGGCAATCACTACTTTCTCTGACGCTGCACTGCTGTTACTGCAGGCAACCGTCACAAAAAACAGACTGACGGTTATCAATAACAAAGCCACTTGTTTCATCGCTTTTTGCATGTTAATCCCCTCACTTTTTTTGGATTTTGGAACAAAGCCTGCTGCTTTATGTTTTTGGACATAATCACAGATAAGCTTTACTGCTAAGTTTGTAACAAATATTAGAATCGACAGAACAAATATTTCATTGAATTTAGCAAAATGCTGCAGCTCCTTAATTTTGCTCGCAAGCACAACTGTCTGTGTCGATACTAAAAAGATAATCCCGCTGATGGTAACCATCGAATTGATAAAATAATAACTGAACATTTCGATAATTGTTGTTATAGAGTTAGGTAAGATAACTCTCCAAATTGTTTTGAACCAGCTATCTCCGAATAAACCTCCTGCTGTTTCCCAATTTGGATTCATTTTTGCTAACGTGTTTTTTGCCATCAAATATGGTGTTGTAAAATAATGAACGATATTACATAAGATGATAATTAAAAATGTTCCTTTTAGAGTGCTACCATTGATAAGTAGTAAATAAGATAATCCTAATACCATGCCAGGAACTGTATTACAGATGATAGAGATAACATCCAGCACCTTCGTTTTCATACTTGTTCGCGCTGCTAGTAATGCCGCGAAATAAGCTACTACTGTGCCAAAAACAGCTGTACTTGCTGCTATTAAAATCGAATTCTTGTAAACGAAAATTAATTCACTGGATTCAAGTACTGATTGAAAATGCCCCCAAGTAAATGACATATCATACGGATAACTGTTTACGAATGGTGCGATAAATATAACCGCAAATACAGACAGCATAGCTGTGATAATCAGTGCAGACAGAATACCGAAAGCACTGTCTCTTTTCTTATTCTCCAGCAGCTCCATATCAGAGACATTGTCATTATGAAAATTGGATTTTTCCAAATAGCTTAACAGGAAAATGCCAATTACACTTGGCAAAAGCATCATTACAGCGATTACTGCCCCATGGTTAAAATTAGGAATAGATCCAAGCATTACTTGATAAAGCTGTGTTGCGACAACATTGTACGTCCCGCCGATAGAGGCCGGAATACCAAAGTCTGTGAAGCTTAGGATAAACGAAAGCACAAACGCTCCACCTAATGTTCCAATTAACGGGCGAAGCACCGTGGTATTAAAACTGCGGAACACCCCATCTCCCATTAGTTTCGACACAATCATATATTTCTTGTCTACCTGCATAAAGGAGTTGTGAATTAACAAAAATGCTGGTGGAATGGTATAAATGACATAGCCAAGCAATAAGCCATTAAAGCCATAAATATTGAATAATTTCCCGCCAAATATGTTTGTCAGCAAGCCTTGCTTTCCGAATGAATAAATAATCGCAAAGCCATATGTTATTGTCGGGAGCAGCATTGGAACAAGAATGCCAATTCTAACCGCTTTTTTCAGTGGCTGAAACATCCTAGTACATTGAATACTGTATGCCAGCACAAACGCGATAACGGTTGTTAATACAGCAGTAAGCCCTGACACTTTCACACTGTTCCAAACTGCTTCACCAAAAGCTTTATCTGTTATTACTGTCTTAAAATGAAGCAACGATAAACCTTCATCTCCCTGCACCGACCGAATAAACAGCAGAATGAGCGGAACAAGCATAAATAACGAGAACAGAAGAACAACGAGCCAATAAATAAGGCGCATCTCTTTTTTGACACTATACATGGGCGCCACCATATAAGGACAGAATGCTTTGTCTTTTCGTCTCCAGCTGTTTCAAAATAAAGCTGCGTACAAATTCATTTTGTGGACGCTGCATGATATCTTCTGGTGTTCCAAACTGGGAAACTTTACCGTCGTTGATGATGAGAATTTTATCTGACATCGTCATCGCCTCTTCCGGATCATGTGTAACCAGAATTGTCGTTAGCTTAAACTCCTTAGCGATTGTTTTAATTCTTTCCTTAATCGATTCTTTAATAACCCCATCTAAAGCACTCAAAGGCTCATCCAATAATAGAATTTTCGGTTTTGTCACCAGTGTCCTCGCTAGTGCGACTCGCTGCTTTTGCCCTCCTGATAATTCATGAATTCGTTTAGTCAAATGAGGCTGCAGTTCAAGGAAATCAATGTACTCTTGAATTTCTTGTTCTGTAATGCTGCCTTTTTTATTTTTTAATCCGTAACGGATATTGTCATATGCATTCAAATGAGGAAATAGTGCATAGTCTTGGAATACAATATTAAATCCTCGTTTTTCCATTGGAACTTTTGAAACATTATCCTCATTGAAAAGTATTTTGCCATTATCCATTTTTACTAATCCTAATATGATTTTTAATAGAGTTGTTTTTCCACTTCCACTTTTACCTAAAAGGGAGACGATTTCCCCTGTTTGGATGGATAAGCTAATATCTGACAGAACCTCTTTATCCCCGAATTGTTTGCTGACATTTTGTAGTTGAAGCAAACTTTCCACCTCCTCTTGCACAACTTCAGTATAAATACTATATGTAAATGACAAACCTGTTTTTTGTTAAGCGAATGTAAAATATGCATATTTTAAGCATAAGTTATACATTAGTTTTGCATATATTCATTTTAATTAATTAGTGTTTCTTGCTTTTTATCTACGTATAAAGTATAAATAGAGGCAAGTTCACTATTAAAATGAATGAGGGGAAAAAGCATGTTTCCACTAGAAAGACAAAAAAGAATTATAGAATTGTTGATGGTCAAAAAAGTCCTTAAAATGACAGAATTAACTTCAGAGCTTGGCATCTCTGTTGATACTTTACGCAGAGATATTCAAACGCTAACGAATGAGGGGAAAATTGAGAAAATATATGGTGGTGTGAAGCTAGTTGAATCGTTCTTAGGTGAATCGACTATGGGAGAGCGGATGGTCAGCCACTTGACTGAAAAAGAAAGCATTGCCCTTACATGCAGCAATCTCATCAATGATGGCGATTGTATCTTTCTCGACAGCGGCTCTACAACCTATCAAATCGCCAAATATATTAAAAACAAGAAAAACTTGACGGTCGTAACCAACTCCATTCCAATCATAACCGAGCTAATGACTAGCGATGTGGAATTGATTGTGATTGGCGGCAAAATCCGTAAAGAAGAAAATTCAGTAGTAACATTTGATTATCTATTTAACTTTCAAGAGCTCAATATCTATAAAGCGTTTATCTGTACAAGCGGGATTACGCTAGAAAAGGGAATTTCTGATTATAATTTAGAGGAAGTCTTAACAAGGAAGAAAATGATTGAAATATCCAAGGAAATTTATGTTGCTGCTGATAGTTCGAAGTTTGGTAAAGACGTGACCGTTAGCATTGCCCCGCTAGAGAGTATTGATTACATCATTACAGATGCCAATTTATCTGATAGTATTGTCGAGCAGTTCCGCGAAACAAATTGCACTTTAATACTCGCAGAAAATACGGAAAAATAAGAAAGGGGAGTCACACAACGGTGACTCCCCTTTCTTATTTCATCCCCCAGACAACAGCAATATTCCGGGCTGTTCTTTCCACGTATTCCTCTGCATTCTGAAATGCTTCCTGTAAGGATATAACACCTGGAATGATGCTGAAGACTGCGTCAATGCCGTGTTCATGAACAACATCACTGTCACTTGCAGCATTACCAGCTATGGCTATTACAGGGACACCATGTTTTTTGGCAGTCTTAGCGACGCCGATTGGGTTTTTCCCAAAAATCGTCTGACTGTCTATTTTTCCTTCTCCTGTAAGGACTAAATCAGCATCAGCAACAAGCTCAGAAAGCCGGGTTGCTTCAATCACAATGTCGACGCCGCGCTTCAAATCAGCTTGCATAAATGCCAGCAAACCGCCGCCCAGTCCGCCTGCTGCTCCTGCCCCAGGTACTTCAGCTATTTTTATGCCTAATTCTCGTTCAATGACTGCTGCATAATGAGCTAGGTTTTCATCTAGTTGGTGCACGATTTCAGGAGTGGCACCTTTCTGCGGACCAAAGATGGCAGAAGCTCCTTTTGGACCAATCAAGGGGTTATCCACATCGCAAGCCACTTCGATTTTGACACCAGCTAACCTTGAGTCCAAATGCGATAAATCGATGGCAGCAAGACTGCTGAGGAAACCGCCGCCATCTTCTAATTTTTGACCGTTCTTATCAAGGAAACGGGCACCAAGCGCGCTTGCCATCCCAGCACCGCCGTCATTAGTCGCACTGCCGCCAATACCGATAATAATATGGTCGATATTATGCTCAAGTGCAGCGGCAATTAATTCACCAGTGCCTCTTGTTGTCGTAACAAGGGGATTTCTTTTTTCTGATGGTACTAAATAAAGCCCAGAGGCTGCCGCCATTTCGATTATTGCAGTTGTTTCATTACCAAGTATTCCGAAAAACGCCTCTACTTTCTCGCCTAACGGGCCAGTCACTGTTTTTGTGATAATTCTTCCGCCTGTTGCATCCACTAATGACTGCGTAGTACCCTCTCCTCCATCAGCCATAGGCACTTTCACATACTCAGCATCAGGAAATACTTGCTTAAAGCCGTTTTCAAGCGATTCTGCTACCTGTAATGCTGATAAGCTTTCTTTAAAGGAATCTGGTGCAAGGACAATCTTCATCTTTATTGCTCCTTTCTATATTTTTTAGCCAAATAGTTTAAACACCCCATAAATAAGGGTTGATATGATTGCTAATGTTAAGCCCACTAGTGTTTCATATGGCAATAGCTTTAGGCGTTCCTTCATGTCCATGTTGACACTGCCGCCTGTAGAATGGAAGAAACTTCCGTGTGGAAGATGATCTAGAACAGTAGCACCAGCATGAATCATTGCAGCACCGGCAAGGGCTGACACACCCATGTCAAGGATGGTAGAACTGAACACTTGGCTTGCCACTGCTGTTCCTGCAGTAGTAGAAGCTGTTGCTGCCGACATAAAAATTCCCGATACAGGTGCAAGCACATAACCTGGAAGTCCAAGGACATTTAACCCATCAATGAGCACATCCTTTAAACCAGAATTAGCAATAATTCCTGCTAATGTGCCTGTTCCAAGCAGCATGATCGCAACACCGGACATCTTTCCTAAGCCAGATACAGCATAATCATTAATCTTTTTCCCTCTCCCCATCACAATTGCACCGACTATTCCGCCAACCGGCAAGGCAATCATTGGATCGATGCTAATATTAAATATCGGCCGTAATGCTAATAACAAAATCGTTACAATCGGCGCCACAATCGCTGTTAAAAAGGATGGAAGCTCCATGCTGTTAGGAGAGTCAATTTCCGCTAACTGGACGACTGACCCTTTTTTGACAAGTCTTTTTGCAAGCAAATAGGTAATGGCGAGTCCGAAAACAGCTGGAATGATACCTGCAGCCATAATGGATGTTAACGGAACATTAAAGGCATCCGAAGCAGCAATCGCGTTCGGGTTTGGTGACATGATATTCCCTGCCTTACCTCCGCCAATCATTGCCAGCAAAATAGCGGTTTTAGAAATGCCGGCCTTTTTAGCAATTGCCAAAGCAATCGGTGCTACTGTAATAACGGCTACATCAACAAACACACCGACTGTGGTCAACATCATCGTCGCTAATGATAAAGCGAGGAGCGCCCTTGTTTCTCCCAGCTTTTTTACAATCGTTTCTGCGATAACAGCGGCCGCACCAGATTCAATCAAGACACCAGCAAGCACCCCAGCTGCCAGAATTCTTAGCACTGCAGGAATAATCCCCTCCGCACCTTCTATCATTAACAAAACTGTATTAGCTATATCTACTCCTCCGACTAGTCCACCGACTAAGGCGCCGGCAATCATGCCATAAGCAGGAGAAACTTTCTTCAGTATTAATACAATTGCTACAACAAGTGCTACAATTGCTCCTAAAGCGCTTACTTGAATGTCCAAAATAGCTCCTCCTCATTTGTTTGTTATTATTAATAATTGTAAGCGTTTCCTAAATGTTTTTCTTCGTTCATTCCATAAAAAAAAGCTTGGCAGCTCCAAGCTTTTTTGTGCATTTGCACAAGTCTATGAAAGTTGATTTTGAAGAACAGAAAGATAAAGCTCTACTAACTCCTTTATTTTCCGCGGGTCCTTACCTGTCAGCTCATTAATTCGCTCTAAACGGTAGCGAAGTGTATTGCGATGAATAAACAGCCTTGCTGCCACTTTGTTCACGTCTCCATTTTCCTCTACATACATAAGCATGGTTTCAAGCAATTCCCCTTTTTTATCCTGTTGCTTCAGCCTCTCGATATAGGTACCAAACTTAACATCTAGCCCCTGTTCTTTTGCTTGCGACAGAAAAATCGGCAGCTTTCTGTCCTCTGAGGAATAGATGTTCTTATCTGGATCTAGCTTTTTACCAACCTTTAAAGAATGTACAGCTTCCTGATAAGAAATACGTATCCCTTCCAAGCCGCTGTAGTATGTTCCAAGAGAAAATTTGACTGCCAGCTCTTCCTGTTTTTCGAGATAAGACATCCATCTCTCCAGCTCAGCTCTTGTGGCTGCTTGATTCCAGACGCCATTTTTTAACACAATCCTTTTTAATAGAATAATATAATGTTGGTGGACAACATATAAATCATCCTTTGACAGATTTGCACGAATGGTTTTAAAAACTTTAGCATTATCATCTGCTGCCATAATTATTACCGTTCTTGGAATAGTTAAGTCCATGCCGAGCCGCCTAGCTCGGTCAAAATAGAGTGAATCAAAGTCCTCCTGTCCATTAAGCAGCATCGTCACAAGCTCTTCTTTTAACCGCTGATCCCATTGCATTTCCTCCATTAAAAAGGCTTGCTGGATGATCATTTCGGCAGCCATTCTGACAAGCTCTCCATAATTACGGATTTCCTCAGGTGCTCCCGTTATCCCAATGACACCAACAACTTTTTCATGAAAAGTAATCGGCAAGTTTATACCTGCTTTCACCCCATGAAACTTATCTGCTTCTGTAACACCAATTTCAAAACCAGTCTGCGTTTCGATTACCTTTACTGCACCTTCATGGATAGAATCAACTCTATCCTCATCCCCTGAGGCAATAATAACCCCTTTTTCATTCATAACATTAATATTCCAATTTATAATTGTCATCGTGCGATTGACGATTTCCTGTGCTAGCTCCTTGTTTAAGTATTTCATCTGAACCCTCTTTTCTGGTACAAAAGGATATCCTTCTTTATTAAGATTATATTTATCTTAACATAGCAGTCTATTCTGACTTCACTTAATTTTTTTAAGTTATTCTTTCTATTAAATATCTTATTAAAAATATAATGCAACCTTTTCTTTATAATCACGTAGGTCCTCTTACTAGCAACAAACGATATCCATAAAAAAGCACCCTAATCTTAATGTAGTCTAAAAATTAGGGCACCCACCATATTATATGAAATAAAAAAACTATATTTCACTTAGGAATAACTATTCTGAATACAAAAGTGTTTATTATTGATGTAATTATATTTTGTGGGAAGAAATTTTAGGACGGGCAACAAGAAAGAAAATCGTATGCAAAACAAAGAAGATTACCGCAAATATAAGAAAATCTACTATCAAAATAAATTCAACATTATTTTGTATGAAGTCATGAAGAAAGAAAGTTATAATAAATACAATGAAGCAGCTTAAAGTACTTTGTTTCCAAAAAGAACTGTATGCTATTTTTGAAATGAAAAACACCTCCTCTATTCACCATTCTAATCACATCTTAATTTAAATCTTCAGCTGGTACAACCTGAATATCAACCCACTATCCTATCGCTTCAAAATATAATATAAATGCCCTATAAAAAAGATATATAACTATAGATATACTTACAAAAACTATATTATTTATCTCTTATCAAATTTACTTCTCTCCATTTAAAATAAATTATAGACTTAAATTTTCTCTTTCCTTATAAAAAAAGACTTGGATTATATCCAAGTCTCAGAATTATTCACTACCGCAATTCTCTAGCAATTACTGCAATATCCCGCGGTGATGTTCGGCAACAGCCGCCGATAATGCTCGCTCCTGTTTTAAACCATTCTTTATGGCTTAAACTTGCGCATGCTTCCTCGCCATGCCAAGTTTTTGTGGTCGGGTCGTATGTTTCGCCTGAATTCGGGTAGACAATTATTGGTTTATTTGTACTTTCTTTTATATTTTTGATTGCTTCTGTGATGATTTGTGCTGATGCACAATTAAAGCCGATGGCGGCAATTTGGTCGTGTTCTGTGAATTGTCTGCCACAATCCTTTAATGGTGTGCCGTCACTGATTTGTGTTTCATCTTTTAATGAGAAAGAAAGCCAGGCGTATGTATTCGGAAATTCCTTTAGTATTTCAGTCAGTACGGTTGCTTCCTGCAAAGAGGGAATTGTTTCAAATGCAAGAATATCAGCTCCTGCTTCCATTAATGCTATCATTCTTTTCCGATGAAAGTCTGTAAGTACTTTGTTTGTTACATCATAGTTCCCGACATATTCAGATCCATCTGCCAAGTATGCGCCATATGGTCCGACTGATGCAGCGACTAACGGCTTGGGTCTGTTTGACTGTTCGTGCTCTTTCCAGAAGTCATCTCTAGCCTTTCTGGCAAGAGCAACGGATTTTTTTATCAACTCTATTGCTTTTGTTTCATTTATATCTCTTTCTGCAAAGCCTGCAATCGAGGCCTGATAGCTTGCGGTGATGGCGCAATCTGCTCCTGCGCGAAAATATTCTGTATGCACTTGATAAATAAGCTCTGGCTTTTCTAAAAGCACTCTTGCTGACCAAAGCGGGTCATCTAAATTACAGCCATGTGCTTCTAATTCTGTCGCTAATGCTCCGTCTAAAATCATCAGCGGATAATCTGATAAAATATTGTTAATTGGATTGCTGCTGATCGACATACTTTACTTCTCCTTTTTTTAATTTCTTCATTACATAAAAGCTAACATAGCAAAATAGGATAAATGGAATTCCGCAATACAGGGCAATCCGTTGTGTTGGGTCAAAGGCAATACCAATACATGATGCGAGACATAATAAGAAAGAAGCAATCGGTACAAATGGATACAACGGTGTGCGATAGACTAAGCTGTCGACAGAGTTTCCTTCTTTAATAAAGCGTCTGCGGAACAAAAACTGTGAAGCACTAATGCTCATCCAAACAGCGACAACAGCTAGTCCAGAAATAGACACGAGCACGATATAAACTGTATCTGGAGCTACTATGCTTGATAAAAGCGCTAATCCTCCGCCCAACATGCTGAAAATCACGGCATACACTGGAACCCCTTTTTTCGACAGCTTTTTAAACTTCTGTGAAATTGTATTTTTATCTGCAAGTGACCAGAGCATTCTCGAAGCTGCATAAAGGCCTGAATTAGCAGCAGACAAAATGGCGGTCAAGATTACAAAGTTCATGATATCTGCCGCATATGGAATTCCAATCCGCTCAAACACTGTTACAAATGGGCTTTCTAACACCCCGGCTTCGGATGCTGGCAATAGGGCAGACAATACAAAAATAGTACCAACAAAGAAAATGATTAAACGCCATAATGTTGTATGAATTGCTTTTGGGACGTTTTTTTGCGGATCTGCCGTTTCACCTGCAGCAATTCCAATTAACTCTGTTCCTGAAAAAGCAAAATTAACAGCAAGCATCGTCATAAACAACGTGACAGCACCGTTCGGGAAAAGACTGCTACTTGTAAAATTACTCAGCAGCGGTGCAGACTGTGAATGAGTCATTGGAATAAGCCCGAACACTGCTCCTAATCCTAAAATAATAAAAAGGGCAATGGCAATTACTTTAATAGAGGAAAACCAAAATTCAGATTCAGCAAACAATCTGACTGTAAGTATATTAAGTATGAAAATTAAAATTGCAAATACTAAGCTCCAAATCCACACATTAACAGATGGAAACCAGCGCTGCATGAGAAGTCCTGCAGCTGTAAATTCTGATCCTAATGCAACAGTCCACGTTAGCCAGTACAACCAGGCAACTGTATAACCAGTAGCTGGGTTAATGTATTTAGCGGCATAGCTGTGGAAGGCTCCTGTTTCTGGCATATGCACAGCCAGCTCCCCTAAGCACAGCATCACTAGATACACAACAAGCGCACCAATGAGGTAGGCCAGTATTGTACCGATAGGACCTGCCTGCTGTATAGTGTAGCCTGAACTTAAAAAGAGTCCTGTTCCAATTACTCCTCCAAGTGACAGCATCACTAAATGTCTTGTTTGCATTTTCCGCTGAAATTGTTGTTTGTTCTTTTCCATCTTAACTCTCCTTAAAATATCCAGAAAAAAACACACCCTAAAATAGAGTGCGCTGCTGACTAATAAATAACATAAGCTCTTATCTATCAGGAGTCACCCGACTGGAATTAGCACAGTGTCAAAAAGACCTGTTGCTGAGGCTTCATAGGGCCAGTCCCTCCGCCTCTCTGGATAAGAAATATTTTTATTACATTAACAATCTATGAAATTATTGTCAATAGGGGCAATTTTGACTAAGTTAGCAGAGAGTTATTCTTACATTTCTTTTTTAAGAGTAATTATGCTTATTATCTAAATGGAGGATTGTATAAGCAGTATTTTAAAATAACAAAAATCAGCAAAATTTTTTCTTTTAAAAGTAGCTATATCATTCTATTAGTTCTTACATCCTGTGAATTCCTTCTCAAAAAAACTTGCTTTCTTATGTTATACTGTATAAGGTTTGCAACATTTGAGAGGAGTTACCTAGTATGGACTTATCAAAATCATCTGATTACAACAAATCTATTTCTATTTATTTACTTATTGCAGGCATCGTGCTTGTCGCTTTCAACCTTCGACCGGCAATTACGTCATTAGGACCGCTTGTCGGCTTCATACAAGAAGATGTTGGACTAGCCCATTGGAGCTCTGGCTTGCTGATGAGCTTGCCCTTGATCACGTTTTCTGTCATGTCACCCCTCGTCCCTAAAATATCCAGCAGATTATCAAATGAAAAGACATTGCTTCTCGGTTTAATCATTTTATTGACTGGCATATGCTCTAGGTCAATTCCTTATACGTTCTTTCTTTTCGCCGGTACTCTGCTCGTCGGTATAGGGATTGCAATTGGCAATGTTTTGCTCCCTGCCATTGTTAAAGATAAATTCCCAGAAAAGTTCGGGTTAATGACAAGCGTTTACTCCACATCAATGGGTGTGTTCGCGTCTTTAGCTTCCGGATTAAGTGTCCCATTAGCTGACGGACAAGGCTTGGGCTGGCAAGGTGCTCAAATGGTTTGGGGAATTCCTGCAGTTGCTGCGATTATTGTATGGTTCTATTTATTGAAATACAATAGAGAAGATAAAGAGGTCATTACTGGTGCAAAGCCAGTCTCAACAAAAGTTTGGTCATCACCGATTGCATGGCAAATTGCCGTGTTCATGGGATTTCAGTCGTTTTTATTTTATGTGACCATCTCTTGGCTGCCAGAAATCCTGCATAGTTATGGAATGAGTCTTGAAACTGCAGGCTGGATGCTGTCCTTTACGCAGCTGGTAGGTTTACCTGCAAGCTTTTTCATCCCGTTTATAGCAAGCCGTCTTCGTTCCCAGTCGTTGATTGCCTGCGGTTTAGGCATTTGTGCTATTTTAGGATACAGCGGTCTTCTGTTTAGTGCAGATCACTATCCAATCCTAATTATCAGTATCATCCTAATCGGTTTGGCACTTGGCGGAATTTTCCCATTAGCTCTCAGCTTAATCGGCTTCCGTTCTCAAAATGCTAAACAGGCAGCAGAACTGTCTGGGATGGCCCAATCAACAGGTTATATCTTAGCTGCTGTTGGCCCACTATTTATCGGTTCCTTGTTTGATTGGACACATGTTTGGTCAATCCCAATCGTGCTATTAATCATTATTGCAGGGATTGTGACAATATTTGGGATTTTGTCAGGTCGGGATAGACATATATAATCTTTATAAAAAACGGTGCACATTATTGTGTACCGTTTTTTTAGTATTTTATAGTAAATAATTGTAATTCATACGGACAAACTAAGAAAAAACCAAAGGAGAAAGCAATGTCTAAACGAAATGAACTTATCTTTTTACGAATTTTATTTGTTGTCAGTATTGGCTTTTTCTTAAACCTGATTAGAAAACCACTTTTAAAGGACTGGCTGATTATCTTTGTGTTTAAAAGCTATATTGCTTCAATCTTAGATTACCTCGTTGTCAAAAAAGGCTATATTACATACCCTGTCAGGATTTTCAAATCTTTTGATATTAGTGTGCTTTTCAGCTACCTGATCTTTCCTGTCACTTGTGTTTATTACAATCAAGCAACAAAAAATTCAAGATTGCCGGGAATATTGTTTAAATGTCTGCTTTTTAGTCTTCCTTCTGCAGTTGCAGAACATTTTATCGAGAAGCATACAAAGCTGGTCCAATATAAAAAAGGCTGGAATTCTTCTTTCAGTTTCCTTTCGATTGCGTTAACCTTCTTATTTGTTCGAACCTTTATATCGATTGTTCGTAAAGTTGAAAAAGCATAAGCTAGTAATTAGTCAAGTGTATTATTCTCTTTCGGTGAAGCAGAAATATATGCCTCTGTAAATAAAGTAGTTATACTGTCAACAAGAATATCCTTTAATATATGAAAGGCATAATCAATATCTAATCGTTCTGTCCACTGATGGGCATCAAATCCGACCGGCCCGATATTCAATACAGGTACATTTAGCAGCTCTAATTCTCTAAGAGGGACTGTGTAACCTCTCTCCCAAATTGGCATATTGGCTGTAAGTGATATCATCGATTCTGCTGGATATTGCAAACCAGCATAGCTTAGGTCGGATATACCGTTAAAGTAATTTCGTTTTTCAAAATCTATGCCGTGAGCAGCTGTTCCGTATGTCTGTATTTGCTGAACAACTGTAGTTATTAATGGATGTTTATAGGAACTAATAGCAGGATAAAAGGGTGGCGCAAAAAACACGATGATCATAGGGGCAAGTTCTTTGCATAGTATCGCTAGTTTATCGACCATCTCAATGGTTGCTTCTCTGTCATCCATTTCTCCCCTGTTTTGCAAAATCGAGGTATGGATGCTTTCTACACTTTCTTTTCCATACTTCGTTACTGCATATTGACTAAGCTCATCATATGTTAATACAGAAACATTCATTCTAGGCGGCGAAAAGGGAGTATATTTAGCAAACTCGGCGGCTTGCAATGAATAGGATTTTGTTATTTTAGCAGCTGCATTGCCGGCTTTCTCCATGAGTAACTGCACCACATCATCCATTTTCTTTTCTAATAAAAACAGATTAAATAACGTAACAGCGCGATGCGGTATTTGCACAGAATAATCTTTTTTGATACCATACTGAATTAAGTTAGTTGGCGGCGGTGTCGTTTCACCTTCTACTATTTCACATAAATCGGTATTCAGTTCGATTTCTTCTGTTAATAGAGATACCATATAGTTTGCATTCAACCCGGCAAAAGGTTCGCCGACATGTGTTTCTTTGCCGTAGCAAAGGAAACCTGGCAACAGCTTGCCGATGGATCCTGTATAAATATACTTATTATTGTCACCAGGATATCTCATAAACATCGGCTCACCGTTCAAAACAGTCACATATTCCAAGTCATATTCTTCAGCAAGTTCCAGCAATATTGGAACTGCTGCTCTCATTCCAATTGAATTTACTTCTTCATCAGGAACTGTCACTAACAAGATATTGCCTTCAAACTCTCCATTACATGCTTTTTCAATCATCGACATATGAAGGGCCAATCCACATTTCATATCCATCGTTCCCCTGCCGAATAACCAATTTCCTGTTTCCATATCATTCTTGACTTGTTGTGGAAGTTCTTCCTTATGCAACTGAAAAATTTCTGTTAGTTTCTTCGGATCAAAAGCATGTTCCTTCCATCTGCCGTAGTCCTGCACATCAACAACGTCAAAATGGCTGATCAGAATTACTGTCTTTTTTGTTGGAAGTTGATTTTTCACAAGGCCTGTAACAAAATATCTGCCATCTCCTGTTGGATTTTTTTGAAGATGATCTGGATGTTTCTGAAAATAATCTAAGCTTCTTAGCTCATTTACGACAAAGTCAGGAAGAATTTTCTCTGCGTCAGAGCCTGTAATACTAGGTATATTGACAAGCTTGCATAAAAGGTCAACTAATTGCTCTTTTGTGCTCCATTTTTCCATGTTAGCCCTCTTTTCCATATGATGAAATTTGTTTCCATTAACTATATAAAAATGGACAGAACCCGCTGACTTCAGGTTCTGCCTAATGCTGTAGAAATTTCTTTTGCCGCTTTCTTTATACAATGAATTAAGTAGGATAAACGTTCTTCGCTAACACGATATTGGACGACTCCGATGCTGATTGCCCCTACCAGCTGGTGATTAAAATCTAAAACGGGAGCTGCAACAGATATTGTGCCATCTGTTCTTTCACTATAGCTTACCGCATACCCTTGTTCTTTTATTAAAGACAATTGATCAAATAATTGACTCTGTTTTGCTTTAGAAGATGGAAGCAATTCCTTAACGATTCTTTGCGTTTCTTCTTCTGGCATATTTGCCAGAATCGTTTTATTTGGCGCCCCAATTGAGAGCGGAATCCGCAAGCCGATTTTGTCAATAATTCTAACATTAGTAGGACTGTCGACTCGTTCAATAATAATGGATTCCATTCCGTCACGGATATTAAAATAAATACTTTCCTCCACTTGCTGTGCTAATTCTGCCATTACTTCGCGCGCCTTCGTTCGATAGTCTGCCTTCTCGAGCTGGCGCAAACCAATCTCCATCCATAAACTGCCGAGTTTATAATGCTTTGTATCGGCATTTTGCAGTACTAGCTGATGCTGGATAAGCGTATTTAAGAGGCGGTGAACTGTACTTACAGGCAGACTAAGACTGTCGGCAATTTCTGAAATCGACCACCATTCTCCATTATCAGAAGCAAGCAGCTTTATAATACTCATTGCTCTATCAATAGACTGTACCATAATAACCTTCATTCTTTTTTGACATATAAAATATTTTTACACCATCAATGTAGCAGACTGAAATACATTCTGCAATATAATTTTTACAAAAGTATGAATAATAAGAAATTTAACTAGAAGACCCATTGACATAATCTCATAATTATTTGACAATAAAATTAAGTTTCCAAATTATAGATGAAGTTTCCATAATGCGGAAAGTGATAACTTATTTTATGTACGTACCATACACGATATGATATAAACTTTCGTTTCGAAAACCACCTAATGATTGGAGGAATCCTTATGTCTATGTCAGAAAAATTTATTAGACAAAGTGAAGAATTCGGAGCAAATAATTATCATCCCCTGCCGATTGTCATCGAAAAAGGAGAAGGAGTGTGGGTGGAGGACCCTGAGAAAAACAAGTATATGGATATGCTTAGTGCTTATTCAGCTGTAAACCAAGGACATTGCCATCCGAAAATCATTGCTGCTTTAAAGAATCAAGCAGATAAAGTTACCTTGACTTCCAGGGCTTTTCATCATACTCAGCTTGGCCCGTGGTATGAAAAGCTGTGCAAACTGACAAAAAAAGATATGGCTCTGCCGATGAATACCGGTGCAGAGGCTGTCGAAACGGCTATTAAAGCTGCACGGCGCTGGGCATATGATGTTAAAGGTGTAGATGAAAATTCAGCGGAAATAATTGCATGCTCTGGGAATTTTCACGGGCGCACAATGGCAGCTGTGTCTCTATCTTCCGAAGCAGAGTACAGGCGCGGGTTCGGTCCTTTGCTGCCTGGTATCAAGCTCATTTCATACGGTGATTTAAATAGTTTAAAAGAAGCGATTACACCTAATACAGCAGCATTCTTAATTGAACCAATACAAGGTGAAGCAGGAATTATCCTTCCCCCTCCCGGCTTTATGAAAGCTGCCTTTGAATTATGTAAGCAGCATAATGTTCTCTTTATCGCAGATGAAATTCAAGTCGGACTCGGCAGAACAGGAAAGCTGTTTGCTTATGAGTGGGAGGATATCGAGCCAGACATGCTCATATTAGGAAAAGCTCTAGGAGGCGGGGTATTTCCTATCTCCTGTGTTGTTGCCAATAAGGACATTCTTGGCGTCTTTAATCCTGGTTCACACGGATCAACATTTGGCGGAAATCCGCTTGCTTGTGCCGTATCGATTGCATCATTAGAAGTTATAGAGGACGAACAGCTCGCAGACCGATCTCAACAACTCGGTACTTATTTTCTTGCCAAACTTCAAGGGTTAAATTGTTCTGTCATTAAAGAAGTAAGAGGCAGAGGGCTATTTATCGGCATGGAATTACATGAAGAAGCTAGACCTTTTTGTGAGAAGTTGAAGGAGCTAGGATTGCTTTGCAAAGAAACACATCATACCGTCATCCGGTTTGCTCCGCCCCTTGTTATTACGAAGGAGGAGCTTGATTGGGCAATGGAGAGAATTACTAAAGTATTTGTTGCAGAATAATAGAATAGATTAAGTCACGAAACTGATTAGGACATTCCTAATCAGTTTCTCTTCCTCCACACATTCCCGCTCTCCTCCGAAAGCCATTGTATCACTTCTCTCCGTCTAATAATTCCGATAAAAACTCCAGAATCATCGACTACTGGAACGAAGTTTTGTTCTAGTAACGTGCTGACGATTGCTTCTATCTCACTGTTCACAGCTATCGCTTCATTACTAGCGTGAAGAGGTACGTCTTGAAGTTTCACCTCATTAGTATGTTGGAAGTCAAGATTTCCAGTATTTTTCATTTTCCATAACAGATCACCTTCTGTTACAGTGCCCAAGTAGCGGCCAGCTTTATCAAGGATTGGAACGGCACTGTAGCGGTGATACTCCATCTTCTCCATAACCTGCCTCATTGTCCAATGCTGGAATACGAATGCAACTTCGTGTTTTGGTATGAGAAAAAAGGCAACATTCATTGGCTTTTGTCCTTTCTGATTGGTTTGCTGTCTGCAACTATATGAATATCAATATTTGTTGTTTGTCTCATTATTTCATTGACGATGGAACCTTTTTTGATTTCTTCCCATCTTGTTCGTGCAGATTGTCCCAGCAATATTTGTGTAATAAAATGTTCATTCGCCGCTTCTACGATAATATGAGCAGGCTTTTGCATTCTTTTGTTTTTCAACAGAAATTCGGCACCGAATTGCAGGGCTAATTCCCTCCATGCTGTGATTTTTTCTTGTTTCCACTGTGGCATATCCTGCTCTTTGCTGTCTGTTACATGCAGTACATACAGCTTCGCCTTTAGGCGGTTTGCCATTCTCCAGCCTCTTCTAATAAGCTTTTCTGCAGTTTGGCTATACTGTACGCAAACTAGGATTTTTTCTTGGAGACCGATTGGCCCTTGATATAGATGGCCATTATTCTCTTCGATTTTTCCATCTACGTCATCAGCCACCTCTCTTAACGCAAGCTCTCTTAACGCATAAAGATTTTCCTCTGTAAAGAAGTTTTGTAGGCTTTGCTGAATTTTAGGACTATCATATACCTTGCCATCCTGGAGCCTTTTTCTTAATTCTGGTGGAGAAATATCGATTAGCTGAATTTCATTTGCTTTATTGATAAAAAGGTCAGGCAGCCTTTCGTTTACCTTTACTCCTGTAATATTGGCGACAATATCATGGACACTTTCCAAATGCTGAATATTGACGGCAGAATAGACATCAATGCCTGCTGCCAATATTTCTTCTACATCCATATATCTTTTCCGATTTTTTGATCCAGCTATATTCGAGTGTGCGAGTTCATCAATGATGACGATGTCTGGAGCTCTTTTCAGAATTCCAGGAATATTCACTTCATAAAATACCTTGCCTTTATAGTTCAATTCAAGGAGCGGAACCGTTTCAAGCACGCCAATCTGTTTTTTTGTTTCTGCTCTGTTATGTGTTTCTATCAGGCCAATAACAATATCCTTACCTTCTTTACGCAGTTCGTTTGCGTCCTGCAGCATTCTGTAGCTTTTTCCAACACCAGGCGCTGCTCCTATATACAGCTTTAGCTTACCCCTTCCTTCCTTATCCATTTCTGCTAAAATTTCTTCCGCTGTCTTTCTTCTAAAATATGGATGATTTTCCTTCACATTTATTCCTAGCTCCTTTCTTTAAGCAAGCTCCCTGCCCTTTTAGCAGCAGGAAGCTTGGAAAATATTAAGAGGTCAATTCCATTAATGATATATTAAGTTTAAGCACATTTACTCTTTCCTCTCCGAACAATCCCCATTCCTTTTCTTCTGTGTGACGTTCAATCAAGCTTTTCAGCTCTGACTTCGGTACATTAGTATGTTCAGCAACTCTATTAATTTGTGCTAATGCCGCTTTTGGAGTAATATGCGGATCAAGTCCCGATCCAGAATTTGTTATTAAGTCGATGGGCAAGCTTTTTAATGATACATCTGGATTCTCAGACTGCCATTCTGTAATAGACGCTTTTGTTCGTTCAAGCATTTCCTCATTTGTTGGAGCATAGTTATTTGTCCCAGAACTAGAAGCATCATAATCAATACTTGAAACTCTTGAATGAAAGAAGCCCTCATCAGCAAAAGACTGTCCAATTAACTCAGAGCCAATCACTTTCCCTTCGTTATTGTAGACGAGACTGCCATTTGCCTGTTCTGGCAGCAAAACAGCAGCAATACCAGTAACTGCTAATGGGTAAATCACTCCGCAAATAAGCATAAATAATAAGCTTGTTCTTGCAACGGTTGCAAACATGGTTTCATCCCTTTCCTTCCGTAACTGTTATATTACGAACGAAATTAATATATCTATTACCTTTATTCCAATGAATGGAACAATCACACCTCCTGCTCCGTAAATAAACAGGTTCTTTCTTAATAGTGCATCTGAACTCATTGGTTTATATTCTATCCCCTTCATTGCCAGTGGAATGAGGAGCGGAATGATGATTGCATTGAAGATCAATGCTGACAGAATAGCTGTAACTGGCGAGTGAAGCCCCATAATATTTAACGCACTGACCTCAGGGATTGCCAGCATAAACATCGCAGGCACTATCGCAAAGTACTTCGCAATATCATTGGCGATGCTGAAAGTAGTCAAGGCACCTCTTGTCATTAATAGCTGTTTGCCAATGCTAACTACTTCAATCAATTTAGTAGGATTAGAGTCTAAATCAACCATATTAGCAGCTTCTTTTGCTGCAGTTGTGCCACTGTTCATCGCCAAACCAACATCCGCTTGTGCCAGTGCAGGCGCATCATTCGTGCCATCTCCAGTCATAGCTACTAATTTCCCTTTTGCTTGTTCATGCTTTATTACTGCGATTTTATCTTCAGGCTTACATTCAGCAATAAACTCATCCACACCTGCTTCTTTGGCAATCGTTGCTGCAGTTAATGGATTGTCGCCAGTACACATAATTGATTTGATGCCCATCCGCCGCAGTTCGTCAAATCTTTCTCTCATCCCTGGTTTAACGGTATCTTTTAAATAAATAAGCCCAATAATTTGGTTGTCGATTGCCACTGCTAATGGAGTGCCTCCTGCTTGGGCTATTTTATTTGCTTTTCTGTCCAAATCTTCTGGCACATTGCCGCCGTTTGAAACAGCCCATTGTTTTATTGCGTCGACTGCCCCTTTGCGAACAAGTCTGCCATCAGGCAGATTTAACCCGCTCATTCTTGTTTCAGCTTTAAATTCAACTATATCTGCTCCGGCTGCCAAGGATAAATCAATTGCATAGCCTTCCTTTTCCAACAATTCCAGAACCGAGCGCCCTTCTGGGGTTTCATCCTTAACAGAGCTTGCGGCAATCCACTTATAAAGCGTATTCTTATTCGTATTGCCAGTTGGCACAAATTCACTTGCCATCCTGTTCCCAAAGGTGATGGTGCCTGTTTTATCTAAAATGATAGTGTTAATATCTCCTGCTGCCTCGACTGCCTTACCCGACATTGCCAGAACATTAAATTTGGTCACCCTGTCCATCCCTGCGATTCCAATTGCAGAAAGAAGCCCACCAATTGTTGTGGGAATTAAGCAAACAAGCAAGGCAATAAGAACAGGCACTTGCAGCTGAAAGCCTAAGTAGTTTGTAAAGAATGGCAATGTCATGACAACGAATAGGAAGATAAGTGTTAAGCTGATTAACACCGTGTTTAAAGCAATTTCATTCGGTGTTTTTTGCCGTTCTGCACCTTCGACTAATGAGATCATTTTATCTAAAAAGGACTCGCCAGGATTGCTTGTTATTTTCACTTTTATTTCATCACTGACGACAAGTGTTCCACCTGTTACCGAATTAAAATCTCCTCCAGCTTCTTTCAGCACAGGTGCTGATTCACCTGTAATTGCCGATTCATCAACAGATGCCAACCCTTGAATCACTTCCCCGTCACCAGGTATCATTTCTCCTTGTTTAACTAGAACGATATCCCCTTTTTTTAAGCTGGAAGACGGAACTTGCATGATGCTGCCGTTAATAAGCAGGTTAGCAAACACATCTGTCTTGGAAGTCTTAAGCGCATTGGCCTGTGCCTTTCCTCTTCCCTCTGCAATGGACTCTGCAAAATTTGCAAACAAGACGGTGAATAACAGAATGATAGAAACAGTGATAGTAAACCAGCGATCACTTTCATGTGCTCCTAATATATTAGGAAAAAAGGAAAGAGTGAAAGTGATAAAGAATCCTAATTCCACAATAAACATTATTGGATTTTTCACCATAAGCTTAGGATGTAGCTTTAGGAAGGAATCCTTCATAGCTTGTTTGATAATATTATTATTCATTAAGGCTGTTTCTTTCTGAATTTGTACTTCCTCTTGTAAATTCATTATTTAACCCTCCATCACCATGTCAAAAATTCAGCAATCGGACCTAAGACAAGGACTGGAAAAAACGTCAAAGCTCCGACGATAAAAACCGTACCAATAAACAACCCACCGAATAAAGAAGTATCTGTTTTGAATGTTCCGGCAGTTTCTGGCACAATATTTTTGGATGCCAGACTTCCTGCGACTGCTAGCATCGTAAGAAGCGGAAAAAATCGTCCGATGAACATAGCAACACCTGTTGATATATTCCAGAAAGGAGTCGCATCACCAAGCCCTTCAAAGCCTGAGCCATTATTATTAACAGATGAAGTAAATTCATAGAGCACCTGTGTCAATCCGTGGAATCCTGGATTAGAAATTCCTTCATTGCCTAATGGGGTGAATAAAGCTAAAGCAGTTCCTGTCAGTATTAGACATGGCGAAATCAACAAGGTAACGGCAATCAGCTTCATTTCCTTCCCTTCAATTTTTTTCCCTAAAAACTCAGGTGTTCTTCCTACCATGAGCCCTGAAAGAAAAACAGCAATCAGCACATACATCATAATGTTGATAAAACCAGAGCCAACACCGCCGTAAACGGTATTTAAGAGCATATTCGACAATGTTAGCATCCCGGAAATAGGTGTCAGCGTATCATGCATCGTATTAACAGCACCTGTTTCTGTTGCAGTTGTTGTTATCGCAAACAAGACTGACTGAACAATGCCAAACCGAACTTCCTTGCCTTCCATACTGCCGTTTTCAGCTGATAATCCCATCTTAGTAAAAGCAGGATTTCCTTGATATTCTTGATAAAGGGAGGTGCTGAGAAACACAAGGAAAATCATAGCCATCGAAATAAACAATACTTTACCTTGTTTTTTATTTCCGATTATTTTTCCGTAAGTAATCGGAATAGAAGCTGGCAATAAGAACATTAAGATAATTTGCAGTGTATTTGAAAGTGTATTAGGATTTTCAAAAGGATGCGCTGAGTTCACTCCTACATATCCTCCGCCATTATTACCAAGCTCCTTAATCGATAAGAAGGAACCAATTGGACCTGTTGCTATAGTCTGTACATCTCCCTCGAGCGTCTCGGCCTCCATTGTTGTGTTCATTGTTTGTGGAACTCCGAGAGCAATAAATATAAAGCTAGTGACAAATGCAATCGGCAACAGTACCCTTGTTATGCTTCTGGTTAAGTCGATAAAAAAGCTGCCAAGCCTTTTCCCCGCTAATCCCCTTATAAATGCAATCGCAACTGCAAGAGCAGATGCTGGGGCGACAAACATCATGTAGATGATCGCAATCAATTGTGATAGCAGCGATAACCCTGATTCTCCGCTGTAATGCTGCAAATTCGTATTTGTCATAAAGCTTATTGCTGTATTAAAAGCAAAATCAGGACTCATGCCAGCAATATGGTTCGGATTTAAAGGAAGAAACCCTTGAAATCGGAAAATCAAATAGACTAATAGAATCATAAAACTGTTTGCTGCAAGCATAGACAAAGCATATTGTTTCCAAGTTTGTGTGTTATTTTTTATTCCGCCGAGTTTATATATCCACTTTTCAACAGGATAAAATATCTTATCCAGCTTTGTAGGATGCTCATTAAATGCGACCGCCATATAATTTCCCATAGGAATTACTAATAGCACTATGAGCAGAAGTGTAAGAATGATTGATAATATGGTGAAAACCAATTGTTTCCCCTCCGTTTATATTAAAATTTCTCAGGGTTCAGTAACGCATACAGCAAGTAGATGACAACACCTAGTGCCAGGACAAAAATAAACGTAATCATTTCTTTTCCTCCTGTTCGCCTACAGCTGTTTTTTGTTCACACCAAGTAATTAATCCAAACATAGCGGCTGTTGATATCCCAATAATCGCAAGCATAAGCAAGTCTTCCATATACTGCCCCTTTTCATTTTTGTTAATATTTCCCATTAAAATTTTGCACAAAAAACCCCCTGTATTACACAAGGGGTTTAAATCCAAGGTAATACCTTCTGTCTTAACGCTTACGAGGTTAGCTGCCGGATTCGGGCCAAGATAGTAGCCCTACCTTCTCATAAAGGATTCACCCCGGTGAGTTTTGCTCACGTATTGAATGGGTCCCCCGCTCCAAATGGATTTCAGCGATACAAGATATTTTTATTTAATTACAGAAAAAAGACCGCGGAGGATTACCCCGTGGTCGAGTTGATTTTTTCGATCACCAGTTACACATCCTCTCTCTTTACGCTTACGAGGTTAGCTGTCGGATTCGGGCCAAAAGAGTAGCCCTACCTTCTACAGAAGGATTCACCCCATGTGATTGTTCATCACAGATTGGGTCCCCCGCTCTTAAAAAGACTCAGCGAATAAGAATTAATATTATGTTAGCAATCATACTCCTCCAATATTTTCTTGTAAAGACAGCTAATTGTTCAAATTTGTATAAATTACTCTTTATTTACTCGTTTAACCGAGATTTCATGTCCAAATATAACTCCAGCTCGAAATTTCTTTAAATATCTTAATATATTGTCAGTTTACAAAAAAATACTTGTGGCAAGACCTGAGATAAAACTTTCAAAGTCTTGCCACTACCTGTATGTTTTATTTATGATGCCTTTTTTTGACCCTTCGTCTTATTGATCCAAAAATTATCCATGTATTCAAGTGTTTTTCCCTTTGTTTCAGGGACCCATTTCCAAATAAATACTGCTGATAGAATGCTCATTACGCCATAAAAACCGTATGTTAACCCACCGCTGTATTCCATCATCATCGGATAGGTAGAGGAAATAAAATAGTTTGCTGCCCATTGTGCAGCAACAGCAACTGCTACTGCCTGCCCTCTGATTTTATTAGGAAATATTTCTGCAATAAGCACCCAGCAGATTGGTCCCCATGACATCATAAAAGATGCTGTATAAACAATAATAAAAATTAATGTGCTGATTCCAATGATATTGGCAAAAGCAAGGCCGGCTACACCAAACATTCCTATTGCCATCCCGATAGAGCCAGTTATTAATAACGGTTTCCTACCCCACTTATCTACGGTAAATATAGCAATAACAGTGAAAACGACATTAACAAGCCCCATAACGATTGTTTGCAGCATCGAAGCATCTTTTGCCGCACCCATGCTTTCAAAGATTCGAGGAGCATAATATAAAGCAACATTTATTCCTACAAACTGCTGAAAAACAGACAGCATTATCCCAATAACAATGACAAGCTTTCCAAAAGATAAAAGTTTAGCAGACATTGTTGGTTCTTGTGTTACATTCAATGTCTGTTTAATTTCTTGTAGAATCGTTTTTGCTTGTTCTGCACCGTTTATCTTGGCTAACACATGCATTGCTTTAGTATCTTCTCTCTTAAACGCTAAGTAGCGCGGAGTTTCCGGAACTAAAAAGAGCAGCAGACCAAACAGCACTGCAGGTATTGCTTCCGAAGCAAACATATAACGCCAGCCAATTTCATTAACCCATTCTACCGTTTGTCCGTTTGCAATCCCCCAGTTAACAAAATAAACGACCAGCATTCCAAATATAATCATAAATTGGTTAAAAGAGACCATTTTACCGCGAATATCCGCTGGGGCAATTTCCCCAATATACATTGGAGTAATTGCAGATGCAAGCCCTACGCCAACTCCGCCAATGATTCGATACAAGTTAAACACAAACAACAATGCAATGCTTGGCTCCCCTTGCTGAAAGAAGAGAAATTCAGGGTATCCCGACCCTAATGCCGAAATAAAGAAAAGGACTGCTGCAATGATAAGCGACTTCTTGCGACCAAATGCAGACGCAAAATAACCTGATATTAATCCTCCGATAATACAGCCGATAAGTGCACTCGAAATAGTTGCACCATGCGCTAATGTTCCTAAATCTAAGCTTGTTATTAAATATGCTTGTACGGATTTTTCAGCCCCAGAAATGACTGCTGTATCATATCCAAATAAAAGGCCGCCAATTGCTGCTACGAGTGTTAATGAGAAGATATAGAGTGAATTTCGTTTCTGCTTCATAGTCTTCTAGACAGAGTATTAATTTGCTTTCTGCAAACTGCTCTGCCTATACCTCCTTCTATTTTATGTGTTTGAAAAACTAGGCAAACTTTCATTTAGCGGTGAATTTAGCTTAAAATGCTACCTGCAGCTAATTCTTGTCATCATTCCATCTCCTCTCCTATGTAAAGAAAGCGTTTTAATACGATTTAATTATATCTCGAACACTTAGTTTGTGCAATCAACAAACTAAGTGTTTTTGTAATTATAATTAGACTAATACCTATCCGCTTAATAAAACTAATACTGTATCCTATTAAAAAGATGTCGTAATGACGAAAAATTTTTATTGCTGCTTACTTTTACATTTGGTCATGTGAAGGTTCACTACTTTAACTTGAGAAAAGCAAAAAGCGTTGTATAAACAACGCTCTAATCATAAACAACTTGATTACGTCCCAGCTTTTTCGCTTGATACAATGCTTTATCCGCTTTATTTATAAATAAGTTAATATCATTTACAGCTTTATCAAAAGCTGCCACCCCTATGGAAACAGTGATGTTAATTGTTTCTCCATTACTTAACATAAATACGTGATCTTCTACCGATTTTCTAATCCGTTCACTAATTTCAGATGACAATTCGGTTGAACAGTCTACTAAAATAACGGTAAATTCCTCCCCGCCGTTCCGGCTAATGATATCGGTTGGTCTTGTGGAATTTTTGAGAATGCTACCAACCTCTTTTAACACCATATCTCCTTCTAAATGCCCGTACGTATCATTAATTTTTTTAAAAAAGTCGATATCGATATATAGAAGTGTTAAAGCTTCATTCCTTGTTGCAGCTATTTTCATCAGTTTCTTACAAATATAATCAAATTTTCTAACATTATTTAGGCCTGTTAAGCTGTCTATCGTTGATTCTAACTTGTATTTATTAAATAATTCCTGGCTTGCTCTAATGTACTCGATTACGTTAAAAGATGCATAACCAGCTACATAGGTGAATATAACATGCAAAAACATCGAGAAAATATAATGTTTTATATCGTCTAATACAAAAAAATAAAGTATCGTCGTTAGTATAATATTTGTCGTAGTTAAAGTAGCAAATACCTTATGCTTACCTGAAATATTTCTATTAGCAATAAAGATAGAAACAAAGGCTATTAAAAACAAGACGATTATCACTACAAAAGAGAAGTCTCTGTTAATAAAAAAATCACCGAAAATGATTAACGCCGCACAAAGATAAGCAGGAATTCCCCTACCGTAATATGCAAGCAAGATAATTGGTAAATGGCGCAGATCGATTAAAAAGCTGCCATGAATGCTAAATATCATTAAAAGTATGCCAATAATTCCCCCTGCAAAACCCATAAGTAGTTTTATATGAAGTGGAGAATCTTGATGAAGCTGTGAATCCTTCATGACTCTGGAATAGAAAAAAAGGACAGAAATCAATATTGTTAAATTTACAAAAAAGTCCTTGATAATAATGATTGTCATTATTTTTATCACCTTAATTATTATTAATGGCTTAACTGCCCAATTACTGTTTATATCGGTAGCATTATATAGGTTTACAGCGATTTTATTTTTGTGTGTACAATATATTTTTTACAAAAATCTTATTAATTGGGAATAATCAGAAAATCTATAATATCTTTTTGGGACTATTTTTTAAACGAACAAGCAAATTTTTGCAAAATAAAAACACCTCCCGATATGCAATGAAACTGGGTCATTACGTATCGAAAGGCATTCCGTGCAGTAAGTCCAACTGCATTTGGTACGCGCCTTAGAGGATTCGAACCTCTGACCGCTAATTGGACGCGTTATGTATAACGTTACCCTTATTCGAAAGTTGAATCGGTCATTGAGTCGAACAACAGACCGTTTTAATCGAATTCTATCATCCGACTCCCTAGTCCGTCAATAACTTTCCTCGCATGGTTGCGCTTATCCTAATACTCTTCGACATCTATTGCGGTAACTTTATCGAAGCTTATCCTTTCGATTATGTATTCGTTGTTATGCTCGACCTCCATTCGTATTTCTTTTTTCAGCGGTTCTAAATACCGTATGTACCCTTTCACTTTTCGAATTAGCCCTGATTCCCAAATGCTTATTGTTACGGAAAAGTAATACTCCATTGCGTAACAAATTTGGTTTTCGATTTCCTCGATTTGATACTCGTCGAGAATCGGTTTAGCTGATTTTTCCAGGTCGTATAATGCTTCGCTTATCGATTTTGTTTGTTCTGGTAAGAACGCTGCCGGCAACCACTTAATCTTTCCTCTATCCCGAATCGCCATATAAAAAAAACGCCCCCTCGTCGTTATTATACACGAACAGACGTTCTATTGATTGATTTTTTTAAAGCCAACTTTAATTAATTAGTTAGTAATTGTATTAACTCTTTATCAGATAATAATTTCTGACGATATATTAATTCGTTTGGCAGGTTTTTATTAAGGAGACTTTTATTTTCCAAGCATTCCAAATACAATGCTAAATTTACTAATACATAATGCTCAAAATCACCAGTTGCCTCTTCAAACGTTACATATTTTTCAAAAAATACTCGAGCTTCATCCAATTGTGTATATGCCCATTGTCTATTATCATAACCTGAATTACGACTTAGATAGCCTATTTTCTCAATATTATACCTATATTTTCTTTGTTCTTCACTATTACTGTTTGGTGAGCATAATTCAAGAAATAACGATGTCTCCACATTTTTATCTGGTTTTAGTAAACCATTATTTTCAAACCCTTCATAACTCATATTTTGCAGACTACTATGTTCAAATTCTATTGCATATTTTAATGCATTTAGATATAGTTTTAACTTACTTTCATTTTTTGGATTTGATAAGTTCAATTCGAATAATTTAATAACATAATCATAATCATAATAACGATCTGTCCCGTATCGTTTCTCTAGTTCATTGTTTAAATTTCTTAAATAATCAACGTAACTTTCAAAATCAGTTGTTTTCTTTATATTACTTTTTTTAAATTTTAAGATAGCTTCTTCCTTGTACTGTTCAATCACATTAGTAATTTCTTGAATGAAATTTACCCTTGTTTTAACATATTTAAATATCTGTGACATATAAACTGGAATTCTTTTTTGAGGCTCCTCGTCTTTGCTTGTATAAACGGATACAGAAAGATCACAATCACTCCAAAGCCCTCTGTTATTCCAAGACGCATATGGACTACATTCAAAGTCATTGGCTTGATATCTTTTGTGTCGACTTGTTTCTACTGGATGTACAGAACACAAAGAACGTAGATATAAAAAATATAGCTCATCTGTTCCTTTCTTGTCATTGCCTAATTGATTAAAAATCTCTGTAGACTTTTTTAAGGGCTCAATTGGCACTTCAAAGATTTTAGCTAATTCTTTAATACATTCATCTATAACTGCAGAATTATTCATAAAATCAAAAAAATCAAATGCACTTCTTGAAAACTTTCCCGTATTTAATTTCAAACCATTAAGGTAATCTACAGTGTCATCTAATCTATCCATAATTGCGCAGATTTTATCCCAAGCACGTTGCTCACGGTATTTTATATTTGATGTTATATTTATCTCCTCTGTGACTGTGTGTCTTAACTCCCTAAGTACATGAGTATCAATATTAATTTGAAAAATAGTCTTTGTCACACGGTTCTCCTTTCAGTTAATTAATTTAATAAATAATTATTTGACTACTAATTATACTTAATTTTATCACAAAATTTTAGTTATTTAACTTATAAGATAAACAAGAATAAGCCCGCCAGCAATTAGGCGAGCCATTCTACGAAACTAGGAATTCGCAGTAAATCTGCCTTGGTATAGTTGCGGAACTTAACGCGGCATTTAATCGGCGAATCAAGGTAAGAAAAGTCATCGGTTTCCTTTGCAATTGGCGCTCGGTACACACGTTGTTTCTCGACCGGAGGAACGCCGTGTTCTATTACGCCAAGGTAACGACCGTCAGCATCAGCGAGTAACCAGCCGAATTCCTTTTTGCGGAAGCCAGTTACGAATACATTGGCGTATTGATAATTAATCACTTTCAGCCAGTTATGTGATCGCTTGCCAACTTCATAGCGCGAATCCTTGCGCTTTAGCACGATACCTTCGAGGGATTGCGCCTTAACTGCATCGAAATAGTTTGCGCCATGACCTTCGATAAACTGGACCTTCGAAAGCAGCTCGGTATCATTCGGCACGACACCGGCGAGTATTTCCTTGCGTTCTAGCAACGGTAGATTAGTAATCGACTTACCGCCGGCTTTTAACACGTCGAACACAACGAGCGAAATCGGTGTGGTGTCACGCGAACTCATAAAACGGCTCATGGCCGCCTCGAAGTCCGGCTTACCAGCGTTGTCCGTTACGATCAATTCGCCGTCCAGTACGGTGCCTGGCGGAACATCTAGCGCAGTTAATTCAGGGAAACGTGCGGTAACTTCGTTCTTGTGACGCGTATATAAGCGGACCTTGCCCGCATCATCAACGGAATATATAAAACGGATGCCGTCGAGTTTCAGTTCGGTCAAATAATCGGCCGAATCAAACGGTTCATCCGACTTGTGTAATAACATTGGCGAAATAAACATCGATATAACACCTCGCCATCAATTATAGCACGGATATGCAGCGTGCTTGGTTAGGCGATTAGTGGAAACGGACTCTGTGTAAATAAAGATTGACATACAATGCCAATACTGATGTAATTTACTTACATATATAATTAAGCGGGGAATATTAAATGTTTAGTCAATCAATGAACATCTACTCAATTTTATCTTTTAATAAAGATAATTATTCAAAGGTTATTAAAAATATTGAAAAATCTAGGGGATTCATATCTTACATTGATTCCAGTAAGAAAGAAAGAAAAATTAACCCTCGTTATGAAAAGTATATTGAGTCAAAGCAGGCATTGTACACCGCTCGCCCACCATATACTGGAAGTGAATCTTCTAATTCATTCCTTGCATACAAACTGCCGGAAGGTATAACTGAAGAAAATATTAATTCATGGCATAATAAGTATGGGATTAGTGATGACTACTATATACATAAAACATTAATAGAAGATGACTCATTAAAAGATTTAGGGGCACGAGTGAGTACTTTTCAAGCTATTCCAATAGAATCAGATATTCTAGACCTTTCAACTGAACTAGATACTCAACTACAACTACTTAACCAATCCTGTCTAAGTTCTGAATTTATTTTACATAAACATCGAAGATTTTTTTTGTTACCGTTTATCGCTAAAAAAGATGATAAATATGTAGAACCTATTGTTATAGCAAATGTTTACTCCATTGGTATTATAACAATTCAACTTATCCTTGATTTCGAACACAAGGAAACAATTAGTTTAACGGAAGGCCCTCCTAGAGATATTAGTTTTCCTTTAGTGGATTTTTATAAGATTAAATCTGAATATAAATTTCAGGATTTCTGGGAAAAAGAGACCAAAAAAAATCTGAATGTAGATTCAATTAGTGAATACTATGAAAAACAACTTTCAAAATTATGTGGTATTAAATTACATACAAATCCAGAATTCCGTTCAGTTAGTTGGGCATTAGGGGATTTCAGTAGGCAGGAAGAAAATCACCTAGAATTTATTAAGAAAAACAAAAGATTGTATTTTAGTTTACTAACAAATTCTAACAAAGAAATCACAGAAAGACAGACTGTGGAAGAGCTAGACAAGTATGTTGATAATTCCACCGTTACAAAGACTTCTGAAATATGTTATTTTTGTTCTCCAATTACTTCAGTGTTTACCATAGGTCATGAAACATTTCTCAAGAAAGTATTGGAATCGTTAGGGGAACATGCTGACGAGCTTAAACAACAAGGAATTTATGAAGAAGTTCTAAATGCTCAATATAAAAAAGTAAAGCTTGTTGCTTCACTCCAATGCCTACGCTTTTATGAATTGACTTTTATAAAAAGATACTTTCTGAAAGAATTACTAAATAACATCTCAAAAGGCTCCTACAAAAAACTTAAGGATTATGACTCTGTAAAAAAGGAACTCAATTTCATTAAACTTCAATACGATGAGGAGATTTTGTTCTTTACAGAAGGAAGCCCTAAGGAATTATATAAAAGCATATTAGATAAAACTAATGTGGACAATCTATTAGATAAAGTAGAAGATATGGTCAAAAGTGTTAGGGAAGATGTTTCTAATTTTAGAGAAAGAGATATTAAAAAGAATGAAACATTAATACTAATTCTTTCCTCAATTTTGGCTATTCTACTTGGATATAGAGGCCTAAAGTATATTGTCGAAGATATCTTAATTAATTTAAATTTACCAATTATAGGAATTTTAATTACTAACCATCCATTAAGGACCACCATAATTATCTGGAGTTTACTGGTTTTATATATGTTATGGTTAAATGTTAAAAGATGGTTCTTTTCTAGAAAATAAGAGTTAATAAAGATTTCCTTATTAACTCTTTCTGTATCATTTTATTTTCACATATCTCCCAGATCTTTACCGTTTAAAGGATATTACATAAAGACCTTAAAATATTTAGCCTGGGCATAAGTCTGGGCTCTACTTTATTGCAAAATTTTATTAAGCTCTTCAAGATCACGTCTGATTTCTTCGTCAGAACGTACGCTAGTCTTAGGCGTTTCTGACTGTACAATTTCTTTCCTATCGATAAGCCTTCCGGATAATTTGAAGTAAAGTTCCAACGCCTTCATGCTCGGTATTCCATTATTTGAACGACCTTCGATTGATTCTTGTAACTTCGCAATAGCTGTCGGCATAAATGAATCGATAGCATTGTCCGTAATGTAGTTTTGATACAACAAGAATGCTCGGTTTTTTCTCCATTCGTACAGTGTCCTCGCTGTGACGCCTATCTCTTCCGCAATTTCTTCATAAGTTCTTTTCTGCTTGCCGGCGAACTCGTTATCAACAAGTATTTGTGCTGCATTCATTTGTTGAATTGTTAGGCTTGATTTAATCTCACTAAGCGTAATCATTTCGGCTCCTCCTTAGAATAAATGTTTAATTGATTCGTAATGTTCCATGTAGCGCTGGGCCTCCGCATTAAATAACGCATCATCGGCCTGCAATTGTTTGTACTCTACCTCTGATTCCCTTCGTATTTCCTTGAGCATTTCAGTGGTTAAACGGTGGTTATACGTCGCCTGATCGAGTGTCATTTCGAAACCTAATTTCGCAATACTTAACGCCATCCCTAAACGACGAACGTATTCACTTGCGCCTGCATACTGGTCAGATTTATCGATGTACCTTTTCGCCAAGGACATACCGGTTGCAAAGCAGTTCTGACGGGACTTCGAGTATCTAATTAGCGTTAAATAATTCGCATACTTTTCGAATATCTCTAAGCTTGCAGGTAGTACTTGATTGCTATCGCTACATAATTGCGTATACTTTGCAACGTACTGAAATAACGGCTTGCAGCGCTCGATTAGTACCGTCGTCATTGCTTCCGAAACGAAGTATTCCGGTGTTTCCTCCGGCACTCCTCTAGCGATTCTGTCCTGGCGTACCTGCTTTTTAAGTTCTTCTAGTTCACTTTTTAATTGTTCAGTTGAACGCATATATTACCGCCTCCATAAGTAAAGCCCGACTGCAAGCAGCCGAGCCGTTATATTATCTTCTTCCGTTGCCACGAGTGGCTGATTTTTGCATTGAGAACAACTCACGAGCAAGAGCCGTTATGTCGCTGTCTTTTCTTACGGTGATATTAGCGCCTTCAAACATTCGCTCAAAGTTAATAACGGTATCTCTTGAATCGACGTACGACTCTGACTTGAAATTGCCTAACGAGGCGTTACCAGTCGGCATATTATATGCAACTGCCATATCCATGCTTTCCGGCATGATAGCCTGCGACATTACCTTTGCAGCGTTGATAACGGACTTCACGTTGCCCGTAATACCTTCGGCAATACCTGCTGGAATGAATTTACCGACTTCATTTTTCATAACGCGGGAAGGCGAATGAATATCGAAGAATCCAGTAAAGCCATTTTTAATCTTTTCTCCGATACCTGTTACCGCGTCTTTAACTGCTCCGGCCATTGAAGAAATACCGCCGATTAAGCCATTAATAATGTCCTTACCAGTTTCTGGAGATCGATACCTTCAAAGATTCCGATAATATTCTCCATAATCGATTCAGCCGTATCTTTAATCGTTTCCCAAGCACCTTCCCAGTCTCCCTGCAAGATTTTCATTGTTGTTTGAATAATTCCAAGTACTAAATCGATTGCAGTTTCAACTACGGCTTTGATTGTCTCCCATGCTGCTTCAAGTACTCCGACAATGATAGGCCATACCATTTGGAATATGCCCTGAATGAGGCCCATAACCATTTGGATATACTCCCAAACAACTCCGAAGTAAGTTTGCACCAATGTCATAATCGCTGCGCCGTTATCATCCCAAAACGCTTGAACTTTCGCTAACTGCTCGCCAATAAACGCACTGATATCTGACATAACCCATTGAACCACGCCGTTAATGTATTCCAACGCGGTAAAGAATGCGTTTTTAATCCACTCCCAAGCAGCATCTACCATGCCGCGGAACCAACCGACATGATTGTATGCAGCCACCAATGCGACTCCGAGTCCGACTATCCCAGCAATAATTAACGTAACTGGCGACATCACCGCGCCAAGTGCGACCCCTAATAATTGAATACCGGCAATTATCGAGGGAAGGAATCCAATTAAGGCAAGAATAGGTCCTCCGATTAGAAGTAGCCCAGCAACTAAGACACCGCTAATTGCAATTACACTTTTCATTGGAGCGGATAGTGCATTGAATTTGTCGGCAACCCATTGTAGCGCACTAACAATACCTGAGATTAACGGAAGCAATGCGTCTCCAAACGAAATAGCCAGCGTCTCAACTGACCCCGACAACTGTTCCATTTGTCCTCGAACGTTTTTCAGCTTCTCGGCGGCAACATCGGCAGCAGTAACCTTCGACATCTCCTTGTACATGCTGTTAATTCCGTCAGCACCTTCTTTGTAGAGGATATTCGCTGCACGGATTGCATCGGTACCAAACATCGTTTTAAGTGCCATCTGACGTTGTTCGTCGGTTAAATCGGCTAACTGCGTTTTTAATAGCTCTGCGATTTCAGCTAATGACTTAATAGATCCATTGGCGTCGTAAAATTTACTTTGTCCATCCGCCGTTGCTAATCCGAGGTCCTTCATTTGCTCGGCAGCTCCATCGGTTGCAGGCGAAAGGTTTAACAGCATCGTCTTTAATGATGTACCAGCATCTGAACCTTTAAGACCATTCTGCGCAAAGGAGGCAAGTGCTGTAGACGTATCTTTAAACGATAATCCTATGCCACTAGCTACCGCAGAAACCATTGATAGACCATACTTTAACTCGCCTACGTCCGTTGCAGAAGCGTTGGCGGCACCGGCTAAAAGGTTTGCGGCGTCAACTACTTCGAGATTGTCCGATTTAAAGGCGTTTAATGCCGTCGAAGCAATTTCGGCTGCCTCCGCTAATTCCAATCCGCCTGCAGTTGCCAGGTTCAAGGCGCCTTCTAATCCGCCGGACATAATATCATCGAGTGACACACCGGCTTTAATAAGTTCCTCGATACCTTGCGCACTTTCTAACGCTGAATACTTCGTAGAAGCTCCGGCATCGAGTGCGATTTGTTCAAGTGTTGCCATCTCTTCGGCAGTAGCTCCGGAAACGGCTTTAACGCTAGATAGTTGCGCCTCAAAGTCCATCGCCTTATTTGCACCGAATCCAAGTGCCCCAGCAATTGCAATGCCTGCACCACTCATTGCGGTACCAGCTGCAACCATAGAACCCGACGCATTAGAAACACTGCGAGAAAGCGAGCCGACTTGTTGCGACGTTTGTTGAGCGCTTCCGTTTACTGATGAAAGAGACGAACTAAGTTGTCGCCCCATTCCTGAGACTGTACTTTGTAAGCCACTTACCGAGTTTTCAAGCGAACGAAATACGTGTGTAAAGTCGTCCTGGGCGCTTATTCGAAAAGAAATATTGTTTTGATTAGCCATTAGACTCACCGACTATCTGCTCAAACATCGTCAGTAACTTCAACACTTCGGCTTCCGCCTTGAGGCATTCGGCTCGTAACTCGCGATCAGTAACCGTTTTGTTCAACTTGCGAATCTTTTGACTTACCGGCTTCATTTTCTTTAAACCTTCTGCTGCAAATGTTCTGAGTTGGTCATGATTAGTTACTTGTTTAAACTCCTTTAGTAACTGCTTATGATCCTGCAAAGACGACTCTAATATTTGCACCTTCTTTTTCATGGACATTGTTATTCCTCCTTTTATAAATAAAAAAGAAGCCGAAATTAATCAGCTCCTTGTTTTCCTATCAATAATCGCCGCCACCACGACTCTGCAGAAATACTTGAGAAAATACTTGTGCAGTAATGCGGGCCAGCTTATTTGGTTTAATTTGAATCGTATGCCAACCACGATTAACTTTTCCGTTTGAATCGATATCAAGGTACGGTATCAAATCGATTAAGTTACCACTCGTAGCCGTGAATGGCACGGTGTTTCCATCGACAACTATCTGTACAGACGTTGCAGATTCGTCCAACTCAAAGATACCGAACTCGATATCGTGAGTATGGTTCGGCAATGTTAATTCGTGTGTATGCGCTGGAATCGTTACGTTGTGAGTGTGAGCCGGAACTGAAACAGAATGCGTGTGAGCCGGAACACTGAAATTATGCGTATGTGCTGGCACTGTAACGGAATGACTATGTTCAAAATAGTCGCCAGGTATTTGGACTTCGTGCAAGTGGAATCCGTAATCTGGATATCCTTCTGCGCTTCCACCGATAGCATTTTGCGGAACTTGTGACGTAAGGTTTAACTGTGCGAAAGACTTAGTACTCGTGGACTGAACCGTTCCTCCTCCGCTTTCCGTTGAAGTACTTACTCCGCCACCACTTGAACTCGTCTGTGTCGACTGTCCTCCGCTGGAACTAGTTTGAGTAGAGCCACCGCCAGAACTAGTCGTGTCTACGATTGCCCCACCACCTTTAATCGAGCGTTCATATGCGCGGAATTTATCGGTCTTATAAGACATAACGAGCTTATTTATACGAACTAACTCGTCCGGCAAATAGATGGTAATTTCCGCAGGATTATCACTGTCAGCGTTATCGGCAAAGTTATGAGAATCGATGTTGGTTGCGCCCTGTGAGTACACTTCGTTTATTTGCCTAGACCGTTCCAATCCAGCGATAGAACCCGCTATATCCTCGTACTTATTGGCGATTTCAAGCGACACGTCTTCCAGCGCCCCTTTAATGTCGGACCTTGATTCGCTAACTATACGCTGTTCAAATGTTCCGAAGTCAGGATCGACTATCCTAACGACCTTTCCGCATTTAAATTCGTCAATACTCACACCTGTTAGTGCTGATAAGTCCGCAGCAGTAACGCTATAAGAAACTTTCGGAACACTCGACTGCTTCAATAGCGCTTTCGCGTTTGCTAGTAAAGTCGCAGCATCTTCGATGGAAGTATCGGCGTATACATACGCTTTGAGCCCGTATGTCGCAATCGAAGTAGTATCTTCAACGTATGGCTTGCCGCTGTTGACTTTATCGATTTTAAGTTGGTTTACTCCTTCGCCATATCCAAGTGCATAAATACGATTAGTTATGTCTGTTGGATCCTCGTCGCGTTTGTTTTCTACTAAGTTCTTTGCGTACCTTATTTCGCAAGTAGGTGTGCTGCTCGGTTTAATTAGATTCAACGTCCACGGATAAGAGCTTGTATCGTAAGTCCACTCGTAATTTTCGTCAAACGGTTCGGCTATTGAGTTTATTGCTCCAAGTAAGCCGTTTTCGTTCTCCCACTTATACGCAAAATACTTATCAAATGCACATGTACCAAGCTTCCAATGTGTTGTAGATTGCTGCGATAGAATATACTCGATGTTGTAGCGTGTTGTTCGATTTGTTGTTTGATGGTATTGAAAAAGCACGTCGTCCAACAGTGTGGCTAAAACGTGCTCTAAGTTAAAGGTTATTTTCTTGTCTGTTTCGTTACGCAATGTAGAACTTGGCATTATTCGAAATAGTCCATGGTTTGGAATATCTACATAATAAAGTGGCTTGCACTCTGCAACCTTCGGATCATCTAAGGGCAAAGAAAAAGAAGCCAACGGAATTTCGTTCAGCTTCTTTTCATAGGAAACTTCGTATGCATTTTCGAGGTATGCGACTAGTTTTCGGTCACTATTCAGGACTTTTAAAATCATCAACATTCCCCCCTTGTTAAATTATGTTTCGCTCGTATTTACGAGCAATCCGATCAAAATCCCCTCGAATATTACCACTATACTTTTCAACTGCTTCTAGCATTCTAAACTCAACGGAGGCATTTCTTTGGCTCTCATTTGTTGATACTTGCTTAATTGACTCATAGGCTCGACGAATGACACTGTTAACAGTTGCTTGTCTAGAGATGTCATCTCTTGCCTGCATTTTTTTACCTTTAAGCTCTAACATAGTTTTAATTTCGCTGAATTGCGATAAAAGCTCACGCGCTGAATCTTGATCGATATTCATAACATGTTCGTCAATCGCCTTAATTGCTTGCGTAAAACTGCTTGCCATACTAACCTCAGTTTTAATGATTCCAACTGTTTGGCGAACTTTATCTGCATCATAATTATTAGTTAGTTCTATTGTACCTGCGGTTCTTTTTGCTGCTTGCTTTAGTGTCTTTAAATCCTGCTCATACTTGTTCTGATATTCCTCCACTTTCACCTCAGTTGCCTGTTTTAACGCAGCAATCTCCTCTAACTTTCCTTCTGGTGTAAGACGATAGTTTTCCTTAATTGAGGTGATTTTTTGTTCAAATTCTTTTAGTAATTTATCTACGCCCTCCTTATGTGCATTTAATGATTGATAATTAACTTCTCTTGCTTTTCCTTGGCTAATTAATTCGTCTGCTACATGTTTTTCCACAGAGTAAATATAATCAGCTGACTTTCTTGTTCCTCTGTCTATAACACTTTCTACCATATAAATTTCTGTATAATTCATAATTCCATCTCCTTAGTTAGGTTTAATTTTCATTCCTTTGAATATTGCATAATTCATTACATTACTCCTCGATTAAACATATCTCGTACTCCTTCGCGAGGAAGTCCTGACATACATTCGGTGTAGGTGATTATGTGCTCTACGTTATTACAAGCAAATTCTACAACCGAGGAATTAGACTTGACTGTATTACACCTCTGACAGCAAATCACTATATTTGATGCTGTATTAGTCCCGTTTTTTGAAAAGGGAATAATATGATCGACGCTTGGCGTGTCTTCTAATTTCTGGTCACAATAAGCATAAATCCCATCGAAAAAATCAAAAATATCTCGAAGCTGCTCGAATGTTAAGTCATCCACAACACCGTACTTTTTAGCCCTGGATTTAGCAACGTGAAAAGCCCGCCGGATAATTCCGTTATAGGAAGATCTATAAGTTACGTTCTCCTTCTTTTGACAATCTCGACAAAGACACCTTATCCCGCTTTTACTTCTCGAATCCTTGTTAAAATCCTTACGGTCCTTAGCTAATCCACACTTACTACAAATTTTAGTTAACACCTAAACCCCTCATTTTCTTAAATATTATTAATTTAAATTATTGTCATTCTCCTTTAATTTCTCGAATAATTTGTTAGTCCAATTAGTTGCATCGTTTCGTCGTGTAAAAGAACGGTCTGCCCTTCGCTGTTGGCGTTGACTCATGCCTTCATAACGTGTTTTCTTTGAATTTTTTCGTGCCATAGTTATCCCCCTCATTCCTCTAACATTTGTCGTCTTGATTTAATTGCTTCATAAAATGGACTGTCTATTTGTATGTCGGTCGCCCCTTTGCTCTCCGCGATTTTCACCGCATCATCGAAGGCGCCTTCTACTGCGCTATCCCTTGCGAAAGAAGATCTAACGATTGTTTGTTGTTCCGTTATCTCTCCTGTTTCCTCATCCGCAGTGGTAGTCGTTAGCAAGAAACCGCCGGGCATTGCCATAGTTGATTGCTGTATAATCACGCTTTTCATTTCGCACCTACTTAAAAAGGATGCGGATAGCTTCAAGGCTCTTTCCGTCTCCTGCGTAGACTACGCGAGGATTTACTACGACTTTCTTTTTCTTTCCGGAGGCATCGAAGAAACCAAACACCGGCTGACCTTCGTACTTAATAGCGCGTAATGCAGTCGATAGCCTTTTCGATGTTGTGTAGCCGAGTAATGTCGCCAACTCATCCAACTCCATCGGCTCAATTAAGTCGTAGTTACTTTCTTCCGGGTTATGCGCTATGATGTTGTACTTAAAATTAACGTAAGGCAGCACCGCATAGATGAGCGCAAGTTGTTTAATAGGGCGTCCGTTATACATTGCGTATAGGTCGCGCACTGTCTTGCGGAAAAGACGAGTATAGCGAAAGGATTGCGTCACTGTCTTAACGTCCTTTAGGTATCCGCGATAGAAAAAGCCAGGATTAACGTATAGCTCCGAACCTTCTTCGCGAATGATATCGCTCTGTAACGCCTTAGTGTAGAACTCGCTGAACTTATTGCGACTAATACCGACTAGCTGTGCGAGGCCTTTCTTATCGATAGGCACGCCGTTGTCATACTTTAGCTGGCCTGTTTCCCATGCGATATACGTGCCGATGAACATAACGCGTGCGAGGTCCGATTGATTAAACCGCGGTAACTCTTGCTCCATCGATTTGCAGGCACTAAAAAAGGCGTACACAAATCCGCCGTTCGCGGTTTCATGCGCCTCTAATTCATCTTTCGTTTTCTTTCCGTATATTTGCTGTTGCGTAACTTTAATGCCGACGTCATAACGGTGTGTAACATCCTCACCTTTACCGTTGATTACCTGTAGACCTTTCTTTTCATCCATTACAGCCCGTTTCTGATTCGGTGTAAGGCCCATCCAAGCGCGTTGTTCCTCAAGATAATTAATCGCCAAGTTAAATCCCCCTAATATTGGTTTCTTCGTATATTGCGAGAATGCGAGCGAGCTTTTCAGGCGTTAGTTTTAACTCCGTAATTAGCCTCCTTTTAACTCGCTCCGATAAGTTACGGCTGCCTTTTTCGATCATGTTGATATATGCCGGGGAGACTTCGCAAAGAGCGCCTACCTCGGTTTGGGTTAATCGGTAAACCTTACGAATCTTATAAAATTCATCAGCTGTTAAATACATTGTTTCGACCTCCTTGTGAGTTTTTATTAACTTTAGTGGAAACTAAAAAAGCGCCCTCAATCGCATAGGCATCGCGATTGAAAGACGCTGGATATGTTTTATTAAATTAACCTTTCCCACCTATAGGTGCGCAGAGAACAAAAATACAACCTATAATATTTCGATTTAACACAAATGTAATATTTCTACACTCTCACCCTATAGGTGCGTAGAAAGCAAAATAGCATCCTAACTTGTTAAAATTTCTTCTCATATATAAGGCAGACAATCCGCAGAAAAAACAACCTATTTTGTTAATTTATTTCTACATATATAAGCCAGACATTTCGGCAAAAATGGTACTACTCCTCTATAAAAGGCTAGATAACTGAAGGGATAAAAAGGTACCTTCACAACTATCCTGATACAATTTCCACTAAAAAGTAACTGTCTTTAAAAATATTGCCTATATACTTTGCTAAGAAATCTAATAAAAAGTAATCTCCTCACCTTTATTACGACGAAATTATTGAAAAGTAAGCCACTAAACTCTCACTTTGACCCAATTATCTTTTATTCGGTGGGAATGGGGCGCATTAAATCGCACTTCCCTCCTATACGTGCGTACAGCGATAAAATGTCGGTTATTCAAAATAAAAATCATACTAACTGCGCAAGTACACTTCTCATCCTATAGGTGCGTAGAATGATGTTTTGGGGCATTATTTTAATTCAAAAAATAACGTTATCAAAAAAGGGCTAAGCGTTCAGCCTGCCCTTAACCGATTAATTCTAATACCTCGTCGATGTCCATTCGAACATTTAACGATTCTCTTAGTTCGTACCCTTTTGCCGTAGCCCTTGTATATCGTTCCTCAACAGTTTCGATATTATCTCGTAGCATTGTGTATACCGGACTTACTTGCTGAAGAGTATCTTTGATTACCCGACGATATTGCAAAGTCTCTTTTAATTTCAAAGCGTAGGAATGTCCGCCCTCGGAATCAAACTCGCTTCTTTCGATATCGTGGTAAATACTCGATACTTTTTTATCTAACGCAGATTGCAGACCGTTCAATTTATCGTATGTAGCCTTCGTTTCTTCATAAAGTCCTACTAATTTTTCGTAATAGTTTTCCATTTTCGCTTATCTCCCTTATTCGTTTGATAAGCTCGGTCGTTTGCCGCCGATCCGAGCGTGAAACTAACCGTTATTGCCGTAACGGCTATGCCCGCCAGCCAGACGTTCTTGTATTAGTTCGCTACAAGTAAATCCACTAATGCATTCGGATTGCTGATTAGATTTATATATCCGTTATCTTCTTTATCGAGATCCACAATAACAACGCCAGGAATGTCTGTATATATTGCGGTGTAAATATCAAATTCCCCATCTGCAACCGAAAATACTTGTCCCGTTGGAAATAGCACACCTTCTGTATTTTCTTGCTCGTTGATTTCCCCTTGATATCTATATTGAATTGTCACCTTTACCATTTTATTTTCCTCCTCAATCCCTCTGCATTTTGCGAGGCTGCCAAGTCTCTCTATAGTCAATCTTTACTTTTCTTAACGGTATTTGCTATAATTTATATACATTGTTTTTTCATTTGCTCGTCGACGTTCCCGCGTCGCTGGGCATTTTCTTTTTACCCGCTAATGCCTCAATAACTTCTAAAAAGTTTGCCTTCGAAAGAAATTCTGCATTAACCTCAAGTCCAGTAGTACTTTCCATTGTGAAGAAGACACTCACGCAGTTACACAGGTCGATTTCGACCGATTTTTGCTCTTCGCTTATTTCTTCTTCTAATACTCGAAATGCCCAATCTCCTTGCTCTACATACGATAAAACTATATTTGGTGCTAATACTTTTGCCACGCCGCTAACCGTTTCAAATGCCGGGTTACTCGGGCATGTGTAAAGCACGTTTACTTCTCTCATCCGCTGATCACTCCTGTCATGATTAATGTAAAGATGCTAGCAGGTACAATCCAAAAAGCTACTTTCCAAAGCCAGTGATTATCGTTCAACAAAATCATTATTTCACCCCCTGACGTTCTGCTTGTACTTAGTGTACTGCATACCGTCATTATTGTAAAGTAAAATAAATAAAAAATTATTTTATTTAGCAATTTACTGAAATTGTGATATATTAATTAAGAGGTGATAACCTGTGGAGAAAGAAAAAACTATTGAGAGCACATTAAAAGAGATTATTGAAAGCAGAGGAATAAAAGTTTCTTGGATATCTAACCAATCAGGTATTAGTCGTAATACGATTCATACGTATATAAACGGTGGGGTTCCTGCTTTAGACAAAGCATATGCGATAGCAGAAGTATTAGATTTATCGGTCTATGATATATGGGTAAGCGTAAAAACCTCCGAAAAGTAATCGGAGGCCTTTTTTTTATTTTACGAGCATCTTTATTCCGCCACCTTCGCTTTTAATAGCGGTCTTTGTTACTTTGCGAGGCTGTAACGATTCAACAAATTCGGCGAAACTGCTACTTTGGAATATGCGAAAAGGGTAATCGCCTTTAATGTTGTACGGTTCTGCAGAAAGAATTAAAACGTGCGGAAAGGGATTCGGCAGCACTCCGCTGTTATATAAGTCTACATATCGTTCCAGTTTTTCGTTCATTTGCTTCGGACTGTATAGCGTTCTTTGCACCTCGATAAAGAATCCGGTTCCCCTAAATACGGCGAATATGTCCGGTTCTGCAACGCCTTTCTTTCCGTACTTAGGTTCCGGCAAAAATGATTCTAACCGTCCTAACTTTCGCATCTCTTTATAAACGTTTAAGATTGCAAGGAAGTGCCCTATCTTGGCGCTATTCTTCTTCATACTAACGTCAGGACCGAAATAAACGTAAGGCACAAAAGCATTGGAACGTTGTAACTTGCCATCACGTACTAACCGTAATAGAACGTTATTCGCTGCAACTTGTGGATTCTTCAAATTGGCGAAATGTAACTCGGCGATACTATCACGGTCCATCACACGGAATTTATTAAGGTCCTTTATAATCGCTTTGTCTCGGTTAGTTGCCATTGAATACGTCCTCCTCGGTTAGTTGTTTCGGTTCTTCCGGCTTTACTTCCTTCGCTTGCTCTTTCATTACCATAAACGGATTGAGTAGCTTCTTCGCTTTATCCATCGTAAGATAAGGCGCTTGTATCTCCCGTATCTTATCGCTGTTCATAATGAAACGCCCTTTCACTTCGATTTTTTCGGCATTTGGCGTATTCACAATATTTGATTCGATGCGATCGCGCAATTTAAACCCCATAGAGACGGTCAGATTGGCCCGAATAGTCGTATCGAGTACTTTGCTATGAGGACGTTGCATAGATAAAAGTGCTATAACCCCTAAAGTTCGGCCAATTGCTACAATCTCCGTTAACATAGACATTATCTCTTCGTTTTTCCTCAGCATTACGAACTCGTCAATGCAAACAACCCAATACGGACACCGTTGTTCTGGCGGTAAGTCGTCAATATGGTCAACTTCGTATAACTCTGTCAGCTTACTTCGCCTCTCCATTTCTAAACTTATCTTCAATAACATTCGTTCAATATCTCGGGCGCTGCTATAGACGCATTGTACGTGCTCCACTTTGCGGAACAAATGGAACTCAGATCGCTTGCAATCTCCGAGAAATAACTGTAGTTCTTCCGGTCGCTTAGTTTTAATAAGCGTTGTAAGAATAGAGCGTATCTGGGTGGATTTTCCGCTACCAGTGGCGCCAGCAATTAATATGTGGGGCTGTTCGAGTAAGTCAAACGCATGGTACTCCCCGTTGCGGTCCTTTCCGCAAATTATACCGAGTCTAAACGGAGAAACTACCGGCTGTATATCGGCAAAGTTATAGGTTAAATCGCTTGGCATTGATTGCTGGTGAGTCGTAAGAGTAAACTTCTTTATTTCGCCTTCAAGTTCAATGCTGCTACCGAAGTATTGCTGAAATACGTAAAAGTTCTTTTTAAGTAAGTCGGGATTCATGCCGTTTAGTAAGGAGAATGTAATTTGAGTTGAATTTTCGTTTGTGACTACGGAATGTATTCGAGGGTATAGTTTGCGGTCGTCTCCGATTGTTTTGTAAAGATCAGCGGAACGGAATGCATTAATTAGTTTCTTACGTACACTTAATTTTAACCAAAAATTCATTACAGCCACCTCAATATCGCATTAGTTTCCAAAAAGTAAACGCCGGCAATCATAGCGACAATAGGGACGAGAATTCTTAGCGTTAGGCCAAGGCCTTGGAATCCATATGCCTCTGCAGTCTTATCTAGTAAAGCTATTGCAAGCATTGTTCCTCCCGCAATAATAATTGTAGGTGTAAATAACATTGATGTTCCCTTCTCTCTTAACAGATTTGTTATTTTGCATGCCTATAACATTTATCGTCGTAAAATTCTTTTACACTACTTATTCGATAATGTGAAATTAACGTGAAGCTATCGTGTTATAAGCCTATTAGCCACTGTTTGTACATTATTCGCAAAAATTCGAGAAACTTTCGTATAATTTTGGGAAAGTTGGACGAGAATGCTAGTACTATCTTTACATTAGGAGGTCATTAGAGTGTTTTCGTTATTTGGATTCGGAGGAAAAAAACGCAGTAAGTTGGGGAAAATGATAGATCGTCATGGGTATTCGCAGGAAGAATTACGCGAGGAATCTGGGGTTAGTAGGAATACGGTAAGTAAAGCATGCAACGATCCAGACTATGTACCTTCACCTAATGTATTGAAAAAGCTAATGAAGGCGGTCCGTAAGATTGACCCCGGAGCTAAAGTAGACGATTATTTCGATGTATAAGAATAAAGTCACCTATTTATGGAAAAGTTAATTTTAAAAAACATAGGTGATTAAATGAAGAATAAAAGGTCAAAGAAAAACAGCAAAGTATGGTGGAAACAACCGACCAATATTATTTTTGGATTCTGCTTATTTGTAGGCTTTTTAAGTACAGAACAAGGCGCACGAATAGTCGCAATCATATTTAATCTTCTAATACTTGCCGGTATTTCCTATTTGCTGTATCGCTATTTAAGAAGGAAAAAAGTATTTCAACATATTATAGATCTTAGTGAAGTAGATAAAATGAAGGGATTAGAGTTCGAGCATTTTCTAGTGCCTCTGTTCGAAAAAATCGGTTATAAAGCTGAAGTAACAAAAGGTTCAGGAGATTACGGGGCGGACCTTATCCTACATAAAAGGCAAAAAAAGTTTGTGGTACAAGCCAAACGTTATAACGGTACAATTGGGGTTTCGGCCGTTCAAGAAATAGTGGCTGCAATGGGATATTATAATGCACATGGTGCAATGGTTATAACTAACAATTATTTTACACCTGCTGCAGAGAATCTAGCGAAGGCTAATAAAGTACGCTTAATCGATCGGGACGAACTAGTATATATGATTAACAAGGAAAGAAATATCCGTAATAAATTTGTACCGTCTTAATTGCGGTACTTATTTTAATTTAGGAGTGTATAACTATAACTCATGCTTGAATATATAGTATTTTTTGGTTTACTAGCACTAAGTTTACTCGCATTTATTCTTCATAAGCCCAATGAATCCCCACCAGCCACACCTAGAGATAGATGCGAAAGTCCAATTGAAAGACGACTTTATGATGCTTTAGTATTTAATGGTTACGATGTATCAACACAGGTTCATTGCGGTTCTTATCGTATTGATATTGCGCTCATCTCCTATCGTCTTGCAATTGAATGTGACGGAAAGCAATGGCACTCTTCACCTGAACAAAAGGCACATGATCGAAGAAAAAATCGATATTTACAAAAGAATGGATGGAAAGTATTAAGATTCTCTGGGAGACAAATTAATGGTCAACTACCAAAAGTGTTAACTAGGATAAAGAAGGAGACATATTCGTCTATTGACGATATTAAAGCCCCGACATAACGTCGCGGGCTTATTTTTCACGCATAAGAGTATAGAATATCTCGTCAGAATTACCGACGCCAACTCCTGCAGTAAAACTCGTTACTACCTTCCAGCCTTCCGCTCCCAGTTTGTTCAATTCAGTGTCGGGATCTACCTTCGATTTGAACACACCTTTTCGGTCAAACTTAATAGTCTTGTATTCGTATGTAGTCATACAATCGCCTCCCTTTAACATCATTATATCGCACTAAAAAACATAATTGTAAAAAATTCCAAGCGTTTTTTAATTCGCAATTTGCATGTGTTTGTGTCAAAGATTAATCGCCCTATATACGTCGTCAGTCTGCTCCTGTGTAATACCGATATATTTTAACGTTTCTCTTTGCGAAGTGTGGTTTAGTATCGTCATTAATTGCGAAAGGTCAACTCCGGACTTATATGCGAAATAACTGAACGTTTTCCTCATCGTGTGAGTGCCCATTTCGATGCTAAGGTCGGCACGTTCTGCTGCTGCGTTTAAAATACGATATGCCTGAACTCGGCTGATTGCTTTATCGCCTTTACGTGACGGAAATAGCCAGTCGCTATCCTTTGCGTCTGCAGGTACGAGTTCCTTTACCGCCTTCTTAATCGAGTTGTTTATTTCGAATCGCTTCGTCTTACCCGTTTTTATTTCCGTTCCGATGTAATCCTTACCGCGCAAGTCTCCGACCCTCAACGCAAGTATGTCCGAAATACGTAGCGCTGAATTGATTCCGACTATAAATAACAATAGATCACGGCCATGTAGCGACTTTTTCATTCGTTCGATGTCCGCCTTTTTGCGAATAGGTTCGACAGTACTCATGTAACGTTACCTCCAATAACTCCGATTTTGTTACATTCATTGTATATCTGAGGCATTGCGTTTGCAACCCCGGAGTTTAAAATTTTTGCTGCGTAATTTTTTACCCTCGGGATTCATTTTTGTTGCTCGGAAGTTGCTACGGCCTGGAGACGGATTGGTTTTCGGGAGGGCCGCCCCCTTCTAAAATTCTCGTTCGGGTTGTCGCTTCGTATTGTATAACGAATTCATTATTCCGCATAAATTATGTATCAATTGCATGTATTGTTACATAACGTCGGTCGTTCAAACGTTGATATGACGGTCTTCGTTCGATATTCATTGCGTTAACGATTCACTATGACTTTATACAGTCGTTTAGAGTTGGTATATCAACGGTTACTTATCGTAAGTGGTTCGTATATTCTGCATAAGATACTGCATAAACGAATATATCTAACCCTGATGTTTCGGAGGCAGGCACGCGTCAGCAGCTTGCGCCTGATATCTAACCCTTTATAATCACTGTATTTCGGAAGATATCGGAATCTATAGGGACATTTCGGGTGCAAAATCGCCATTTAAGGGGACATTTCGGGTGCATTTAAAAATCGCCATTTCAGCCGAAAAACCCTTATATATCAACAGATTACTCCGTTTTCCTCCCATTTCCGTAAAGTCTGGTATATCTTAGTCAGTACTACAACATTGCGCCTTTATTTCGCTAACGCTCAAACGGCGCTACATATCATCACTTCGTTTAAATCTTATGCAATAAAATAATATGCAATAATAGGGCAGCAGGCGGACGTAAGGACGACTGCAAGGTTTTTACTCAAACGAATAATAGTCGTTAAACATTTCAGTCACATATCGTTTCTTAGCCTGGCGCTTTATTACGCCAACAAAGAACGCAATAGGCTTACGTAGTTTCTTGCGTTTAGCTTTCATGGCGTAGAATGCATCAATCGCTATTTCCGCCTTAGTTGCGGACGTAAAGTTATATGCGTATGTAGTAGCGTAAGCTGCTCGCCAATACTCCTCGATTGTTTTAACGTCACTATGATGCGCAGAAACTAAATCGAAGAATGATTGCGCAATCCACGCCGGCTTGGCCGTACGTTCTTTAGCATTATTTATAGATTTTGAGTTTAATTGCGGAGCTTCTTCGCTGTGACAAGCTGGTGTGACAACGGCGGTTTTTACCGGCAGTATAACGATTAAATTGCTCGTTTGCCTACGGTCACCCGTTTGTCGCATGCGCTTAACTTGGCGTATAATACCGAGTGCTTCTAGTCGATTGCAAACACGAATAACAGTGCGACGTGACTTGCCGATCAATTCAGCGATTGTTGACTTCGCAAGAAATGACTCGCCGATAGTCTTGCATGAGTATTGCGAAAGTATATCGAGTACTGTCCGTTCTGTTGCGCTCAAGACATGGCGGTCCCTATGCTCACGTACTGCAGCGTTTAGTTCTTCGATTGACTTAAACGTATTTTCATTCATTTCGTTCTCTCCCTGTTTAAGGAGCGCAAACCCAAACATAGTATTCGAAAAAAAGTTCGTAGTTAAATAAGCGTTGACTGTTACGCTTTTTTTCGATAGTATGGAATTATCGATTCGAGAGGGTGTTAGCCGTTGCCGCGGCTGGCGCTCTTTTTCTTTTTATAAGTAATTTCTTAACTCTTGTACAACTTCTTCCTTGTCTAAATGGATATAACGAGTTGTTACATCTAAGTTGCTATGCCCAAGCGCTTTTGAGATAAGTCCTATGTTAGCCCCTTTATTAAGGAGTTTTTTTGCAAATCCACGTCTTAAAGCATGTGCGTTGATATTTTTTAATCCGTATTCTTTCACATACATACTTAAACGCTTAGTAATGTTATTGTTAGTGGGACTTGATGCAACTTGTCCCCCGTGTATAGTAAGAAATAAGAAGTTATTTTTAACCCTTCTGTCTTTACGAATTAAATCATTCTGTTTTATTAGTGCCTGAAACAACCTAGATAGAACGTTATCAAACGGCAGATATATAGATTCGTGATTTTTTAGAATGCCACCATCTATCTTCAGCAGATTATTTTCAAGATCTACATGCTTCGTTTCTAATTGCGCAAGAGTTCCAACGCGTATCCCCGTCTGATACATGCAACAAACCGCAGTAGCATCACGTAGTTCAATAAAGTTTGTAAGGTCGAGTATAGATAAAAGGACATTTATATCTCTGTCTGTCGCTCCTTCTTTTACCGGCCGATCCGCTTTTATTTTTATATCAATCCAAAATTTCGTCTCAATCCAGCCGTTGTTAAAACAGCGACCAAGAAACGCTTTGAAGCATTTTAAACGTATTAGTTTCGTTTGGTTACTTACGTTCATGGAGGACAACCATTCGAAGATACTTTCCGCAGTTATTTCTTCGATGTATATCACTTTGGTAATTCTGCAGAAATGATTTACGTGTGTTTCGTAGTCAGTTAAGGTTCGTTGCCTTAACCCTACCGCCTTCATTTGACGGAGTACAGTTGCGAGGGCCTTATCGATTGGGATGCCAACGAAAGACCTTTTTCGTGGTTTCTTTTGGGAGAATAAGCCGGTTAAATCGGTTTCAACAGTTAACGATGCTTTCTTTTTCGCCATAAAAAATACGCCTCCTTATTCGCAAGTTGACCGATTCATTGACCGTTACAACTATTCGAATAAAAAGGCGTATTTTCAACGCTTTATTAACGTTTTTGGTACGCGCCTTAGAGGATTCGAACCTCTGACCGTACGCTTAGAAGGCGTATGCTCTATCCAGCTGAGCTAAAGGCGCATGTTTTGTTTTCGTTATGTATATATATTAATTTATATGGCTCCGCAGGTAGGATTCGAACCTACGACCGCTCGGTTAACAGCCGAGTGCTCTACCACTGAGCTACTGCGGAACAATAATATGGTGGGCCTAAATGGACTCGAACCATCGACCTCACGCTTATCAGGCGTGCGCTCTAACCAGCTGAGCTATAGGCCCATATTATTTTGGAGCGGGTGATGAGAATCGAACTCACGACATCAGCTTGGAAGGCTGAGGTTTTACCATTAAACTACACCCGCAAGGATAAAAAGGGAATAAATCATTCCCTTATGACTGGGCTAGCTGGATTCGAACCAACGAGTGACGGAGTCAAAGTCCGTTGCCTTACCGCTTGGCTATAGCCCAATGAATATGAAGAAAATATGGGGCGACTGATGGGAATCGAACCCACGAATGTCGGAGCCACAATCCGATGCGTTAACCACTTCGCCACAACCGCCAAGGTTATAAATGGTGGAGGGGGACGGATTCGAACCGCCGAACCCGAAGGAGCGGATTTACAGTCCGCCGCGTTTAGCCACTTCGCTACCCCTCCGATATTATATTACAAACATATTTTAAAAATGGCGGTCCGGACGGGACTCGAACCCGCGACCTCCTGCGTGACAGGCAGGCATTCTAACCAACTGAACTACCGGACCAGATTGCGGGGACAGGATTTGAACCTGCGACCTTCGGGTTATGAGCCCGACGAGCTACCAGACTGCTCCACCCCGCGATAATATTATTTATTTAACTAATGGAGGAGGAAAGGGGATTCGAACCCCTGCGCGGTTTGACCCGCCTGTCGGTTTTCAAGACCGATCTCTTCAGCCGGACTTGGGTATTCCTCCTTGATAAAAGCATTCCGATGGTGGACCTTGTAGGACTCGAACCTACGACCGGACGGTTATGAGCCGTCTGCTCTAACCAACTGAGCTAAAGGTCCGAAATATGGTAGCGGCGGAGGGGATCGAACCCCCGACCTCACGGGTATGAACCGTACGCTCTAGCCAGCTGAGCTACACCGCCATATTATCATCCATACATTTTTATAAAATTGGTGGAGCCTAGCGGGATCGAACCGCTGACCTCCTGCGTGCAAGGCAGGCGCTCTCCCAGCTGAGCTAAGGCCCCGTTATTATTTTAGAATATTAATGGTCGGGAAGACAGGATTCGAACCTGCGACCCCTTGGTCCCAAACCAAGTGCTCTACCAAGCTGAGCTACTTCCCGATATGGCGCGCCCGAAAGGAGTCGAACCCATAACCTTCTGATCCGTAGTCAGACGCTCTATCCAATTGAGCTACGGGCGCATTTTTTTGGAGCGGAAGACGAGGTTCGAACTCGCGACCCCCACCTTGGCAAGGTGGTGTTCTACCACTGAACTACTTCCGCTTAGAATTATTAAATTACATGGTGCGGGTGAAGGGAGTCGAACCCCCACGCCTTGCGGCGCTAGATCCTAAGTCTAGTGCGTCTGCCAATTCCGCCACACCCGCGTAAATGGTGAGTCATGCAGGATTCGAACCTGCGACCCTCTGATTAAAAGTCAGATGCTCTACCAACTGAGCTAATGACTCATCTCATTTTAAAAGATGGTGCCGACGAGAGGACTTGAACCCCCAACCTACTGATTACAAGTCAGTTGCTCTACCAATTGAGCTACATCGGCATTTATATGGTGGAGGATGACGGGATCGAACCGCCGACCCTCTGCTTGTAAGGCAGATGCTCTCCCAGCTGAGCTAATCCTCCGAATATTGGTGACCCATACGGGATTCGAACCCGTGTTACCGCCGTGAAAGGGCGGTGTCTTAACCGCTTGACCAATGGGCCAGTTTTTATATTTTTTCCTTGCTGATTCAGCGTTTATTTCGTTTGTTGTATCAGCGACAAGTAATATTATATAACTCTATTCAAGTTAACGTCAACACTTTTTTAAAACTTTTTTTAAAAAAATAGGCTTATTTTTGCAAAATGCCGTCATATCAAGGAAAACCGCCCTGTTTTTAAGACGGTTTTTTTATTTTAAACGAAATATGTTTTAAAAAAAAGCACCCTTTGCACCAAAAAAACTAATGAAAACGAAGATTGATTTTTAGAATAGATGAAAAAGAAGCGGACATTTGCCCGCTCCTCCCTATTCAACTATTCCAAATTGCTTGCTGGACCAAAAAATTCAAAATGAATATTAGCCGCTGGCACATGCAATTCTTTTAAATGAGCGTTTATTAGTTTCATAAATGCAGTTGGTCCGCAGAAATAGAAATCCGCATCCTTACTTGGAACAATTGACTGCAGCCATTCAAGATCCATATAGCCTTCTTTATCAAATACCTTAGCTTCTATATCTTTTTCTGTTGGTGAAGAGTATGCAACATAACTTCTTATATTAGTATGCTTGTCAGTTAGCTGTTGCAATTCTTGTTTCATTGCATGAACAGAGCTGTTCAATGCACCGTGAACAAATACTACTTCTCGCTCTGGCTGCTCTTTGACAATTGTGTTAAGCATGCTGATCATTGGGGTAATGCCGACACCGCCACTGATTAGTACAACTGGAGTTTCCTTTTGGTCAAGAACAAATTCCCCAGCTGGTGCACTTATTTCTAAGACAGAACCTGCTTGGATCTCATTATGAAGGTAATTGGAAACTACCCCATGTTCTTCTCGCTTCACACTTATACGATAGTAAGACTTGCCTGACGCATCAGATAAGCTGTAGTGGCGAATATGTGAATATTCTTCTCCTTCTGGATGCACTCTTACTGTTAAGTATTGACCTGGTAGGAATGATGCAATTTCCTGTCCGTCTTCTGCTTCTAAATAGAAGGATGTTATTACATCACTTTCTGCTACTTTCTTTGTAACGACAAAGTTTCGGAAGCCTTCCCAGCCGCCTGTTTGTTCTTTTGCTTCTCTGTACATATCTTGTTCAATACCGATAAAGGCATCTGCAATAACACCATAAGCCTCTGCCCATGCACCGATAATCTCATCTGTTGCGGCATCGCCCAATACATCCTTGATAGCTTGTAATAACGTTTCCCCAACAATTGGATAATGTTCTGGCAATACACCTAGCGCTCTATGTTTTTGCGCAATTTGTTTAACAACCGGAATAATCGCACCTAACTTATCAATATGAACCGCTGCTGCATAAACAGCGTTAGCGAGAGCCGTTTGCTGCTTACCCTCTCTTTGATTAGCATGATTAAAGATATTCAACAGTTCTGGATGATTAGTAAATAGTGTTTTGTAAAAGCGAGTTGTTATCTCTGTTCCATGCAATTCTAATACAGGCACAGTACTCTTAATAATTTCAATTGTTTTTTCATTTAACATGATTATTTCCCCCATCATTTAAACATGTATTTGTTCTACATGTTTCCATTATACTTAACTTAATTACAAAAGATATATTTTGAATACATCTTTCATAAATTTGTCACAATTACACATTAAGCGGTTAGGTGCTATAATAAAGAGAGCTTCAATGGAGGTTTTCTAATGAGATTAACAAATTATACGGATTATTCTTTACGCGTGTTAGTATATTTAGGATTAAAAAAGGACGGTCAATTAAGTACTATTCAAGAAATTGCCGATACATATAATATTTCTAAGAACCATCTAATGAAAATCATTCATCACTTAGGAAAACTTGGCTATATTGAAACAATCAGAGGGCGAAACGGCGGATTAAAACTCGCTATGAAACCTAATGAGATCAATATCGGGAAAGTAGTAACAGCAACAGAAGAAGATTTCCATATTGTCAACTGCTTCACTGAAGGAAGAAATTACTGCATCCTAACCCCTTCCTGTAAGCTAAAGCATGCTCTAAATGAGGCGCTTCAGGCATTCTTGTCCGTTCTTAACAGCTATACGCTAGAAGATTTCCTTCATAATGATGACGAACTTAATGCCTTAATTGGAGATCCATTTTCTAATAAATAAATGAGTACAAAAAAACCTCAAACTACTGCGTTTGAGGTTTACCTCTTTATCCTTACGTCTTCATTGTTTATACTGCTTAAATTGAAGACACTGCATGCTTTTATTAAATCTTTTCATTGTCTCTTACATCACAACTCTCAAACTGTTCCTTCCATCTTTCTATTAAGCTGACTCTTTTACATGTTATAAGTGATAACAATTGCATACATAAGTAAAAGCCCTTGCTTGAATCATCATTATTCATGATTATTTTTTCCAATAGAAACATACCCCTCAATCGTTGGTTAATTATATACATATATCTCCATATAAATCATTTTAGCACTTTAAATGGGACATCGAACCAAAGAATAAGAAAAACGATAACGATTATAGATATTATATATGCTCGACCTGGTTTTTGCTGATGCAATGCAATGACAGAGAACATAATAAGATCAAACAAAAAGGAATATCCAAATTGCCAGCTGTTTTGGTACGATATTCTTCCTGTCAAAAATAGTATCCACTCTATCACTATATAGATTACAGACCAGACTACTATGTAAATTATGCGCTTTACCCACCCTTCAGGGAAATGGGACAAGAAGAGAAAGATACTAATCGGCATGGTTATAAGTGCATAAATAACGACAATCATCTCGTGGCTGTATAAAAAATCGGGATGAAACTTCCAAAGTGTATTTTCATTCACGATATACTCATAAAGCAGACCACCTGTAGATATAAAAAACATACTGGCATGATATTTTCGCCAGTTTTTCCAATCTCCCCATTTAAGAGAGGCTATAATAGTCAGAAGTGTGATGGCGACGTGCATCATACACAGCCCTTTCAGGTAATAATATAAACAGCAAATCCCTTTAGTACAAATGACCGAGGTCCTTTGAATCTATTCTTTCCATAGTAAGAAAAGATGATGTAAAAAATGCTTGGAATTTGTCTTAATAACCTTCCTTTTGTGAAAAAAGGCGGAATTTATGGTAGTATTAATTGTGCTAAATAAAAAAGTGTAGAAAGAAACGAGGAAAAAGAAATGAGTGTGATCACGAAAAAAAAGCCCAATAATGTTAAGTTTTTATCGCGGATTTTATTAGTAATTATTGGCGGGTTCATTACAGCTTATGGACTTGAAGCAGTATTAATTCCAAACAATGTTTCCGACGGTGGAGTTACCGGGATCAGCATTGTTATATCCCAACTGACAGATTTACCGCTAGGCATTTTGATTGCTATTTTAAATTTACCATTTGTATTTTTAGGATATAAGCAAATAGGTAAGAGTTTTGCGATATTTTCCATAATCGGCATCGCCTCACTGGCTGCAGGTACAGTACTTATGCACCATATCAATACGATTATTCATGGAGATACATTGCTTGTTACTGTAGTCGGCGGAATCATCATCGGTTTTGGTATGGGTCTTGCTTTGCGTAACGGTGGAGCACTTGATGGAATTGATATGCTTGCAGTATTACTGTCACGAAAATTGCCTTTTGGTACGAGCGACCTTATTTTATTTCTTAATGTTTTTGTATTTGCTATTGTATCAATCGTATTCGGTCTACAAGGAGCAATCCTCTCTGGTATCGCCTACTTTATCGCCTCTAAAGTAATCCATATCGTTGAAGAAGGTTTAAGCGGATCTAAAACCTTTAAAATCATTACAAATGAACCAGAATTGATGGTAGAGACTATCCGTGACAGACTAGGCAGAAGTGCTACATACAGTCTAGTACAGGGAGCCTATTCTAGTGAAAGATTTAAAGAAATCACTTGTGTCATCAACAGACTGGAAGAAAGCAAAATGAAAGAAATCATCTATGAAATTGACAGTGGCGCCTTCGTTACAGTTTATGATGTAGCAGAAGTTAAAGGCGGTAATTTCAAAAAGAAAGATATCCATTAAACAACATAGGCGGGAAAGAAAAATATTCTTTCTCGCCTTTTTTCTATTTACTAATAAAAGGACAAGCCTCACTCACGAAGAGTGAGTGAGGCTTGTCCTTTTACTTAAGACAGACAGTAATGAACCTAGTATTTGCCTAGACCAGAATCTGGCGTTTGAATAATTACAGGGTTTTTGTCTGGACTCAACCATTTTAACACTGTCGTTACATTAGCTTTAGAAGTGGCTGTGCAGCCGGCTGTATAGCCATACTTGCCTGCAACATGGAAGAAAATCGCGCTTCCTTTTCCTGCAACTGGGTTTTTCGTATTATAATTGATAACAAATCCTAAATCATATTCAGGAATATTCATCTTTTCGGCACTTTTCCAGCGTCCATTGTTTTTAGAAGCCTTTTGCCAAGTATTGTATAAGGAGGAGGCTGGATCATCTACCCAAACATCATCACTTGTAATTTTGCGATACGGCAATTTCGTACCTGGATTAGCTCCTCTCCCAAAGGCTGTCCCAATTGTATATTTCCCTGTCGGTGAAGCTTGAGAGCCTTCTGACATTTTGTCAGTCATTCCATTTTTGCCAAGCACGCCTGTCATCGATTGAACTTGTTTCCATTTGCCATTAGTCTTCTCAAATGTACGTATTGTCGCTGTTTTAGAAGAAGCATTCGATGATGTCACTAATATCAACTGTTGGGCCTTACCAAGTGTCTTCATATTATTTACAGTATCCTCAATGGAAGACTTTGATGAAACACTAGATGATGTTGCTGCTTTTACATATGTACCGCTGACATAGCCTGTTTTCCCTTTAAAGTCAATTTTATACCAGCCATTTGATTCCTTCTTCTGAACTGTAAGCTTTGTTCCCTTTTTTACAGAGCCAATCACTTTATACTTCGTGCTCGAGCCGCTTCTTACATTCAAAGTGTCTGCGGTTACCGTATAAGTTGTAGTACTTGCTGAAGCCGCTTTCACATATTTGCCGCTCACATAACCTGTTTTTCCTTTAAAGGTTATCTTATACCAGCCGTTCGATTCCTTCTTTTGTACAGACAGCTTACTACCTTTTTTTACTGAACCAATCACTTTATGCTTTGTACTCGAACCACTTCTTACATTCAGTGTATCAGCTGTTACTGTATATGTTACAGAACTGGCAGCTTTTGCAGAGGGCGTTCCTAAAATCCCTTGACCTGCAACAAGACTTGCACTTAGCACAAAGCAGGTTACTACCATATAAATATACTTTTTCATCCTATCACTCCCTTTCTTCACAACCATATTGTAGCAGTTTTTTGCTGATTACTAGTTTCCATCACATAAAAATCACCAAAATGTAATGGTTGACATACATTTAACAGGGTTCAGCTATAGAACCCTGTTACTACTAAAATATATACCCCTATAGCCGTTACACTCAATCCTGTTAAAAAGGCAATGCCAGTACTTTTCTTTTTTCTTGTATTAAACCACACAGTTGCTGCGGCAATCACAGTGAAGAGAATTCCGAAAATAATCGATGCAGACGGTGTTGTAGGCTGTATCCAATCATACCAATGCAAAAAATTCATGTCATCACTCCTAAGAGATAATTTAACCAATCCGTTTAAAAATCACCATTAAAGTAACTGATTCTCCTTCTGGTCTTACTCTAATTTATACCGTATGTAGTGATGGCTAATTAATGTTATTTATATTATCTATTTTTGTAGGAAAATTAGGAAGGAATCAGTTTGCCAATTGATATTCGACGTGTCTTATTAGTTTATGACCAGTTTTGTTTTCATTTTACTTAAATTTAAGGTTCTTGAAATCCATACAAACCAACAAAGGTTAGGCTTAGACTTATCAAGAGCATAATGGTGCTAAAAGTGAACAATATGAATCTGTATTTGTTCCTCTCTGCAGGAAATGCAAACAATACTCCTAGAAAATTATAAAGGTTTAGTATGTACATAAATGACATTCCCTTTGTTCCAAAAGATAATGTTTCAGCAATTTCTCCATCCTGAGAAAATGATACAATCATAAGAAATCCTAACAGTGTGGATATTATTGATAAGATTGAAAAGAAGATTCTCATATCTCTCCTCCAAAGTTACAATTACTGTCTGCTTTAATTCATTTTATTACAGAACCTTCCATTTTAAATAAAATTAATTGGAAATAAAAGGTGCTTTTTGTATATATTTCGAATCTTCAATTTGGTTAATTATAAAAGTAGCGATATCTCCATTTGTTATTTTTATTCCTGGTAAATCTGTTAGATTTTCTTTTATGTATCCTATATCCTCCTGATCAGTGATGAATGGCAGCCTAATTAGAGTCCATTTTTCAATCTGTTCATTACTGTTAAGAAAATCCCATTCTTTTTTCTTATCTATCATCATATCAGAGTAAAAATTTTCAAACAGCTTTGCACCAAGTCTATTTATAAGACTTTTTTTATCGTTAGAAATAGTTAAGGAACCTCCAGTAACACCTATATAACGTTCAATTTGTAATTCTGCCATTATCTCAATAATTGTCTTCGTAACACTGCTATAAATCGGTTTCTCTTTGAGGGGTTGCCCAAAAGTATTAATTACTATTTGACAATCCTTTAGCAGCTTTTGAATATCTTCTCTATTCTGGACAGCCCCTTCTACTATTTCTATCCTATCGTCATTTAAAGATAACTTTTTGGGAGTTCTAACAAGCATTCGAACTTGATAGCCGTTTTCTAACGCTTTAACAGCAATTCGACGTCCAACCTTTCCTGTTCCTCCAATAATAGCAATCTTATTTAGATTATCCATCATCCACCTCAAGTAAAATAGTCACTATACCATTTATTCAGAGTTTGCCACGCCCTCATTTTTTTACTACCACTGAATTCCTTCCATTCCCAAGGTCAAATAGGGTCATAACAATACTAATTATTCCAACAATGGTTCCTAAACCACCAATAATGCTTATTAAAATACTGGGAATCACTAAACCTACGATAACTACCCCTAAAAAGGTCAGTACTATAAACGCTTGATAAACTGCAGAAATAATATTTAAAGCAACATGATTAAAAAAAGCTAAAATCAATGGTGGTAATAACAGAACTATAAGTGTACCAAGGGACGTTAAAAAATTTTGCGGTTCATCAAATGAAACAGTATTAGGGCCTGTCGGATTTTTAGCAGCTAGGAATAAAGTAATGACTGCCAATATCATAATCACTAACATCATAGAAAGTCTTTTTACCATAATTGATACTCCTTTTTGGTTAATCAGGATACTCTTTTATTAAACCGTTACAAAAAGCGATCTATTCTCTATACGAACGGAAAATAAAAAAGTTCCATAATTATACATAAAAAGAAACTTTTCCAATTTATCATCGTCTAATGTTTCAAGATTGACACAATGTATTTGCTATTTTAATAACATAAAGCCCCCCACTAAACATAAAGGAGAGAAATTGTTGAAGAAAAAGAGATTTTTGATTGGATTTTTAAGTCTCCTCATTATTTTTTCTGGTATATATGCATACATTTCAAGCATTTCTATTTCTGGTAAATCTGACAACGGTATGTGGAAATATACATACAAGAAAAACCTTGATGAAAGTGCGCCAAGCGGTTGGCAAGGTAAAATAAAGCAATTAAATAACGAAAAAGTTAATGTGTCCAAATTAGAATATATGGATAATGGTGAAATAATAGCTGAGCAGGATGAGTTTAGTTATGGAAGAGCTGAAGATGGTTCTGTAACAACCGCAAACCCATTCTTTACTGACTTTCTATTAGGAGATGAACTAGTTGAGGGACATGTATACAAATTAATTATTACTTATGAGAAAGATGGAAAATCTCATAAAGATACTATCGAAATCAAATAATATAAATGCAATTATTAATAGCAAGAGAAAGATAAAATGGGTTGCCTGATATTCAGACAACCCATTTTATTACTGATTCAATTCAACTGTTTCATTAACATCTGTAGATTTAGAGCTTTGCCCTGTCATCCGTTTATAGAAAAAGGCCATCTTCTTCGTGAAATTACCTGTTTCCCAATATTCAGCCGCTTCTGCTTTCACCTTTATTAAGACAACGCTAGGATCATCATAAGAAGTTTGCATAATTTGCTCGTATGCTTTGCTCCATAATTCCTTTTTCTTATTTAAATCCTCTACGATTTCCGCTCTTCCGCGAACAGAAACATAGGATTTACCTGCATAAGCAACATTAACGTCTTGATCATTTAAGATTTCTTCATATTTATCCGTCTCTTTTTTCGTGAAGAACCACAAATCACCATCAAACTCTACTTCTTGTGTTTTCATAGGACGAGACACAAGCCCTTCTTCTGTTACCGTCGTTAGCATGGCTGTGTCTATGTCTTTAATTAACTCTCTTAATGTTTCCAACTCTTCTTGTTTTATCATGTTAGACATCTCCATCACCTCATTTAAGTTTATAGAGGTATATTACCCTTTTCCAAAACTTTTAATCAGGGAGGACTGCTTAATAATGATTAGTTGAATTATTTAATAATATCTCTGCGAAATGCTTCCTTAAATCAAGCATTATACAATGTTTTTTAATACGAAAATCTAAACCTTATTTTATATGTGACGAACTATTTCCTCACAATAATCCAAATAGTCTTTACTTATCAGTGTATCCTTTGGAGCTAAGATGGCACTTACATAGATTAAAAATTCTGAATCATGCAAGTATGGATTTAACATAGAATGCTTGACTCCTAATATCGTTTTTACTGTTAATTGCGTTTCCGGTAACCATTCTTTGTATGTCTTCACTGTATCCTTAGAATCCACATTCTCATCATTTTCAGCTAATATCAAATATACTGGGGAGTTAATTTTCTTAATATCTTCTGTCCCATCTGCTGAAATATTCTTTTGCACAAATGTGTATCTATCTTCGGATAAGCTGTTGTCATTCGTTTTTTGCATGTATTCTTTATAGGAAGCGCCTGATTCAATAAGATTAGACGCTTGTTCATCCTTGTCTAGTTCACTCTGTATTTCTTCATCCGTTTTGCCAGCTCTTTTCATTTCCATGGTCGTAAAATACTCTCCTTGTCTAAGCCAATTGATGGCAGGACCCACTAAAATAGCTGCTGTAATATCGGTGCGATTTTGCTGTACTTTTGGAACTACCCAGCCAGCTTGGCTAGCTCCCCAGAGGATGATTTTCTCTGTATTCATAGATTTCTGCTGCTTTGCCCATTCGATTACTTCTTCTACTTCCTTCGCTCGATCGTCCATTGTTTGATCTAACCAATTCCCTGCTGAATCTCCTATTCCTGGTTTATTCCAAGATACAGATGCATAGCCTTGTTTTGCAAACCGTTCCATTAAAGGCTTATAACCTCCATCCTGTGTTGCGTTTTGCGGTCCATCTCCATGAACAAATATAACAATTCCTTCATTCTTCTCTTTAGGCATGGCAAGAAAGCCTTCTAAATTTCCTTGCTTGGTTTTAATGTTCACCTCTTTCTCCAGCATAGCGTAGTCATTTTCATAAAGGAAACTAGCGATTGTCATTATTATCAATACAATGCTAATAAGTAATTTAAACCTCGTATTCATTATTTTTTATCCCTTTCCACTCCATGAAATACCACCTCTCTATTCCATACTGCCTTCCTATTAAACTTGTTCCTTTTTTCTTTATCTGGAATCCTAGTCTTTCATAAAGTCTACTAGCAGCAGCGTTAGTTGCAGAAACATATAATGTTACATACTGATCACCCTTCACCAAGTTTTTAACCAATTTAATAAGCTGTGTACCAATTCCTTTTCCTCGGTTACATTTAGTTACGGCTATAAAGTCTATGTGAATTTCTTTAGCTTTGCTTCTATGATCGAACGCTACAAGGAAAATACATGTTTTAAAAAATGCTTGTAAATTTAACTGTATAAACAACCGACCCAATAATTTTAGTCCCTTCCACTTTTTTGGTTTAATAAATAAAATTCCTTCTATTTTCTTATCTCTTACTATGAGCAAATTATCTCGGTGATTCTGTAAAATATGCTCTGCTAGGCAACGCAAAACAAAACTCCGCTCGACTTCTGGCAAGTTTAGTGCTTGAAATTCTTCCTGAAATCCTTCCAATAATAGAACCGCTATCTCTTCTATATCCTTTCTAGAACTAGCAATTCCTCGCTTCATTTCGCCTTAACCTCTAAACTATATACCATCTCTTTGATATAAAATGCTGATAAATTCGCTTCCTCTAGTATCAATAAATCATGTTCAAATTTGGCATTTATCAGATCGAGATTCTTGTAAAAACACTCTATCTCTTCTAAAAGTTGGTCTTCTAGTTCTACACATATTTTCTTACAATAGTAGGTTCCTGCACGAAAAGCATAATCTGCTTCTTCCAAACTCGTTCTATACATTACTTTGACATTACTTCCATTCTCTAATATTGCATAAGAGACATCTTCTACAATATTTCTATTGCCATTTTTCTATTTAGCTAGCTTTTTCAAATTTAGGTTGTATGCTTCATCTACAAATTCATCCTCAAAGCAGGCAAAATATCTGTCTTCTTTATTCTCTTCGACCAGCTTGTATGTTTCAGTTTGTTGAAGCTCGAGAATGGTTTGTACATTCCCCTTTAACTTAGTAAGACGTGTAATTTCATTCTCGAAATGTACTAGTACACTAGATAATGCTTCTGTATAATCTGTTTTCTTCTCCACAATGTTTTTTATTTCTTTTAACGAAAATCCTAATTGCTTTAGCAGCAAAATATGTGACATCGCATACACTTCCGCTTCTCCATACATATGATAGCCATTTACATCAATAAATGCGGGCTGTATTAATTGTTGTTCCTCATAATGCCTTACCACGTATTTCGTTATATTCAGTAATTTAGCTAATTCTCCACTTGTTAAGTGCTGCATGCTTATTCCTCCAATCATATTTACAGCAAAAACCGTGTGGTTACCACACAGTCAATCATTTTCCATTTACTTTTTACAAGCCATAAAGAAATATCAACCTAATGATTGCTTTATAACACCATTGGCTAACATAAAAAAAGACACACCCATAATTTCTATGGGTAAGCGCCCGATTTTAGTTCATTCTATTAAGTGACGAAGAAGTAAGCATCTTAAAATACCCAACCAGCGTTGTGACAAGACCAATTCCAAAAAGTATACTGCCAGCAGTCAAAAAATTATTTATGTAGCCTTTCATTACTAAATGGTATGTAGGAGTGTCTGCCCCTCCTTGTTTAATAAGCCAATTTTCAGCAGTGAATGTACCAAATTTAATACTGAAAAATAGTAGAATAAATCCAATAGCAGTTAGTAAAATCCCTAAAGCAACGAAACCTTTCCATTTATCTTTTGCCATATCATCTTCACTTCTTTCTCTATACTTCCATTTATAGTATTAATTAATATTATCTGGTAATTATATATACGTTTTGCTATCTTAAAAGTTTCAAATTAACCAGTAAATAGAAATTACAATGCTTCCATGCTCACTTTCTGACAAATAAGCGACCGTTACCTTATATCGTGTATTTCCCCCTCGTCTAACTTATTAATATTGTCCTCATTTATTAGACTAAATAAAGAAAAAATGATAATGCAGAGTGAAAATGCAAACAGACCGTTTTTTTTTCTTGGTTCTGTCGATTCTTTTACAGCTAATTCAGAATAACTTTATTAAAGAGTCTTTTTTTACTACCAAACATATTACACAGAAGAAAGTATTAATTTTGATATTCTCCAAGAATAATATTTAATGGATAAACAATCTAAAGAAAAATTCCCTTATTACATACAGTTATCTGTAAAAAATAACTCAGAACTTGATGAGGATAATAAAAATAAATATGCCCACGAAATGGTTTAATCCATCCAACAAACAAAGAATAACATAGTGAAGCAGCCTATAGATGTTGTCATATTTATTCAAGTAATAAAGAAGAGATATTTCATGAAATAAAATAACAGTCCTTTATGAATGGACTGTTATTTTGGCAATTATTCTTCAAAGATTACACGCAAGCTGTCTTCTTTTTGATAAGAAGGCTGGTTTGTAATAAAAATCAACTCTTGTGCATCGTGTCCAGGGATTAAAATGATAGGTTCTTGGCTTATATTTGTAGAAGCAAACTTACTTTTATAATGAACACATGAGCCTTGTGTTATCATCCACATATTATTATCTTGAGCCAATTGAAACCATTCTGAAAATGCTGTTTGTAATGCTTCATAGTTCGGAATGGTCACAGAGTATGCTGGTATCTCCGCATGGTAGGATTTACCATTTGACATTGTATGCACTTTTCTTCCTGTATTTTGATAATATATTTCTAATTTATCTCTCTTTGCTAATACCGATGTTATTCCATCAGCATACCCTTCAAAGTGAATATAAAAAGGATACTTAAAGCAGGTAATTGCTGCCTTCTGCATCAGATTTATCGTATCTTCCACATAGTCAACATTATCTCCTGATATATGAAATTGCTCAAATTCCCCATCCACGATTACCCAATCTTGTTCCTTTTCAATACTCTGGATAATTTCTATTTCCATAGGTTATCTCCCCTTGGTGTAGATTTGAAAAACAATAAATGAACAGGCAGGTTTCTCTCGTTAATAAAACCGTTTAAAGTCTTTATCTAAACACGCCCTCTTCAACTTTTTAGTCCTCCATAAATAATTTATATCCGAGATGTTATCATAGGAAAGTTGAATATAATAATAGTTAATATACTCTAAGACTGCAAAGAGATATATGAACAGCGCAATACTTACCCCCCCAACAGGTAAGTTCGATTTCCACAAATACAAATCAGTTACGAACGCTATAAAAGGAGCAAAAATTAGAAAACCATTAAGCTTCTTTAAAAACTTAAACTTTTGGATACTATTAATAGTTGTATTAGGAGTATATTGTTTTTTTAATTGCTTTAGTTTAAGATGCCAATATATTGTTCCCTGTAATAATAAAAACTCTAGCAGGAAAAATGAAATCCAAAATGACCCTAACGAATATAAGTGTAAATTAGGATATACGGAATTTAATAGGTAACTTAAAAAAAGGAAAACTATAAGGGAAGTTAATTCCCCAGAAAATAAATATTTCAATCTTTTTTCTAAAGTTTTCTTCATAATATCTCCCTATAAAATTTTTTACCAATCGTAATTGTTGATATTTTCTTAGTAACGCCTCCCTTTCCACTGACTTATTTATTCAATACTACGGAAAAAGAGCTAAAAGGTTTCAGTTTCCTCCTTTTAGCCCTTTTAGCTACTACAGAACTTTCGTCATTTGTTTCTAATTTATATATCTCATTGTAGGCATACAATTAGCGAGAAGTTTTTTTACTTAAATTTCTACTTGTACCCAAATAATTTGTACCAACGACACCAAGAATGATCATAATGGAACCTGCTATGTGATATAAATGAAACTCCTCTTTTAAAAAAATAACTCCTGCTACAATAGTAATGAGTGTAGCAAAGTTACTGAAAACACTCATTTTTGATGCATCTATTTTAGATAATGCATAGTTAGATAGATAGGAGGTTCCTAAAGACGATAAGATACCTAAATACAAAATCGCAAGAACAAAATCCCAATGTCCAAAAGGTTGCATATATTGACGGAGTGTACCATTTATAACATGAGTTGTCAGTGCGACTCCATTAAAAGCGATAAATCCAAACAAGGTCATTATATATGTGATCGTGAATAATGAATATCGCTGTGTTAATTGTCTAGCAAATACGTTGTATAAGGAGGAGGTAAGTGCTGAAAGCAAGATTAACCCCGTTCCAACAAGACTTGCCTTTGTACCTCCTGCCCCGTTCATGTACATAATAGATATGACACCAAATACTGATAAACTAACTGCTATTTTTTGACTACTGGTAGTTGTTTCCTTTAAGATGATACTTGCAAGAATTAACGTAAAAATTGGTATTGTTGCTTGAATAATACCAGCTTCTGAAGAGGAAGTATGCACTAGCCCAAATACTTGAAAGCTAAAAAAGAGTGTCGGATATAAGATGGCTAACAAGGCAATTCGCAGTACATCTTTTTTTGTTACATTGACTTTATTTAATCCTTTTTTTAACAACAACACAGTGGCAGCAATCCACGCAATAGTAAACCGATGTGCAAGTGTATCTAACGGTGTTGCAACAGATAATGTCACTTTAACAAACATAAATGACAAACCGATAATGAATGCATAGATGATTGCAGCGATATATGCATTTCTTTTTTCATTCATCTTCATTACCCCCTTTATGATGATCCGGCCGGTACCATTATCGTAAGAGATTACGCTAACCTTTACGATATAAAAAATACCGATCTGTACCGATACAGATGCAATGGAGGCTTATGATGCTTAAATATGAATCAATCTATCAATCTCTTCTTATGCAAATTCAGTCTAATAAATTTTCAACCGGTGCAAAATTACCATCCATTCGAGATTTAACACAACAATATTCTTGTAGTAAAAGCACGGTCTTGACCGCTTTAAAAAAATTGGAGGCACAACATATTATTTACGCACTACCAAAAAGTGGATATTATGTTGTAGATAATCATGTCTTCAAAACCCCATCGGCCACGGACATAATAGACTTTGCAAGCTCTGCTCCTACTTGGCATGCTTTTCCTTACAAGGAATTTCAACACTGTATAAATAAAGCTATTGATACGTATCAAGAAGAATTATTTCGCTACGGAACACCCAACGGTTGGCCTCCGCTTATAGCAGCATCAAAAAAACTGTTAGAATCATACCAAGTTTTTACGCATGAAGAGCAAATTTTCATCACTTCTGGTATTCAGCAGGCTCTTTCTATATTAAGTTTGATGCCTTTTCCAAATAATCGTTCCACTATACTAGTAGAGCAACCTAGCTACCATTTATACATGGATTTACTAAAAACGTTACAACTACCGGTCATAGGAATTCAACGCACCGCAAAAGGAATTGATTTAGGACGACTTGAACAATTATTTCATAAAAAAGAAATTAAATTCTTTTATACGATGCCACGCTTCCATAATCCTTTAGGCTCGTCATACAGTAAAAAAGAAAAAGCAGCTATATTACAATTAGCAGAGAAATATAATGTTTTTATTATAGAAGATGATTATTTAGCAGATTTTGATTTCAACCCTAAGAATGACCCTCTTTTTGCAGATGATTTACATGATAAAGTGATCTATTTAAAAAGTTTTTCTAAAATTATGTTTCCAGGATTAAGAGTTGGATTGGCAGTTCTACCTCCCTCTATCCTTAATATCTTTCAAAAATACAAAATGACAACAGATATCGACAGCTCTATGATTTCACAAGCCGCATTATATCTCTATTTAAAAAATGGAATTTATGAACACAATAAAACGAAAGTCAGTACCATCTATCATACACGTGCTAAAATTCTGCATCAGTCTATACAAGATTATTTACCTGCTTACGAATCATCATCAGAAATTGTTATGCATAATCATATTCAGTTAGACAAGCGTATGAATTTTAAATCATTAGTTTACCAGTTGCAAAACCAAGGCATACAACTAGATTCAGTTAAAAGAAATTATTTAGATGACTTTTACCAAGAACGGATTTTGAAGCTGAATGTTTCCAATGTAGAAGACAATCGAATTCAAGAGGGAATTCTCAAAATAGCAAGAGCATTAAAAAATCCTCAAAACTATTTTTAATGAATGCCTTGCTTCGCAAGCAAAAAGGGATTGAGTGTGATTTGTCTTATAATATCCCTCTCCCTTTTAACTCTTCAAAAATAAACTCATTGAAAAAGTTCAATGTAACACTATAGCTATCCTTTATTATGCTGCAAAAATTAGTCTACCAGAAAAACAAGGTAGTGCGATTGTAACTGTTATTACTGGATTTACGGTTTCATTAGTATTAGGGGTGCCGATTGGAACATTAATTGCCAACTTTTTTAATTGGCGGTATCTTTTTATTACACTGATAAGCCTGCTACTATTATCTAAATTAATTCCTCCTTTAGCTGGTAACAATTCTATGTCTTTCAAGCAGCAATTCTCTATTATTAAAGATACGAAAGTATTTACTGGCCTATTAACAACCGTATTTTGGATTCTTGGGAAAACTATGGTAATTGCCTATATTGCGCCATTACTAAACAACTTATTAAATATCCCATCAGCAAGAATTAGCTTCTATTTATTCTAGGTGTGTTTCTTCGTTTATCGGTTCTCGCGTTGGAGGATTTGCTGTTAATAAACGGGGGCCGATGCGGACAATTATCATTAGCTTAATCATTCACTCATTTATCTTAATTACATTTACATCCAATTCAACTTCAACAATCGGTATTATTATTGTCCTTATGGTATTGGGCACATCTGCTTGGATAACTACTCCAGCTAATTAATATTATTTAATAACTTTAAAACCAGAATCATCTGAAATAGTTCTAAGTTTTAATACAGCACTAATGAATATTGGAATGACGTTAGGAGCAGGATTAGGAGGCTTGGTTGTTGAGTATACTTCTATTCATAATCTAGGTTGGATTGGGGGAATAACCGTATTAGCAGCATTAATTACTACAGTATTTTCATTTAAAGTAAAAAGATTAAATGAGCATTCCATTTACATGTAAAATGAACACAAAAAAGCATTAACTCTTTCTGATTAATGCTTTTTTATTAACCACTTCACCAAATGTTATCTATTAAGCGACCTATTAAGCGGATTATCATTTTAGGTATAAACATTAAGATATTCCAAATCACTTCACCTACTACCTCGAAAAAGCTCTCTTTTAAAAATTCTCTTATTCTGCTTTTATTTTTCATTTTATATCTTTTCACTTTATATCTTTTCATTTTATATCTTCCCATTATTCTTTTTAAGTTGAGCTATTTTACTCGATTTTATCAAAATAAGGATATAAAAACAGCAAGAAAATTATTACATATTATTCCTTTTTAATGTGGTATAATCATGATACATTTAAATAATAATTTATTTTCGCCTCTGTAGCTATAGAAGGGAAGAGCGCCGGAAAACATTGTTAGTACCGGGTCGCAAGGCAAGGGTTTCAGAAGCACCGAAAAGCAAAAATAGCTGAGGCAGGTGAAATTCCTAGCCGGTGAAAGTCCGTAGGGAAGCGTGTTCCCCCTAGCCTATGCTTACGAAAGGAGTGCGGGTTCGAATCCCGTCAGAGGCATTCCTGTTAATTCATCAGATTATGCGAATAAAAAAGGAATTGCTTATGAAAAAGCAATTCCTTTTTTGAATAATTATTTAATACTTAACTGTAAAGCTTTCAAGTTTTCACGCATCGCTGCTACGTAGCCTAATTTCTTATCTTGTAATTCTTTAGATAAAACCTCTAAATCATACAGACTAGCTGTCTTTGTTCCTGTTTCAGCTGCTACTGTTTCTGCAATTGCTGAGTTAGCACCTTGTTGATAATAGATAACTGGTACATCATTTTCTTTCACTAAGTCTCTAATTTCTGCAATACGTGATGCGCTCGGTTCCACTTCTGTAGATAAACCGCCAATTGCGATTTGCTTTAGATTATATCGCTCCGCAATGTATCCAAAAGCTTGGTGTTGTACGACAAAAACACGGTTCTCTGCATTTTCGAACGCAGCCTGGTATTCTTCATGTACTGCTTGAAGTTCCTTATTAAAAGCTGCTGCATTTTTTTCGTAATCGTCCTTTCCATCTGGATCTGCTTCAATGAGTGCATCACGAATAATATTTACTTGCTCTTGTGCCAATAATGGATCTAACCAAATATGTGGATCAAGGCTTTCATGGTCATCAATTAAAACAGATACTGGCTCTGATTCTGCATATGTATTATGAGAATCATCAAAAAGTACTGCTTTTACTTCAAAGCTTTCACCAGTTGTTTTGTACTCAAAATGATCAGTTCCTTGTCCTGACACTGCTTCCCATTCTTCATCAGCACTTCCACGAGTATACCAATGCCAATGCTCATAGTCAGCTTCTTCTTGCAGCTCAGCAACAAGTGTAACGACATCGCCTGTATGATAGTGATCTGCTAAGCCAATAATCTCTATTGGTCCAGCACTTTCTTCACTTCCATGGTTATCGTGATGATCAGCTTCTTCACCGTCTCCATGAGCTTGTCCATGATCATTAATAACAATCTCTACTGGTTGGGACTCGGCAAATTCATTGTGAGCATCATCATACAATACTGCTCGAACTTCAAAACTCTTCCCTGCAGCTTCATAATTAAATTCAGGTCCGCCTTGATTCGGGACAGTAACCCATTCTTTATCAGCACTTTCTCTTGTGTACCAGTGCCAATGTTCATAACCTGAATCATCCTCTAATTCTGCTGTTAATTCAATCTTATCACCAGTGTGATAATGATCTGCAACACCTTGAATTTTTATACCTTCTGCATCTTCATCAGATGCTTCATGTTCATCTTCATGATGGTGCTCTGATTCAACACCATCTGCCGTTCTTGCTATCACTAATTTATCGTTCTCAATCGTCTTTAATAAGCTTCCTACCCAAAACTCCATTTCTTCACTGCTATATACAAAAACGTCTGCATCATTGACACGAGCGACATCTTTTGCACTTGGCTCATAGTGATGGGGATCTTCTCCATTTGATAGCATTAAACTTATATCCGCTCGATCTCCTGCAACTTGACGAGCAAATTCATACATAGGGTAAAATGATGTTACAACAGAAAGCTTCTCATCATTCGTACTGCTTTCTTCTGCATTTTGACACCCAAAAAGAAAAGTGGACATCATCAAAATGAAAATTAACCAACTTTTTTTCATTTGCGTTATAAACCTCCAAACAACCAAATAAAGCGTAATAATTACGATTTAAAAGCTAGATTTTAGAATTTAATTCAAACTTAGTATATTAATAACTTAATAATTTCAATATTTATTAATGAGCTAACATATCACGCACTATACCAGCTGCATCTAGATTAGAAGGATAATATGTTGGCCAATGAGTGACTTCTTTTAGCAATGTCTCACTGTCATCTCCCCAATATAGATGGAAATGATGGGAATCAGCTGGAAAGATACCATGATCACTAAATTGAATGTATTTAGGCATGTCCTCTGTTCCGTCTGCTAATTTAAAAATGAAACGCACTCCTCTATTCCCTTTTTCATAGGTAAGAATTTCGTATCCGTCTGACTCATACTTTCCTGAATACTCCTTGTCACCTTCAAAAAAAGTTACAACATTGTCTTTAATGAGGATGCGGTCAACATCCGTTTTATAGCCTACTGTATAATATTCTTTATATTCTTCTTTTGTCATATCTCCGTTTTCTGCTTTATGTTCCAATACCTCGTCTAAATCTCCAGATAAAAGATATGGATAAACAGATTGCCAGTCACCTTCCCAGTCAGACAATTCACGGTTCTTTACTTGACTATCTTCAAAATATCCTTGATATATTTTTTTACTTTCTTCGTCAGTTCCATGATGATCATCAATGACAATTTTAGCTGGTGCTGATTGGGCACTTGGTTTGTTGTCATTGTCAAACAGAGCAGCTTTTACTTCTAATCCATTAACCGTTGCTTCAGCTGTAAAGATTTCGCTCTCTTGCCCTTCAACTACTTTCCATTCTTCCTTGGCATTTTCTCTACTATACCAGTGCCAATGTCCAGATTCTGTTTCTTTATCTAAAACTGCAGTTAACTCAATCTTATCACCGGTATGATAATGATCTCCAATTCCTTCAATTTTTATATCTTCTGGAGCATCATCTATATTTTTCACTTCATCTTCCTGTACTTCTGATTCTTTCGCCCCTGCTCCATCTACTTCCTCACTTTTTGTTCCTGAACATGCTACTAAAAGAACACTAATTAATAACATGCTAAATAAGCTAAGATATAACTTTTTCATTTTTTCCCCTCCTATTTTTATGTAAAATTAAATCGTAATTATTACGTTTTATAAACTAACACTTACTTAGCCTTCTGTCAAGCATTGCTAATAATTATTTAATAAAAAATAGAAAGTGACAAGAACAATAACGTTTTTTAAATATAATATTACCCTTTAATACGCTGTCCTATTTCATTGATATCTAAATACCTTATACTTGGTTTTTATGTGCTCTAATTAAAAAACTCTCCTTTAAACCAAAGAGAGCTAACGATATCTTAATATAATAAACACCCAAAAAATCATCTTTGTACGGAATGAAAACTTTTTTCAACTACAACTTACAGTCGTCGGTTTTTCTAAGCTTTTTAGCTTCTGTTTGATTAGAAAAAACCCGTTATACTCATTAGGTGTAGTCAATTTTGATAACATTGCTCAAATTCGTCTTTCATGAGCCAACTAGTACAAGCCAAACCATTTTCATGATAAATTTCTTTATCAACTTCTAATTCAATGCTTCTATTTGAATTTGGATATTCAGGATCGTTGTTTACAATATACAAAGTATCTTCATCCTTCCAATGCATAGAAAAAGTAGATTTTGCATCACTATAATATATAGTTTTCACTTTATTTTCCTCATTATTAGTGACTTCAATCCATACATTAACTCCTCCGGCAGCGCCTCCATATAGTTCATAAAAAGCATTAGCTGTATACTTTTCTGTGGGTGACGATAACGGTCCAGGTCCTTTTTGGGTATAATCTTTATTAATATTATCAAACGAAAAAAAATAAATCCCATATAGTAGTACTCCTATAAATAGAAGTGAACTTGTCAAAGTGACAAGTAGTAGCTTTTTGGGAAAATGTTTCTTATTCAAAAAGTAGATTATTAAATAAATAAAAGAAACAATTAGCAAGAGTATTGTCAATATGGATAGTAAAAAACCGATTATATTCAACAAATATATAGATCCTCCTGTTACTTTATAGCTAATATTGTTTATTATACATTGTACATTTTATAAAAATGCAGCGTTAAATTTACTGACATTTATGTAAAAGGGTCAACCTAAGAAGGTTGACAAAAATTGTATTAGTGGAGCAAAGAAAAAAGTTTAATTACTGGCTGACAATATATCTTATTATTTTTAATTATTAAGGTATAGGTATTTACCTACAATAAATAAGATGTACCGTATAGTACGGCAGTACATCTTCAAAAACGTTACCAATTTTCAATAACTTAAGTAAAAAAGTGCCTGAGGACTCTGCTTAAATATAGTATATGTTTTACGAAGCTCTTTCTACAAATTTTACAAAATGTAAGTGTTAAAACTTATAGGATATTTTACCATTTTTTACTCTCCTCTTTTCATCCTATTTACTAAATAAAAATACTTTTGCAATAGTTCTTAGAAGTATGCAATTCTATTAGTAATGATGAAGAAAAAAAGGAGTGATCATATGTACAAAGTAGGCGAAAAGGTTCTACATTGTTCAGAAAAATACGAGATTTTATACATTTATGAGAGCGGTTTCGTAGAGATTAAAAAACATCCTTTTTCGATAAAATTAGTTCATATTACAGAAATTACTCGCAATGGAACTTGTTAGATACATCTACATGAGCTGGTTCTCAAAATATATCCATCTTCTGTGAATTGGATTAAATAGCCTTTTTGTGGTTCTTTAGCCATTAACCCTTTTCTATACGCGAAGATTTACATTCCTTTCTACATATATAAGCATCTAGGATGCTAATAGCTTCTTTTACAAAATAAGCTAACAAGAAATTTAACATTATAATTAGCTAGGTATTATTGGATATGCTATACTTCTCGCTAGTTAATACCTATTTAATATAATGAAAGAAGGTTGCTTTATGAAGATTGCAGCACCTAAAATCTCACTAGAATTACCTGCGAAGAATTTTAGTGATATTTATTATGAGGAAGATCCCATATTGGAAATGTGTACAATAACAAACTCAGATTTTACATATGAGTCCTTAAACAGGGTTCGGCTAGACAAGGCTTTAATAAAGAATTGTAAGTTCACTAACACTGATTTTAGTAATATCTCTATTACGGATGTTGTGTTTGAGAATTGTGATTTCTCCAATGCTAATTTAAGTGGATCCTCTATCCATAGAGTTGAATTTACTAACTGCAAATTATTAGGAACCACGTTTCCAGAGTCTAGTCTTGGTAATGTGAAATTTAATAATAGCATATTAAATTTGGCTGCATTTGGGCATTCGAAACTTGAGAAAGTAGTATTTCAAGAAGCCGCTCTAAAGAATAGTGATTTTTATGAATGTAAACTTAAAAAGGTAGAGTTTGAATTATGTGACCTTGATGGTGCGAATTTTGAACAAACACCTCTTAAAGGGATAGACATTAGTTCGTCTAGTTTTGAATCGCTTATCGTCTCCATTGATAATTTAAATGGTTGTACCGTTTCTACTCATCAAGCTATTCAATTTTCTGCCTTAATGGGACTAGTTATAAAAGATTAATGATTTTAACTCTAGCATAGATAGGGATAATTAAACTATTACTCTAAGTCTCGAAATGTGAACGCTAATTTTTGCGATTTACAAAGTAGCAGGTAAAAAAGAAGTATATCTTTTACTGGGTAATTATGTTTATATAACATAGAAGGAAACCTCCATAAAAAGTTTTCCTTCTAAGGCCCCATTAACCGATCAACCTTAATCGTTTTTGTTTACTAGCTTTGCTCTACCATATTATACGAAAGTTGGTTTTAGTCCCCGAATAAATGCGTTACAGATGATTCTGATAAAAAAAACAGTTGCCATTGGCAACTGTAATGAAAAGCTATTCCTCATCTCAAAAGGAATATATCATTCATCTTAATTTTTATAAATTAATGCTTTGTCTTTAGCTAAAGCAAATGGTCGATAATAGCCTACCGTGTTTGATAAAGGCAAAACTTCAGGATGTAAATTTATATTTAGTACATTTTTTATATATTCTCTTCGTTTTTCAAACCGATCCCATAATTGCGGATAGTTCTCCTGTATTTCTTTTCTTAACTCTTCGTCTGCCAGCGCAATTCCTGTTTCCGCACTAGCACCACCATAGCCTTGAACAGACGGAATAATATCTACTTGAAACAGCATACCACTTCGTATTTTCGCTGTTGATTCTGGGTATATTGGGGAGCTCATCCATTCCTCATCCGCTACTAAATGGCCTGGGTTTAATGACCAATTAAATTGTTCCTTAGGCAGGACATTTTGAATGCAGTTATACATATCTTCCCCGCTTAAACCAATTTTGATATTTTCTAACCAAGCTACAACAGCTGTATAATAGGGTTTTGCCACTTTCTCTAAATAGTCTCCTACAGTTTCCGGTAGTTCTGCTTGATCAGCTACAATATAACCTGCTCTACTTGTTAGACCACCCTTATATCCTGTAGTAATGGAAAACTTATCTCCTAGGTGAACTTTTTTATTTTGCGGATAAAGAACAGCATTTGTGAATCGTTCTCCTGTTGCAAAAATATTCGTTACATTATGCGGTTGGCCATAAACAGATAAATAACTAGCAAGCTCCATATCTGTTTTACCCAGCTCTATTTCATCCATTGCTTTTAATACACAATCTGATGATAAACTGGCACCATATTCATAATAAGATATTTCATCAGCATTATTTACTATTCGAACTCCCTCTTGCCCAATAAAAAGTTCTGCACAGTTAATAATATTGTCACTATCGCCAACAATTTGTTTTAACGAATCCACAATATAATAAGGAATATCAAATAACTGTTTATTATCATCATACTTGCTAGTAAACAGTTTCCAGCCTACAAGCCCAATCGTTGATTGCTCGTTTATATTGGCAGTTTTAAGAATATCTGCAAAATTCATGCTGTTTTCCATCGGTTGATTTGGAAGGGAGAAGTGAGGAACATGAATTGCTTCTGCCTTTAATCGTGAAAATTTTGCCATCTTAAGATTTTCGTTCCCTAATAATAAGTAAGCTTCTCCATCTTGACTTATAACTAGCAAGGCTTCTTCAAATCTCGGTATAAAACCTGTGAGATATTCAAAATTCGCACCATGTTCACGGTCAGCATATATAATCGCCGTATCAATATTATGTTCTTTCATTTTATTTAAAAGCCTATTTTTACGTTGATTCATCGTTTCATCTGAAAGAACAACAGTATTATTATTAAAATCACTTAACGGTCTTTCTATCTCTTTTAAAGTAACATTTTCATACTTATAGCCAAACTTCATAAAAGCTTCACTCCACTTCTCTAATTGTTATTTATCGGAAAATTCATTTGTCGATAAATTGATATGTAACAGCTAATTTTTAATACACCATTTTAAAACTTGAATTTATTTTAGAAAGTAAATTTTCTTGCTTAACCATTATCATATCATAATGAATACAGAAATATTAGCAGCTCAAATATTGCCTCTTCTTTTAAGGATCACCCTTTCATAATCGATAGTTCTACGCTAAATTTTCAATATAATCCTCATAAAAAATCGTCCCTATAACTATTTACTCATTATAAGTACTTTTACTATTAAATTCCTTATACCAATGTTATTTTAGTAAGTAAGTATAAACAGAATAATCATTGGCTTTGTCCTGTTGAAAGTAATAACCAGGCCGTTACTTTACCTCTGTTTAACAACTTAATCCATTAAAGGCGGTTATAAATTTGGAGAAGCGGGATGTCAAAGTTATCAATCAACTCAATGACCTTACAGAAGGTCATGTATTATATTTCTTCGAAGATATAAATGCTTATATAAATAATATTATTGATTTTGTTATCTCTGGATTGGATCATAACCAATATTCCTTAATCATTGAGAATGATCGGATTGTTCCATTGATAGAAAAAAAACTTGCTGTGCTATTGAATGAAAGTCAAATTAGCAAAGTTAAATTCATCAATAATTATGACTTCTACTTTGCAAACGGAGATTTTGCATGCAATTCTATTTTTGATTATCTTCCTAGACTTTATAAGGGTTATAATGAACAAGAATTTCGTGTACGTAGCTGGGCCCATATAGAATGGGGAGATATTAGTTATATACATAACAAATTAACAGAGTCTGAAAAGGAAGCTGAAATAATAGTCAGTAGAAAGGGAATTCTGTCTGTTTGTGCCTATGATTCAGATAGAATGAGCGAGGAGCTTAAAACAAACCTTCAATGTCACCATAACTTTCTTATAAGGAATTAGAAAAATTATACAGTTTCCCACTCTTTTTTCGGAATGAAGCTGTTTTTTTACCTTCTTATAATATCCTGCCAAAAGTAATCCCATAAAAAAAGTTGCTGTGAGGCAGCAACTTTGCAGAAATGAAATTACTAACACTTATGGTTATTCTTCTTCATCTTCATCAATATCCATTTCTTGTGACTGCTAAACTAAAGTAGACAGTTTTCGCTAGATAAGATGAAACACTTATTTACCCAAATATACCAGTAAAATATATGCCTCCTCCATTGTATGATGATGGTTTAATTCATTAATTTACGGAG
>NZ_JAMAUK010000020.1:0-86759 GCF_023714395.1 Niallia sp. MER 6 | reverse complement strand
TGTGAAAATCTTTTTACTCATTATTTTCTCCGTCTCCATGTTTCTCTAGTTGTGTTACATAATTATACAAAAAAATACCCTATAGGTAGACTTTTTTTAAGTGTCTACTCTATAGGGTACATTTTAATGCGTGCTGTGTTTTTTTTATTATAGATGTTTACTGTAAGACAGCTTTCCTGGACTAGTGAGCCAGTCGTACTGAAGCAGACGAAGTTCGAATAAACGAAGCGGATCGTGGAACATTTCCGGATTATTCTTTAGTCTTTCCAGCAAGTCTTGATACTCTTGAATGTCGACAGTTTTTTCTTCCATTGTCTTTTGCAGCACATCATATGGATTGCTGAAGAAGATATGAATATCCCCTGCTAATCCCTTCTCATAGAAGTCAAACTGCTGAAGGAATGCATCTGCAATATTGTTAGCAACTTCCGTGAAATCCTCTGTTTCAATATATTTCTGATATCTTGTATAAAGCATTTTTTTGTTTTGCGGTATGCTGCCAAGCAGCTTCCCTGCACTCTTAAGCAATACTTGGGAAGGCTTAAGACGAAGCAAAATATTAGCTTTATCAAGCTTAATGCCGCCAGTCAGCCTGCGTGCATCTCTTCTCCAATCATCTAATATGGAGAAATCACAGCTGAGTGTCAATTGATTTTCCTCATACAATCCATTAAAGCCTTCACATAATTCATTTAAGAAGTTTTGGCTTTCCTCCAATTGTTCCTGTGACAGCTTAATCCATTCATTTATCTTGCCATATACTTTTGGCAGCAATGCGTTATGAACATATTGGTCAATCTCACTATTCATTCTGTCATTAAGCTCAACATGAATCTTACCAAAGTCGCTGTCTTCCTTAATGAAGTTTTTGCAATTCCGTAAAATCTTCGGAATTTCCTCAAGGATTTCCTGTGTTGTGCTTTCTTTTATTTCTTCAAAAGCATTTACGATAATACGAGTTTTTTCTGATTCCATATCTGCCAGCTGATTATTTGCACCAGACAGCTTGCTGACTATTTCTTCGTACATACGAAGTGTCGTATAAAGACTTTCTTCCATCTCCAAGCGCTTATCAAATAGATTAGATAATAAATCCTGAATGATGGCAATGCTTTTTGTTGTCCGCTCTTCTGCTATATTTCTTTCTGCAAAATGTCTTCTGTAAAAACTGCTGATATCATTTAGCTGCACACTGCGGTCATTTTCCTTTGAGTAAAGGAAAACAGCACTGTTTGGAAAATATTGATCAATTGCTGCTGTTGCCTTTTGCAGTCTTTTTGCTGCCACTTTCTCGTTTTCTGCTTCATCTGCGTAGATTAAGAACTGCACCGTTAAATGAGGAGCCTTTTCCTTCCATTCAAGCAGTCTCTCATAATCACTTGACTGAAATAGCGATCTTTCATTAATGACAAAAAGAAGGCTGTCTGCCAGTAAAGCGTAATCTGCATACCTCTCCTGATGAGGGAAAGGAAGTGTTGTTATTGCCCAATTATTCTCATGCAAAAGATGGGATGGAGTATATAAATGGAAGATGCGGGTTTCCTCTCCATGTCTATCTTTTGAAAGCTGTTCTTCATAAAAATCGTTTAATGTATCAATAGGGCGGATTCCTTCTTCAGTCAGTTCCTCCATCTCTAAATAGTCATAATCATGGATGGAGATAAGGCTATTTGTGCCTTCTGACAATAATGTTTCCCCAACAAGTTCATTAATGCAAGAATTTACGCCGCTTCCAGGTGAACCGATAATTAGAAGCTGACGGCTTTCAGCAGGAATCTGTTCCACTACTCTTTGTGAGAATTTCTTGTCGATGATGATATCATTATTCTCCGCCCAATCTGTAATAGACTGAAGCAATTGCATGATATCTGCCAAGTCAACAACAGCCTCTGCAGTATTAATTAAATGCTCTGCGCTGTTGATAAACTCCGCCTCAATTGTACTAGGGAACATATCATTCCATGCAAGCACAGCAGATGCCGCAATTATGCTATCCTGATTATTAGCTGTTACCAATAAATTGCTCAATATATCTGGAATAAGTCCTCTGACTTCCTTAATTGGATAAACAGAGCTAATCAAATGCAAATAAGAGTCTTCAAGCATACTAGGAAGCTCTGTCCACTCTTCTTCTTTCTCCCATTGAAGCTGTTGAAACAACTGGTTGTAGTCCCACAGCCATGCCAAGTAAAAAGGACTATTTCGATAATTTTCCCAGAATGCCACACTTAATTGCTCAAACAGTTTTTGATCCAGCTCGGCAACACTTCTGATGCTTTGCCTAAAATAGTTTGGCTCGTACTCTGCAATAACGCCGATTTTTGCATATTGAATCAATGCTTCATACCATTTTAATGAATTCGTTCTTTCTCCTTCATTAACAGCTAGTTCAATTGCATCTCCCCATGCTTCATGTTCTTCAAAATAAGTTTTCGCCAAAAGTGTCATGTTGGCATAGTCAGGGTTTGTTGCAAGCAAGCTTTTAATAGTGTTATGCGCCATATCATGATTGCCTTTTTCGATATATAACGCAAAAAGCTGCATCGAAATCTCTGTGCTTAATAGTTCAGAATCAGTTAACACAGCTTTATAAATACTTTCTGCTGTCGATAACTCTCCTAATTCCATATAAGCGTCAGCCAAGTTTTTCTTCGCCCATGGTTCGAGCTCATTTGAGATATTTTCCCACTTGAATATTGCTGATTCATAATCATGTACGTGGAAGTACAGCTCTCCCTGTGCATATCGGATTGACGTTAAATCCGGAACGTTTTTTCTTTGCTCTGCGATATATAATTGGCCGAGCACTTCGATTGGCGGCTCTTCCCGATCGACGGTAAAACTTTCATAATAGGTTTTATTAATTAACTTCTTTTCTAATGTCATAACTTCCCCCTGTTAATCTTTGGAATGATGATGACCTTTTTCCTCATCCTCATAATCATTTAGTCCCGATATCTTTGTATCTATTCAACTGTAATATTATGCAAATAAGACAGCATTCATAACTATAAGTCCATACTTCTCTTTATTGTAGCAAAGACGTTCCATCCGTACATTTCGGCAATTGTTCATTTATGTTACAAAACATTTACTAAAAGGGCTGTTTCTATAACAATAGCTTACTAAAATAAGCGAGCCTTCCTCTAGTGCCTATATACCCTTTCTCCTTTTACGGTTAACAGCATATAGATGTTGAGATGAAAGAAAAGATAACCTATTTAAAAACGAATAATAAATTACATCTAAATTTAAAAAATGAAGCTTGTGACTAAATAGATTATGGCTTTAAAATCAGTTCGTTTCATTGCGCTCCAGCCACTCGCTTTCCGCGGGGAGGAAGATGAGCATCCTCGTCTTCGCCTGCGGGGTCTCATCCTTTCCTCTATTTCCCGCAGGTGTCCCGAGTGTCCGCCGCTCCATTCCACTATGATTTTTTAATTATTGTATTTAAACTAAAAAAACAAAAACCGAACTATTTAATCAAAAAAAACAATTAAATAGTTCGGTTTTCACACGGTTTTACACACTTATGTCCCAACCTTACTTATTTTTCCCTTTATCATTTTCATCAAATTTCTCTACTGGTGATTGGCCGTACCAGTCTTCTCTTTTTCGGCGGCGGCGCTTTCTGATTTGAATTACTGCAGCAACGACAATAATAATGAAGATTATTGCCAACGGAAAACCAAATACTCCATAAAATACACTAAATATTCCATCTAAAAAATCATTCATGATAAAACCTCCTTTGTATTCTCCAAAATCTCTTGAAGCAATACATTCCGTTCTATGTATCCATGTACATAACATTCCCTAATCTTGGCTTTTTAAACTAGCTTCCCTCAACTTATCCCTTTAAAAAAGCATATAAAAAAGCGGGCATTGTTACACCCGCTTAACTCTTGAATTATTCTTTTTCTGGGAGCTTCTCCAGATAATCTATTGCATCCTGCAATGTGCTGACTGGCACGATTTTAATGTCGTCATAGCCTTCTTTTGCTACTTCTTCTTTAATTTCCTTTTCATTCGTATCATCTTTATAGTTATCCTCTGGATAGAAGAATATGTCTACATCCGCTTTATGTGCAGCGACAATTTTATGCTTGATTCCGCCAATCTGACCGACATTACCCTCTGCATCCATTGTTCCGGTACCGGCTACTTTATAGCCCTTTGTTAAATCATCATCTTCTAATTGATTGTAAATTTCTAATGAGAACATCAGACCTGCTGACGGACCGCCTATATTATCGCTGTTTATCTTTACATTAACAGAGGGATCAATAGACATATTATTTTCCGTACTTATCCCTATTCCCACTTGGCCTGTCTGTTTATTCAGCACAATCATTTCCACTGTTGCTTTTTTGTCTTTATTGTTATGTGTGTATTCAATTTCTACTTTATCTCCAGCTTTTTTGCCTTTTAAATAAGCAATTAAGTCGGTGGCTTGTGTGAATTCATTTCCATCTACTTTATGGATAATATCGCCAACATGGATAACCGATTTTGCTTTTGATGTTTCCAGCACCCCTGCAACAAACACACCATTATATTGATATTCTACCTTTTCCCCTGCAGCATGCAGACTGGCAATAATCGCATTTTGTTTAGAGGTGTCCATCATGTGGAGCAGAAGTGAATTATATTCCTGATCCGAAAGATCGCCCTTCACTTCTTCTTCTTCTTTAATTTCTGTATGTGGAGCCAACAAGCCATACAGGAGTATGTAAGGGTTACTTGCCTTAATAGAATAGACAGTCGTCAAGTTCAAACTGCCAGCCTCTGTCTTATCTCCATCTTCGACAGTAACCTTCTCCGCGAGCGATTCAATGGAACCAGGCTGGTTCAAGTAATAAGGAGTAGGAATAAAGAATAATACTAGCAATATCCCCATGAGTATAAATAGGCTTATTTTTAATTTTTTGTTTGTCCCTTTTTGTTTCATCGCAAAATATAACTCCTTACTTTCTTTTCTAATGACTGCTATCTTTTTTATAACATAAAAAGGATAAAGGTTCATTAAAAAATGATGTTAAAACGAAAGCACCCTTTTCAAGATAAGGATTCCTTTTCGTATTTCTTCTGGTGCTACACCTCCGTATCCTAGCACAGCAAGATGCTCATGACTTCCTTTACGCATGCTGTATTGCTCGACTGGATAGATGCAAACACCCTCTTCCTTCATTCTGTTCATTTTGTCCTCAGTGAAATAAACGCCTGGAAATTCTACCACTAAATGCATCCCTGCTGCTTTCCCGATAATTTTGGCATCCTCAAAGCAGCTATTGATTGCATCAACCAGCACCTGTCTGCGCTCTTGATAAATTTTTTTCATTTTGCGAATATGCCTCTCAAAATGTCCCTCTTTCATAAAGCGGGCAAGCACATATTGTTCGATTGACGATGTATGCCTGTCATTAAACCACTTCAGCTGTTGAAACTCTCTCAATAATGGATGTGGCAAAACGACGTATCCTATTCGCAAAGCTGGGGATAATATTTTGCTGAACGTACCAACATACAGGACACGCTCCTGATCAATACCCTGCATCGATGGAACAGGGGCACCTTCATAGGTAAATTCACTGTCATAATCATCTTCCACGATATAACAACCTGTTCTTCGAGCATACTCAATCAGCATCAACCGTCTTTGAATAGACAATATTCCTCCTAAAGGAAATTGATGGGAAGGAATGACAAACAGGAAATCCGGCGCAGCTTCAGGCAATTGCTCAGGAATAATTCCATTTTCATCAACTGGCACTGGATATACTTTTGCTTTTGCCACTGAGAAAATATTCCTCATTTCATCTGCTACCGGGTCCTCTGAGGCGATAAATCCATCAGAAGTCAGCATCATTTCAGTAATAAGGCGCAATGCCTGGGTCGCACCTGATGTAATGATAATTTGATCTGGATCACACTTTACTCCCCGAGCTTTTCGCAAATACTGAGCAAGTACATTCCGAAGCTCTGGCACTCCGCGAGGATCACTGTAACCGAATATATGCTGGGGAGAGTCGATGCATACTTCTTTTGTGAGCTGGCCCCACTTTTTCCGTGGAAAATAATCGGTCGCCGGATTCCCGCCGCGAAAATCAATATATGGTTTTTCATAAGGAAAGGCTTGGTCCTTAGGACCCTCATGCTCCATATGCTTGATGGTAGTCAGCGCTGTACCCTTTGATACAAAGGTGCCTGCCTTTGGCTTAACTTCTAAAAAACCCTCCGCTATTAATCGGTCATACGCCTCCATAGCGATGTTCCGTGATACGCCGATTGTTGCTGAAAGCTCTCTTGTTGACAATAGCTTTTGTCCTTCTTTTAAGGTATTGCCAAGAATGCTACTTCTGATTTGTTCGTAAATTTGCTGCGTTAAAGAGATAGGGCTTGACCTGTCTACTGTAATGAATATCATAAATTAGCCACCTCGAAATGCTCTGGCACTATAAAAGTTTATAAATTGTGGTCCTACTATATACCAGAATAGCATGTTATGCTGTGGAAAACTATACAACGAAGGAGAAAACAATGAAAACTATCGGACTGATCGGCGGGCTTAGTTGGGAATCAACAGCAGACTATTATCATATTATCAATACATTAGTTAAGGAAGAATTAGGGGGATTAAACTCAGCAAAATGCTTGCTTTATTCCTTTAATATGGAGGAAATAGCCATTCTGCAACGGGAAGGAAAATGGGACTTAGCAGCCCAGAAGCTTGCTGATGCTGCCAAAACATTAGAAGCAGGCGGTGCAGATGTAATTCTTATCTGTACGAACACAATGCATAAAGTGGCAAATGAGGTGAAAGAAGCCGTTTCGGTTCCTCTCATTCATATCGCTGAATCAACAGCAAGAAGCATTACTGCCAAAGGGCTTAAAAAAGTCGGTTTACTTGGAACAAAATTCACAATGGAGCAAGGTTTCTACAGCAATATCCTTGAGGTCTTCGGAATTGAAACAATCATCCCGGAAGCTTGTGACAGAGAGGATGTTCACTCCATCATTTTTGACGAGCTATGCCAAGGACAATTTTTGCCTGAGTCAAAAGAGAGGTATTTGGATATCATTCGTAAGCTTATCGCAGAAGGTGCAGAAGGAATCATCTTAGGCTGTACAGAAATACCTCTATTAATTAAAGACGAAGATATAAACATTCCTTTATTTAATACAACCTATCTTCATTCTAAAGAGGCTGTTGACTTTTCATTTGGCAAATAATAAAAAACCACACCGTATTTATTAGAAGGCAATACGGTGTGGTTTTTACCATATAAAGAAAAAAATAATTGCTATTACTCGTTAAAGAATTCTTTGTCCTCAGCGATTGCTTTGCTTAATGTGGAAGCAATCGAAATATCATTAAAGGATAATCCTAGCTGAATGGCAGTTGTCGCGATTTCTGGTCTGATTCCAGACAGTGTGGAGTGAACTCCAATCAAGCTCAAGCCGTTAATCAGCTGGAAAATTTGATGAGCAACCATTGTGTCGATAATAATAACCCCAGACAAGTCTATAAACAGCTGTGTTACCCTCTTCTCAGCACACTGTTTAATTGTATTTTCCAAAATAGCAGCAGCCCGTGCTGTATCGATATCACCTACAAGCGGAAGCAAGGCACGGTTTTCACTGAGCAATATAACAGGTGAACTGAGTTCATTTATCATTTCCTGCTGTGCTCGAAGCTGTTTAATCGAGTTTTCATGGAATTGTTCCGTGAACTGCAGGATAACAATATCAAAAATCCGCACAATGCTGCGATTCCAAATAGTAATCCGTTCTTCTGGTATATCGTTTTTTTGCTTAAATTCCTCGACGAGCTGAAAGTATTGCTCTCTAGTCCGAATAAACTCCCTAATAATAAAATGGATAGGTGTCTCTAAATGCTCCTTATCAGAGGCAATGTCTACAACCCATTCACGGAACTCCTCAAGAAATTTTTCTTCTTCCTCAATAAATACTTTTGCTAAATAGTAATGAAAGTCGTTATTTTGCTTTTTTAATGTTTTAATGATTTCTGGATCTTCAGATGCATAAACTCCGTTAGGATCAGTCCTGTCCAAGTTTGCATACCAATCATCTGTCAATCTGTCAGCATTTTCAAGAAAATACTTATAAAGCTTTTCATTCTTTTGCAAAATATTCCCACCTATTCTAAAAAATTATGATTGGAAATTTTCAAAGGAAAAACCGTCCAATTTTAATATTTTCCTATTGTAGTAATCACTATTTAAAATTTTAATAATAAAGTGGGAATTAGGCAATTTTTTTAATCACAAAATTTTAAATATTAATCATAGAACTAAGCGAATTGTGTTCCCAGAAGGGTCCTTTACATAGTAAGCATCGTTCGTCTTTGTAATTTCAGCATCCATGCCCTCAAGTCTTGCTGCAATCTCATCTCTTGCTTCTTTGCTCGGAACCTTCAAGTCGAAGTATTTTAAGCCTGGATTATTGTCCTGCGGTGCAGGTGCACCGACACCATTCCATGTATTTAAGCCAATATGATGATGGTACTTGCCTGTAGAAATGAAAAAGGCTTGTGTTCCATATTTTTGCACAATATTAAAGCCTAATCCCTTCACATAAAAATCCGCTGTCTCTGCCAATTCAGCCACATGTAAATGAATATGCCCCATTTTTGTGTCTCTTGGCAAACCAAGCCACTGTTTATTTCTACCAGCATCTAGCACACCTTGCGCATCCAGCTGCAGTGTATCCATTTTTACAAACTCATCTTCCCATGCCCATTGGTTTGCAGCACGGTCACGGTAAATTTCAATCCCATTCCCCTCTGGATCACCTAAATAAAGTGCTTCACTTACATTATGGTCAGAAGCTCCTTGCAATGGATAACCGCTCTCTAACAGATGCTGCAGCTGTGTGCCAAGATCCTCTCTTGTCGGCAGAAGCAAAGCAAAATGATACAGGCCAGTTGTGCGACGTCGCTTATCTCCTGCCTCTTTCAATTCTTCTAAATAAAGAAGCGCTGTCTTTCCATCTGCTGTTAAAGCTGCTTTACTGTCTGTTTGCTCTAGTACTTGAAACCCGATAATCTCCTTATAAAAGGTAATCATCTTCTGCAAATTTTTAACCTTTAACGTAACATTCTCTACATATAAATTAGGATACTCGTGAAAACTCAAGGGAACTCCTCCTGTCATTTTTGTTAACCTTACTTACTTTATGTAAGTAATTATATTTTAATAAACAATGATTGTAAAGTAAGTAATTTATAAATGATAATATTTTTACTTAAGGTAATAACTATTGTATAATAAAAAAAAGGAGTGAAATATCATGAATCCATCCGTCATTTGCCCAAGGTTTGAAAAAGCCATGGGACTGTTAAGTCAGCGTTGGACTGGTTTAATTATTTATCAGCTGCTGAATGGATCTCAGCGCTTCTGCACCATTGAATCATCTATTGGAATCAGCGGGCGGCTTCTTTCAGAAAGGCTTAAAGAATTAGAAAAACAAGGAATTGTCATCAGGGACGTTTACCCGGAAATTCCTGTGCGCATAGAATACTCTCTGACTGAAAAAGGCCGTTCCCTGCAGCCATTAATGAAAGAAATTGAAAAATGGTCTCAAGAATGGCTGGAAGCTTAAAACGAAGCAAGCAATGAGTATAGTATTCCCAATAGAGGATTAAGTACATGAAGAAAAGGCGAATGGTCTTATTATCCATTCGCCTTCTTTCTATTTATGAATACCTAGTCTTCATCCTTAATATCTTTATCTTCCGGTATCGGTTCGTTCGCTAGTTCCTGCATAAGCAGCTGATACTTTTCCAGCTGTTTAAAATGGGTTTTAAACTGATCTTTATAGATTAATACATTCCCGTCCTCATCATGCAGCACCCGAACTTTTCCTTGCAGCACTAGATTTTCCACATAAGACACAGACACAGATAAATATTCAGCCGTTTCTTCAATTGTTAAGTACATTGTTAACACTCCTCATCTGTTACTATAGCATGCCTGCTTCTAGCTAAACAAACAAATACTTATGCTTCATAAATAATATACATTCATTACTTTAATTTAATAATACATTAACGGTAGCTACATGCTTTCTGGGTATAGTAAAGGTGTAAGAAGCAATCATATCGGAGGGATGCAAAATGTTAAGCACAATCCTTAATGGTTTATTTCTAGCGGAATTAATCGGGATTTTCTCACTGATTTTTTATTGTTCCTTCTTTGCAAAGCCGAAAAACAGAAGAAATCTGTAAGGCGAATATGATTTAACTAACAAGTCCTCTTTTTCCTCAAAAAAAGAGCTTCTTTTTTTGTTTTGCAACAAATAAAGAAACTCCTCTTTAAAAATATACACTTCCTATTATATAGCCGTTTTCGTCGTGAAATTGTGACACCAATCCTCCAGTTCACTTTGCACCATTGGCTTGGCATAATAATACCCTTGCAGCACCTTGCACCCATCCACAGTGGACAAGTACGTTACTTGCTGCTCTGTTTCTACCCCTTCAATGACAATATTTAAATGCAGGGAATTACCTAAAGCAATGATTGCTTTCATAATTTCAGAGTCTTTTCGTGAGCCTGGAACTCCATCAACAAATGATTTGTCGATTTTCAATGTAGTGACTGGCAATCTCTTGAGATAAGATAAGGAGGAAACTCCTGTCCCAAAATCATCTAGGGCCACAGAAAAGCCGAAGTTACGGAATGCATGGACTGCTTGAATAGCACCCTCAATATTCTCAACCGCGCTCGTTTCCGTCATTTCAAGCTCCAGAAGCTCTGGATTAAACCCATACTTTGTAACACGGTCCTCTAAGTAGGACATCAGCCTTGGCGATGTTACATAGGGGCCAGGGATATTAACAGAAACAGGCTTTCTTGTTCCGTTTTTCTCCCATTCCGCAATCTGGCGGCATACTCTGTCTATGACCCAGTCTGTGACATCGAACATTTTATCAGCAGATTCTAAGATCGGAATAAAGACAGCTGGTGACAGGAATCCGTAAATCGGGTGATTCCAGCGCAATAAAGCTTCATGTCCTGTTATCTTATTTGAATGCATTTCCACCTTCGGCTGATACACGAGGTAAAACTGATCATTGCTCATCGCTTCTTCCACATCTGCGATTAGTGTTGTCTGGAAGGACTGAACATGAATGGCTGGATCATATGTGATTACTTCATGCTCATATTTAACAGAATGATGATTCAAAACAGCAAGGGCATTTTCATAAACTTGCGTTTCATCACGTTTTTTTTCAACAAGTGATATCGCAAAAACAGTCTTAATCATAATCATTCTGTCATTGATATTAAGAGCAGATGAAAGAATAGCACAAATTTGTTTTGCCATTTCTTCCATTTTTTTATTATCCTCTTTGCTTGTGCTGATAAACCCAAGCCTGTTACCCTCAATACGATAGACGGCAACTGTCTTCGGCTTCAGCTTAACAGTAATCTGTTCAATATAGCGGATGATTTCATCACCGAACTCAAAGCCGTATGTGTTATTCCATTTCTCCAAATCATGAATATGAAGAACAGCAAGTCCTTTAATATTTCCTGGAGTATGAATTATTTTCTCAAACTGTCTTCTGTTTGGCAGCCTTGTGAGGGAGTCAAAATAATTGAGGCGATAATCAACATACCGATCAAGCAATGCCGATAAACCAGAAATAAACAGCACAACAAACGTCCCGGCAGCAACGGATAGAATCAAGAAGCCAACATTCATTTCATGCATGCTGTTATTCAGCTGTACATCTGCATCAACATAGTATTTAACTGCATACATGCCTGTATAATGCATACTCGCAACAGCAAGGCCCATTATGATGGCTGTTATCAGCTTTAACACCAAGTTGTTCATAAATCTGTTCATCCGCGCAAAAATAAATAATGAGACAAATGAAACAATAATCGCGATTAGAACGGATAAAATAAAATAATTAAGCCGATACGTATATTGCACATCCTCCATAATCATCGCCATCATGCCAATATAATGCATGAGTGAAATCCCTAAACCCATAACAATTCCTGAGATGACAATCGATGTGACAGACTTACTCCCAGAACTTGTCATATAGAATGCCAGAAAAGATGCAAGCATTGCAGGCAATACAGATAGGACAGTCAAACCGAGGTGATAGTGCATCGAGGTTGGCAGCATCAAGGCACTCATTCCGATAAAATGCATGGACCAAATTCCGAATCCCATTGTAAAGGACGCAAGGGTCAGCCATACATAACGATGGAAAAAGCTGTTGTACCTTATACGCTCATTAATTGATATAGCAGTATAAGCTGAAATACACGCAATAATAAGCGATAATGCTACTACAGGCATGGAATAATGGCCTTCTAAATAAACTACTTTACTGCTATCTGGCAATGTAAACATATTAATTCTCCCTCTTGATGGATTCAACAGATTAATAGTATTGTAGTTTATTTCGCCATTACAAACTTTAATCCTACGACTTTTATACTATTTATCTATGACTATATAGGATAATGGTTTGTTCTACAAGAGATGTAGCTACAGCATTTTCTTCCAATTTTGATAACTTTGTACTTCTCTTTACGTATGGCTATAAACAAGGAATTTCTCTCTCGAATCCTCATGCACTGCAGGCACTAAAAATTCAGCTTCCCTCACAAAGGACGGGTGCTCATCTAATAAGTAAATATACTCATCTGATGGATAATATAAGATGATTCTGATAGCTCGGGCATGCTGCTCTGCAGACAGTAAAATATTATTGATGACTTTCCGAAAGATCTGCACAGAAAAAGGATTAAAGAAATAAAAGATAGTATCATTAGGATGGATTGCGTAATCCTCTGCAGAGAAACTGTATTTGCTCTCCCTGCTTTTTCTTGTTAGCAAAATAGCTCGATTTATTGGTTATAGCCTCTGTATGGAACTGCTCATTCATCTCGATACCAATGCCTGTGGTTTGGAATAAATGGTGAAGCAAAAATAGCAGTCTCCCTTTCCCCGATCCGAAGTCAACAATACGATCTGCTTCTTTTAGCTTGTACTCCTCAAAAAATGTTGTCAAATACCCATATGGTGTCGGTTCATAACGGTGGTAATGGAAGGAGCTGTTGAAGCCTGCCTGCTCTCCTTCTGTCTTGATACGCAGTATTTTGTCATAATCTTTTCCCTTCATTCTCCCCGCTCCTTTCTTAACTGTTTAATCCTACAACCAACTATACACATAAACATATTATATACAAACAAAAAAAGGCTTTAGCCCTCTTTGGCTAAGCCTTCCTTATGCAAGCAAGTTATGAAATAAAGTATACTCTTGTCTCAAATGGTTTAAGAGCTGTTTTCTTGCGGAGCTTTTTATCCTTAACCTCATAATTAGTTAAAGCCAGCTCAGAATATTGATACACAAGCTCTGATGGAACCTTGAAAATGGTCGGCTTATCACTGAAGTTATTAATAATGATAGCCTTTCTTTTACCTAAAGTTCTCGTGTATACAAATAATCTTGGATGATTCGCCAAATAAAGCTGGTAGCTTCCGTAAGTGAACAGAGGGCTTCCTTTTCTTAGTTTAATCAGCTCTTTATAAAACGAAAGGATGGAATCAGGGTCCTGCTCTTGATTAGCTACATTGATTTCCAGATAATTAGGATTTACTCCTATCCATGTATGGTTTGATGTTGTAAAGCCAGCCATATTTTCTGCATTCCATTGCATCGGCGTCCGGGCATTATCACGGCCCTGCTTCCAGACAACCTTCATAATATCCTCGTGAGGAACTCCCTTTTCCGATTCCACTTTATAGAAGTTAACCATGCCAACATCATCATAATCATCAATAGAAGGGAATTGAACATTTGTCATGCCAATTTCCTGACCTTGATAAATAAATGGTGTTCCCTTCATTAAGAAATACATAGATGCAAGCATTTTCGCGCTCTCTTTCCAATAGCGCTTATCATTTCCCCAGGAAGACACCCTGCGCGGCTGATCGTGATTTTCGATAAACAAAGCATTCCAGCCTCGGCCTTCTAAACCCTTTTGCCATTTGGACAGCACCTTTTTTAAGGCAATAATATCGACTTTGTCTTCATCATCTTTATTCCATAAACTTAAGAACTCAAACTGAAATATCATGTTGAAATAACCGTTTTCTTCGCCTACCCATTTGTCCGCATCATCAAGGCCGACACCATTTGCTTCTCCGACTGTCATAATGTCATAGTTTTTGATTGTTTTATCAGCAAATTCTGTTAAGAACTCATCAATTCCGTGTACATTCATCATGTAAGGAAAACTCGGAACATATTCCAAATGGTCAGGATTGTATAAATCCGGCAAGCCTGGTGCTTTTTTAATATGAGAAATAGCATCAACCCGGTAACCGTCTATCCCCTTATCAAGCCACCAGTTAACCATGTTATAGAGAGCTTCCCGCACCTCAGGGTTTTCCCAGTTTAAATCAGGCTGCCTCCCCGAGAATATATGCATGAAGTATTGCTCTGTTTCCTCATCATATTTCCAGGCAGAGCCGCTGAAAATCGATTCCCAGTTATTCGGCTCTTTCCCATCCTTGCCATCTCTCCATATATACCAATCTCGTTTTGGATTGTCCTTAGATGAACGAGATTCAATAAACCAAGGATGCTCATCACTCGTATGATTAATAACCAAATCAAGTATAAGCTTCATCCCTCTAGCGTGTACCTCGTGAAGAAGCTCATCAAAGTCTTCCATCGTACCGAAATCCTCCATAATATCCTGATAATCTGAGATATCATAACCATTGTCATCATTCGGTGATTTAAACATCGGGGATAGCCAAATAACATCAATGCCTAACTCTTTCAAGTAATCAAGCTTGGAGGTAACTCCCTTTAAATCTCCCACTCCATCGCCGTTGCTGTCCATGAAGCTTCGCGGATATACTTGATAGGCTACGCATTCTTTCCACCATTTTTTGTTCATCTATATGCACCTCATCTATTTTAAAAAGTCCAAACACTCTGCTGGTTTACAAAAAAGCCTTTTTAATAATTGATATGTTTCCTTTATATTTTAAAGCATATCCCCCAGATTGAAACTGCTTACATTGAGCAAATAGGGTGGAATATATTGAACTTCCCTTTACCCTTATATTAGTGATTAAAACAATATAGACGTTACTTTTAATTTACTTTAACGTATTGGTGATTTGTGCATCTCTATATTCATTTGGAGTGACACCAACTGTTTTCTTAAACAGCTTGCGGAAGTACTTGTCATCCTGATAGCCTATCATACTGGCAATCTCATATATCTTTAGCGAGCTGTTTACAAGCAGGGATTTAGCCTTTTCAATCCTGATTTTCGTTAAGTAATCCGTAATGGTTACTTGGAATTCCTTTTTAAATTTTCTTGAGATATATTCCCTGCTGATAAAAAAGCGTTCGGAAAGCTCCTGTAATTTGACATCTCTGTTGAAATTCGCGTGCAAATACTTTTCAATCTCGTAGATGATGCTGCTTTCTTTCGTTGCAGAAGCCCGCTTCACCTTTTTCAGAAACACAGCAATTTCTCTTTTTATATATGTTTTATATGCTTCTAGCTGAAAGCTTCCATCTGACTCAAAAAAGCTATCTGTTCTGTTTTCAGCACTTTCCCATGCCTCCGGGAAAGCTATTTGATAGTTCTTATACCACCGTTCTCCAACGACTCTATATTCCTTCTCAAAATGTAAAAGCTGCTTCCATGATAGAAATCCATTTTCGGTATATTCTGCTGCAACTTGCTCTAATAATTCTCGAAAAGCACCAATTTCTCCTGTCTGCATCGCCATTTTAATCGCTGAGTTGTGCTTCATTAAACTTTTCCATTCTAGCTTTGGCAGCAAAGACCCGCTGTACACCCTAACTGCACGCTTTTCTAAAACATTCATGGAATATAGCAGCTCTTTCCCCGCCTCATAAGAGTCCATTAATTTCGCAAGCTCCCCGACAGGACCGCCAACTGCAATCGGACAGGAAACTTCAAATGTATGCTGAATTTTTTTATAAATTTCTGTGAGTAAAGGGTCAACATCCTCCGATTTATTCCACAGGATAATCGCGATTTCACCTTTATTAGCCAGATAGCGAAACGCAATCCCGCTCCTTCTTTCACTAAGTGCCTCCGTGATAATATTCAAGATGGAAAAGTAAGCTAACTCCCTGTCTCTGTTAAACTGTTCAATTGTTTTTTCTGTGATGCACATAACAGCAACCCTGTATTCACTTGCTAAATAGAATTGGAATTCGCGTAAGACCTCTTCATTGACAGATCTGCTTGTTAAAAAATGGGTCAGCTTTCTGTCCCGGTATGCTGGCTTCATCTTATTAATAAGCTGATCTGAATTCACCTTCCTTTTCCTGTCCACTTCTTCTTCGTTCCATCTTTCCACGGCATTCTTCAGGGTATTATTTAATATCTCTGGATCTACAGGTTTTAGTAAATAATCAAAGCTGTTGAAATGAATGGCTTTTCGCATGTAATCATAGTCATCATAGCCTGTAATGACGACAGTCTTGCTAGTCGGCTGATTTTGCTTAATCCATTCCAGCAATTTCGTTCCATCCATTTTCGGCATCTTCATATCAGAAAAAATCAACTCTGGCTTGTAGCGTTCAATAAGCTCGATTGCATCTTCCCCATTGCTTGCCTCATAGATCTCATTAATATTGTTCTCTTCCCAATTTGCAAGAAGCCGAATGCCTTCCCTGACATGCTTTTCATCATCCACAATCAAAACTTTCATTGTTCCTGCACCCCATTAATTATCTTTGGAATATATATTTCTACCATGAATCCTTGATCTTCCTTACCGCTGATAATCATCTCAGCTTGATTTCCATAATAAATCTGGATTCGTTCATAAATATTCTTAAGTCCGATTGATTCCCTTTGTCCAGGTTCTGCTATATTCCCCTTCTTATAGAGCTTCTGCCTGATTTCCTGAAGCTCCTCCATGCTAGCTCCTTTACCATTATCACTGACCGACAAAACAATATAATCGTTCAATAACGAAGCTTGAATAGTGATTGTTGCCAGCTTAACTTGATCTGCAAACCCATGTTTAAAGCAGTTTTCAACGATTGGCTGCAAAATCATTTTCGGGACAAGGATATTTCCAAGGCCTGGTGATACATGGATATTGAATTCAAACTGTTCATCAAAGCGCTGCTTTTGCAGCGATAAATATGCTTGTACATGCTTTATTTCCATCGAAAATGGAACAATATCCTCCTGCATATTCATGCTGTACCGCATTATATTCGATAAGGATGTCAACAAGGAGTATACATTTGCTGCCTTCGACTTTAATGCAAGTGTACCTATCGACTGTAGGCTGTTATACAAAAAGTGAGGATTTATCTGAGACCGCAATACCCTCAGCTGTGACGCCTTATTTTCGATTTCTAACTTATACTCTTTATCAATCAGCAAGTTAATTTTTCCGATCATTGATTTAAAGTGCTTCCCAAGCATCCCGATTTCGTCATTGCCTAAAGAATCGAAGTCTGCTTCCAGCTGACCGCTTTCAACTTTTTTCATATTGGCAATCAGCACTTTAATCGGCGCTGTCACCTTTACCGATACGAGTGATGTGACCAACAGCACGATTGCCAAAGCAATAACTCCTATTAAACTATTCATAACAACCGTTTCTCTTGCAGTCTGGTATAAAATTGCATACGGAATACGTTTTGCTATATACCAGTCATTCTCTTGAACTGAGAACTTCTGGAATACGATTACACCGGAAAACTCGTCATCTTCCCACTCATAGCTTTGTTCTGCACGCGTATCAAGCATCTTTTCATACCAAGCCTCTGTCATTCCATTGCCAATTTCCTCTTTGGTTGAAGAATAGATAATCTTTTTCTTGTCATCAACAATATATAAATCCTCTTCTCCTGCTGTGTACAGGCGCTCGGCGATGCTCTCAATCCTCGAAAGATTGATGTCAATCGACAAATAACCGAGGAAATCCTCTGCAGGTATATTGCGGATTATATTATGAAAGCTTAAGACATTATTTTTCTCTGAATTGGGAATTTCAGAGATATTATTATAGCTGTAAATTTCATGCGGTGCTTCAATGAGAGAATAGTCCGCCTTGTTTGTCTTAAATTGCGCATAGTACGGATGGTCAAAAACATTTTCATACTTTACCCTGCCGCTGATTTTACTATGATAATTTGTATAAGAATCTTTCCCATTATCAATGTACAGATGCATCTGTTCAATTTCTGTTCTTGTGTTAAACAAGTACGCCAGCAGTCGTCTTACCTCCTCCTCATTAACAGAACTGTCATCCTCAATCCCATTTACAAGCACATTCATGAAAGGAGTATACCGGTACAATACAGAAGACATCTGCGCAATATCCTCTAAATAAACAGAAAGCTCCTCTTCTCCCTTTTTAATAAAGTCATAGTTAGTTGTGACAGACCTTTCCTTAATAGAGTCAATCGTATAATAATAGGTGATGATAATCCCCGTTCCAAAAGGAAGAATGGTCGCTATCATCAGCAGCAGTATCAGTTTTTTCCGGATTCCCCATCTCATTAATCTGGTCAGCAGTTCAAAGGTGTTCTCTCCTGACCTGCCCTCCCTTCTATATGTACGAGCATAAGTGTGGAAGTATGAGCAACTTTTATCTGCTTTGTGCACACTCTTCCTATTTAATATATCTCTATTATCATCACCGCGCCTAAAAAGGGCGGTTTAATATTTTCCACCCTTGTCGTCAATGTAAGCCGTTTCATAAAATCATTTTATAACTTACATTATACATACAGGAGGTGCGGAAAGTGAACAACCAAAATAAATTAGAGGAACATAATAATTCCACTATTGTTACACCTAGTAACAGAAATATCAAAAAGCCTATTACAACAGCCAAGAAAAAGAGACTGAAAAATGCAGGGCTGTTCACACTATTTGTGGGTCCTGTGTTTCTCGCCTTTACCCTTATTGTCTTAATCCCATTCTTTACCGGAATCTATTATTCTTTTACTGATTGGAACGGCATTACAGGACAAGTAAAATGGGTTGGACTGGATAATTTTAAATACTTGTTTACAGAGGATAAGCAATTTCAAGAGTCATTCCTGCTGACGACAAAGTATACAATTGTCGCCATTGTATTGACGAATTTAATTGGCTTCGGCTTAGCACTTTTAGTTACACAAATGCTGAAAACAAGAAATATTCTTCGGACAGTTTTCTTCATGCCGAATCTTCTTGGAGGCTTATTGCTAGGATTCATCTGGCAGTTCATCTTTGTAAGAGGCTTCGCTTCAATTGGAGAGTTAACTGGCATTCCGCTCTTTGAGCTGGCATGGCTCGGAGATGCAAATACTGCATTCTGGGGAATTGTTATTGTCAGCGTCTGGCAAGGTGCTGGATATATTATGATTATTTACATTGCTGCATTACAAAATGTTCCGCAAGAGCTTATTGAAGCAGCTAAGATTGACGGAGCAAATAAATGGCAAATATTGCGTCATATCACTTTACCTTTAGTTGCGCCAGCGGTAACAATCTGTCTGTTCTTAACAACTGCGTCTTCCTTCAAAATCTTTGACGCAAACCTGTCCCTGACAAATGGTGGCCCATTTAAGTCAACAGAAATGTTAGCGCTTAACATTTACACAGAAGCATTTGTTAACAACCGCTACGGAATTGGCGAAGCAAAAGCATTAATATTCTTCCTTGTTGTGGCAACAATCTCTGTCCTTCAAGTTACACTGTCTAAGAAGAAGGAGGTTGAATCCTAATGGGCAGCAAATATACTGGAAAAACCTTTATTCTGGAAATATTCGCGATACTGATTGGACTTGTGTTTCTCGTACCATTCTATTATGTAATCGCCAACTCCTTAAAGCCATTTGCTGAAATTTTGACGAATACATCAGCATTGCCTAAGGTGCTTCAGTTCCAAAACTATGTAAGTGCATTTGAAAAGCTTGATTACTTAAAGGTACTAAGCAACTCTTTAATTATCACCATCGCAAGCAATATTGTATTAGTTGTGTTCTGTTCAATGGCTGCGTATATGCTTGTAAGGACTAAAAAGAAAATTTCTAATATCATCTTTATGTCCTTTGTTGCTGCAATGATTATCCCGTTCCAATCCATCATGATTCCATTAATTAAGACAGCCGGCAACCTGAACTTGCTGAACAGCATCTGGGGGCTTGTCATCATGTACTTAGGATTTGGATCAGGTATGACTATCTTCTTATATCACGGATTCATTAAAGGAATACCAGTGGAATTAGAAGAAGCTGCAATTATCGATGGATGTTCACGTTTCGGTTTATTCTGGCGCATCGTCTTCCCGCTGTTAAAGCCAATCACTGTAACAATTGTTATCCTTAACAGCTTATGGATTTGGAATGATTATCTGCTTCCATCCCTTGTCTTGCAGAATCCAGAATTGCGGACAATTCCTTTGGCTACCTTCTTCTTCTTTGGCCAATATACAAAGCAATGGGATCTAGCACTAGCCGCATTAATGCTCGGCATCATTCCATTATTGATTTTCTTCTTTGCGATGCAAAAACATATTATCAAAGGTATCACAAGCGGTTCTATCAAATAAGCACAGCTACATTCGGGATCAGCCTCCATCCTTTTTAAAGGATGGAGATCCATATAAAATTTTTCCTAAAATTCAGGAGGGGAAACCAATGGGTTTTAAATTCAAAAAATATTCACTAGCAGCAGGTGTATTATCAGCAACACTTCTTCTTGCAACAGCATGTTCTAATGAAACTGCTTCTGATAGCTCAGGCAGCAAGGACGGAAAAGTAGTTGTTGATATATTCAACGGGAAAGTTGAAATTGCTGATCAATTAAAAGCATTAACAGATGCATATACAAAAGAACATCCTGACGTATCCTTTAATATCGAATCTGTCGGAGGCGGTGCAGACGGAGCAGCTGCTCTGAAAGCTAAATTTGCTTCTAATAAAGCTCCAGATATTTTTGGTAATGGCGGCTACCAGGAAGCAATTACTTGGAAGGATAAGCTCGAGGATTTATCTGATCAGCCATGGGTGAAGGATGCTTATGAAAGTGCCTTAGTTCCAATGACAATTGATGGGAAACTTTACGGTCAGCCAGTAAACTTAGAAGGTTACGGCTTCGCTTATAATAAAGAGCTATTCAAAAAAGCAGGCATCACAGACCTTCCTACTACTTTCACTGAGTTAGAAGCAGCAGCAGAGAAACTAAAATCTGCGGGCATTACTCCTTTCTCAATCGGCTATGGCGAGTGGTGGGTGCTTGCAAACCACGGCTTGAATGTACCTTTTGCTTATCAAGATGATGCAGATGCGTTCATTAAAGGCTTGAATGATGGCACGAGCAAGATTGAGGGCAATGAGTATTTTAACAAGTACTTTGATCTATTGGACTTGACACTGGATAATGGTAACAAAAATCCTTTAACAACTGACTATAATACACAGGTCACTTTATTCGCTACAGGTGAAGCAGCAATGATTCAACAAGGAAACTGGATTCAGCCGATGCTGGATAAATTGAGCCCTAATATGGAAGTCGGCTTTATTCCAATGCCGCTTAGCGATGATGAAGCACAATCAGACAAATTGATGGTAGACGTTCCAACTAACTGGGTTGTTCACAATGGCGCTCCAGATGCTGATAAAGAAGCGGCTCTAGATTTCTTAAACTGGACTGTTACTTCTGATACAGCTAAAACAATGTTAGTAAAAGACTTCAAATATGTACCTGCATTCAAAACAATTGAAGCAAGTGCTGATGATATCGGTCCATTAGGCGCAGAGATTCAAAAGTATTCTCAAGAAGGCAAAACATACACTTGGCAGTTCATGAAATATCCAGACGGTGCTGGCCAAGAATTTGGTTCTAGCCTGCAAGCTTATGTAGGCAAAGAAAGTACAAGAGAAGAAACAATGAAAGCACTTGATGAAACTTGGAATAAGCTGAAGAAATAACTTTAGCAGCAATAAAAAGCAGTGTTTCTTTTATGAGAAACACTGCTTTTTCGTATGTAGACTAAGTATGAATACAAAAGATGATATAAAGGGCAGTCAGCGGAAAATCCTCCCTAGTTTGCTCCGTTAATTAAACGATAGTATTAAAGCAGTGTTCTCCCTCACAGAGACACACTGCTTTTTTAATTAACCTATAGTCTTCAAAGCTTCACAAACTTGTTATGAAAAGTTGATAGTTTTGTCATAGTTTCTTCATAATTAGAGGGTACAATAAGAATATGTTAAGACACTAACTCTTTTTCAAGTTCCCCCTTGAAATAGATATATTTGAAATCCAGCTAAGTAATTAGCTGGATCTTTTTTGTATTAGAATGCTGGCAACGCTGAATCTTTATAGTCTTCCTCTAAGAATTTCTTCACTTCAGGTCCAGTCATTTTTTCTGCTAGAAGCTTGATTGCTTCAGAATCGGCATTATCCTCTCGTGCTACGAGCGTGATGGCAAACGCAGACTCTACTCCTTCTGTTAATAGAGCGTCTTTGTTCGGCTTTAAGCCTAGCGGTTCTGCATAAGCAGGCGTCATGATTGTAAGGTCTGTATCTTCATAGACTCGTGCAAGCATAAGTAAGTCTACCTTTTTAATTTCAAAGTTATGTTTGTTTTCAGCGATATCTGCTTCTGTTGCAGTCGTACTAGTTGCACCATCTTTTAACTTAATCAGCCCGTACTTGTCCATAAGCGCAAGAGATCTGCTGATATTTGTCGGGTCATTCGCAATTGCAACAGTAGCTCCATCCGGGAGGTCTTCCAATGATTTATACTTAGGAGAATATCCTCCATATACTGCATGGTAGATTGGCTGTACTGCTACTAAATCTGCATTTGAGTTTTGATTGTACTGCTCCATATAAGGAACATGCTGAAAGAAGTTAGCATCGACCTCTTTGTTTTGCAGGGCATTATTTGGTTGAACATTATCGTTAAGAACAACAATCTCCAAATTAATGCCTTCCTCTTTCATCAGCGGCTTTGCTATTTCCAATATGTCTGTCATCGGAGGAATTAAGGAAGCCACTTTAAGTGTCTGTTCCTTTTTCTCTTCCTTTGGCTCTTCTTTATCTGCATTGCTTGCGCATCCTGCAAGGCATAGGACACTAAACAAAATAAACATCATGATTTTTTTCATTTATATACCCCTCTGTCTTTCTCCATTATTTTCTGGCTCCATGACCAGAAGTAATTATAGCATGAATCAGTTATTTTTGAGAATAATTCTCAAATATTCCTAAAATTCATACAAAGACAAAAAAGGTGCAAAGCGCGAGCTTTGCACCTGAACTTTATTAGTCAAGGATTTTCACTTTTACTGTTTTTCGGCCCCAGGCCTTCGCTTTTTTGTTGTTAGGCATGAGAACATCAATTTTGTGACCTTTAATGGCACCGCCAGTGTCACCTGCAATTGCTTCTCCATAGCCTTCAACCCATACTTTAGTGCCTAGTGGAATAACAGACGGGTCAACCGCAATCAGCTTCATGTTCGCATTCTTTTTAATGTTATACCCTAGCGCAGTATAATCAGACTTCGTGCTCTCATGGCTGTACGCTGTTGCAGAGACATAGATTGTCTTTGAACTGCTGCTTTCTTCTTTTGAAGAAGAACTTGAATTGTTTTTACCTTTTGATTTTGATGCAGATGAAGAGGAAGATTTCGGCGCCTCCGTTGTTTCAGCAGAAACTGCTGTTTGCTGCTGTACAATCGCTTTTTTGCGAGCCTCAGCCTCTTGTTGCTGCTTCTTAATTGATTCTTCGGCTTTCTTCAAATCTGCTTGAATTGCTACCTTTTCTGACTCCGCAATCTCAATTTCTTTCGAGATGCTTTCGTATTCCTTATTAGCCTTCTCTACAGCTGCCTGTCTTTTTTCGAGATTCTCTTCTAGAGCTGCTTGATTTTCAGCTAAAGACTCATAACTCTCCTGCAGTTCTGCTTCTTTTGCATCAATATCCTTTTTCTCTGCTTCAATCGTCTCAAGATCCTGCTGCTGCTGTTCCAGAAGGTCTTTATCTCCATTATAGAAAGCTGATACAGCTGCTGCACGATCTAAGAAATCGGATAAATCTTGAGCATTAAGTATAACTTCCATAATTATGTTTGTTTTATCTGTGTTTTGTAAGGTTACGAGTCTATCTTTCATAACATCCTTACGTTCTAATACTTTATCTTCTAAAACAACTATCTGTTCTTTCTTCTCTTCTATCTTTTGTTTCGTTTCTTCTATCTTGCTTTCGATGCTTGAAATCTCATTTTTACTTGCCTCTAATTGGCTTTCTGTAGATTTCAGCTCGTCTTGAACAGCTTGAAGCTCTTTTGATGCCTGCTGCTGTTCTTGCTCTTTTTCGTCGAGCAATTTATCTTTCTCTTCTAGTTTGCTTTTACCATTTGTAAGTGTTTCTTGACTCGTTTCTGCATGTGCCATCAATGTAGTTGAAAAGAATGAAGCACATATTAATGATAAAACCATCATCTTTTTTATCAGACTCATCTTAAAACCCCTTTCCATTAAGTTATAACATATGAAAGGGGGTGTTAAATTACAATTCTATTAAATTCGCAAGTCAATTCCTTTAAAAAACGCTTACATGCTAGAACATACTGCTATAAATGGGTTTAATTCCTATTAAAAATACTACTATTTACCAAGCTGCCTAGTTAGATTACATCTTAAAATTCTTAACAAGGGCAGATAGATTATTAGCTTCTGACAGCATCTTATTCGTCCTCGCAAAGATATGTTCAAGCTCAGAATCCTGCTCCTGAAGCGATCCAGACGAAGAAACTGCTCCTGCAGCAAAGGTTTGGGAGGCTTCTGCAGCTTCTTCCACGCCCGCTTTTATCTCCTTTGAGCCAGCCATTAAGTCTGCGAGTGTGTTGGATATTACAGCAATGTTACAAACCATGTCTTCTACCTCTGATTTGATCGTTTCAAGCCCTTCGCCAGTTTTCCTTATTTTCGCCGTTCCATCCTCTAATTCTTGGAAACCGTCCTTAAGAGAGCGAGAAACTGCTTCAGAAACATTTTGCACAGCTATTACAGTACTGTTTATTTCTACTAACGAATCTTCCACTTGATTGGCAAGTTTTCTGACCTCATTTGCGACTACCGCAAAACCCTTGCCTGCCTCACCAGCTCTTGCTGCCTCAATTGCCGCATTTAATGCTAATAGATTGGTTTGAGCCGCAATCCCTTTAATGGACTCAACAAGTGTATGAATATTTCTTGTCTTTTCTTCCATTCCCAGCACTTCTTCATATGTGTTTTTGATCATTTCATAAACAATATTCGTCTGTTTAATAGATTCCTTCATCGATTCATGGCCGCTCCGTGTCACAGAGAGTACTTTTGCTGAGCCTTCGTTCACCATTGCTCCATTATCTGCTGCCACTCCTAGCTGGGTATTAAAAGAATTATATGCAACGATCAGCTGGCCTGTCCCTTCTCCCTGTTTTTCTGCACTGACTGACAGTGCTGCCATCGTTTCAGAAATTTGCTGACTGGAATGTTTCACATTGGATGAACTGTGAGCAAGCTCCTCACTGTTCTTATGGACAGAGACAGCTGCAGTTCCAATGCCATTCACCATTTTCCTTAAGCTGTCAACCATACCGCTGATTGCCTTCTCCAGCTGGCCTATTTCATCCTTGCCATCATAAGTGGACACATCCTCCTCCAAGTCACCTTGTGCGACCCGTTTGGCCCTTCCTACAATCCTTGCCAAGTTGTTTTTAAGTGACCGGGATACAAAGAAGACAAACCCGCCGCTGAAAATCGCAGACAAAGCTGCGGCGCCGATTATCAGCCAAACAAACAGCGTCATACTTTGCTCCATATTCTGCATCGTATTATTCCTGTCTGCTTCCACATCCTGGATTAAATCCTGAAGTGTTGCTGCATTTTCCTCGCGAAGCTGAGCTATTTCCATCCTCGCATCTGTATATATCTGTTCATCGAGCCTGACAACAGCAGGTGCGACAACACTGATGAACAGCTCATCAATTCGTTTATTATTTACCTCTATTTTCTTTGTCAGCTGCTGCTGTTCCTTATTGTCCAATGTCTCATTTAAGCTTTCTAGCGATACATTTAGTTCATTCCGAAGTTCCCGATAGCTTTTAATATCATCTTCTTTTAAGAAGGTGATATAGTCTGCAATCCGAATATCCTTTGCTCTGATAAGTGAGCCTATCTCCTCAATTGCTGCCGCCTTTTCGCCTTGATTCTTAATATCGACTGTTTTTGCCCAAACCATGTTGAGCAGGAAAATGACAATAACAGTTGTAGCAAAGAAAAGAATGGCATTAAAACCGAACAGTAAATAAAGCTTGGAACGGATTTGAATGTCTTTCCATTTAAAGATGTTTTTCACCTTTTCAAGACTTTTTTTCTTAAACCATGCCCGCTTGGCAGTATTACTTTTTTTCTTAGTTTTCAGCTTCCATTTCCATTTACCAGACATGACTTTCCTCCTGCAAATAATGATAAATAAGACAATATACCCACTTACCAATATGCAGGATTTAGCGCTCATTATCTACAAATTTACAGAAATTTTACACATTAATTACATAAAAAAAACCAGCAGAAAACTCTGCTGATTAATTATTCAAATCGTATCTTTTTCCTGTCACTAAATAGATGACATTCTCGGCAATATTTGTGACATGGTCACCGATTCTTTCAATATATCTGCAAACAAATGCTAGCTGTGTTACCTGCTTTGTTTCAGACGGGTTTTCACGGATATAGCCCATTAATTCTTGGATGAGTCTGCCGTACATAGCATCAATTTCGTCATCCTTTTCTGCGCTTGCTTTGGCAATAACCGTATCCTCTGTATAGAATGCTGTCAAGGATTCTCTCAGCATATTTAAAGCCTTCTCCATCATTTGCGGGATTTCTACTATGTCTTTAATATGCTGCTCCTTGCCAATATGAATCGTTGATTTGGCGATGTTAACAGCCATGTCGGCAATCCGCTCGACTTCAGACGAAATTTTGAGGGCAACAATAATCTTTCTTAAATCTGTTGCTACAGGTGATTCTTTTGCGATTAACAAGATTGCCTGATCATTGATTTTATTTTCCATCTCATCAATCTTGTTATCTCCTTCTATCACTTCTTCCGCCTTTTGCAAATCTTGGTTAATCAAGGATGCCATTGCTTTCTTTAAGGCATATTCCGATTCCTCTGCCATATCTAAAAGGCTTTGCTTCAATTCTTTAAGATTGCTGTCAAAATTCGTCCTAGTGTTCATTCATCGCACCCCAATTTATCCGAAACGTCCGGAAATATAGTCTTCAGTTCTTTGGTCAGCTGGTCTTGAGAAAATTTTAGATGTTTCATCAATCTCAACAAGCTCTCCCATTAAGAAAAACGCCGTCTTGTCAGATACACGTGCTGCCTGCTGCATATTATGTGTAACAACAACAATTGTATATTTTTCTTTCAGTTCAAGCATCAGCTCTTCTATCTTCAATGTTGAAATCGGGTCAAGTGCAGATGTCGGCTCATCCATCAACAGCACATCCGGCTTTGTCGCAAGAGCTCTTGCGATACAAAGGCGCTGCTGCTGTCCACCAGATAGCCCCATAGCAGGACTATGCAGACGGTCTTTTACCTCATCCCAAAGTGCAACGTCACGAAGTGATTTTTCCACAATCTCTTCTAATGCTTTTTTTCGTTTTTCACCGTGAATCTTCGGACCATAAGCCACATTTTCAAATATGGACTGCGGAAATGGATTTCCCTTTTGGAACACCATTCCGACATTTTTACGAAGATCGACGAGGTCGATTTTTTTATTGATGATATTTTTGTTCTTATAGTTGATTTCCCCAGACATCTTAACACTCGGTACCATGTTAATCATCAAGTTTAACGTTTTGATGAATGTTGATTTTCCGCAGCCGGAAGGACCGATAATAGCTGTAACCTCATTACGGTTTATTGGAAAATTGATATTTTTTAATGCATGGTGGTCACCATACCAAAGGTTTAAGTCATTTATTTCAAATACAGGTGCTTGCGCAACAACAGTTGACATGATAGTCCTCCTTATCCAAATCGGCCGGAAATATATTCTTCTGTCTTTTTAACAGATGGGTTAGTAAAGATCTTTTCTGTCGCGTCAAATTCAATTAAATCTCCGCTCAAGAAGAAAGCTGTCTTATCCGAAATCCTCGAAGCCTGCCCCATGTTATGCGTAACGATAAGAATGGAGTATTCCTTCTTCAATTCTACAATCAGCTCCTCGACCTTCGCATTTGAAATAGGGTCAAGAGCAGAAGAAGGCTCATCAAGAAGCATAAGCGATGGTTTCATAGCAATTGTACGGGCGATGCATAACCGTTGCTGCTGTCCGCCTGACAATGATAAAGCAGATTTATGAAGTCTATCTTTTACTTCATCCCAAAGTGCTGCTTTCGTCAAACTTTCTTCAACAATAACATCCAGTTCACTTTTTTTCTTAACACCAGAGAATTTCAAGGCATGAGCGATATTTTCATAGATTGATTTCGGGAATGGATTCGGCTTTTGGAATACCATTCCGATCTCTTTTCTTAAGGCAACAACATCAATATTATCGCCAAGGATATTTAAGCCTTCGTACAGGATTTCTCCCTTTGCTTTAGCACCAGGGATAAGGTCGTTCATTCTGTTAATACTGCGAAGGAATGTCGACTTACCACAGCCAGAAGGTCCAATTAGTGCTGTGATTGAATTTTTTTCAATATCCATTGAAATTGTATTTACTGCACGTTTTTCTCCATAATATATGTCTAAATCCTTCACTTGAAGGATTAACTCTTTATTTGTAACTGACGTTTCAGAAATCTGTTCTCTGTTAAGGACGGCAGTTCTTGGCAATGTACTTGTATTCATTTTCATCATCCTTAATCGTTATTTAGATGCTGTAAGTTTCCGATGGATTAAACTTCCGATTATACGAGCACCTAGGTTAAAAATCAGCACAGACAGAATCAATACAGCGGACGCACCGTTTGCGATATCCTCAACGTCTGGAATCAGCCCTTGTGTATTAACAGACCAGATATGAACAGCTAAGGTTTCTGCAGGTCTGAAAATATTTAGTGGTGAGTTTTCAACGAATGGATTCCAGTTTGCATAATCCAGTCTTGGTGTTGATAATCCAGATGTAAATAATAGAGCAGCTGCTTCTCCGAACACTCTTCCTGAAGCAAGAATAGCGCCTGTTAGAATAGATGGAAATGCCGTTGGTAACAGAATCGTTTTAATTGTATGCCAATGTGTAATTCCTAATGCAAGACTAGCCTCTTTTTGATCACGCGGTACAGAACGTAGTGCATCTTCACTTACACGTACCATAACAGGCAGGTTGAACACTGTTAGTGCCAACGCACCACCAAGGATTGAATAGCCCCATCCAGTTAAGTTAACAAACATTAATAGACCGAACATACCAATAACAATAGAAGGAAGTGATGCAAGCACCTCGATACAAGTACGAATTGTATTTGTTACTCGACCTGGTTTTGCATACTCTGCCATATAGATTCCGCCGCCAACCCCAAGCGGAACAGTGATTAACATTGTGATAAACAAAATATAAAATGAATTGAATAATTGATCTCTGATTCCGCCCCCTGCACGAACATTACTGGAAGGATTAGTCAGGAAATCAAGAGAGATGTGGCTGACGCCATTAAACAAAATATATGAAAACAATCCGACAAGTACGGATACAATAACAATAGCTATCGCAACAAAAACACTGGTTGCGATACGATCTGCAACTCTGCTGTTCATTAAATTTTCCTCCTAGATGACAGATAACGGATTAGCAAGATAAATGCGAATGACATAATTAGTAGAATCAGACCCATTGACCATAAAGTATTGTTTTCAATACTTCCATATGTTGTATGACCCATATTCAATGTAATGATTGTTGTCAATGTTCCGGCTGGATCTAAGATGCTTTCAGGAATAATTCTTGTGTTTCCAATAACCATTTGAACTGCTAAAGCTTCTCCAAACGCTCTTGCCATACCTAGAACAACTGCTGTTAAAAGAGATGGCAGTGCAGCTGGCACAAGCACTTTCCTGATTGTTTGCCATCTTGTTGCACCAAGTGCATAAGATCCTTCTCGCAATGATTTAGGCAATGTTGCCATCGCATCTGTTGCAATAGTCGTAACTGTCGGCAGGATCATGATTGCTAAAACTATTGTTCCAGACAATAAGCTGAAACCTAGTCCGCCTACATGCTCTCTGATAAAAGGCACCAATACTGTAAGCCCTATGAACCCATAAACAACGGAAGGAATACCAACTAGCAATTCAATTACCGGTTGAAGTATCTTCTTCCCCCATGACGGAGCGATTTCTGTCATGAAAATAGCTCCTCCAATTCCAAGTGGTGCTGCAACTAGTGCCGCAAGCATTGTTACAGCGAAAGAACCAAAGATAAAAGGCAGCGCCCCATACATCGGGCTTTCTGGATCGGTAGGATTCCAATTTGTACTGGTTAAGAACTCAATCGGACTTACACCGTTTTTAATGAAAGACTGTAAACCTTTTGTACTTAGGAAAATTGTGATTGCAATTGTCGCAGAAATCATAATAATTGCACATAATGTTACTAAAACTCTACCCCGTACCTCACCATTAAGCCTTGTTTTATTAGATTTAATTAATCTTTCCCTAACAGGAAGTGATGACTTTTCCATAATTTTTGAAGCACCCCTAATTTACGTCATAATGGGGCTAACGCCAACTTGGCATTGCCCCCTACTCATTTCGTTTATTTTTGATTTCCTTCAGCGTCACGCTCTACGTCCATGTCGCCACCAGGAATGTAACCTTGATCTTCAATCAATTGCTTTTGCTCATCAGCAGCCATGTAGTCAAGGAACGCTTTAGCAAGTCCAGTAGGTTCACCTTTTGTATAAGCATGTTGGTAAGCCCAAACTGGGAATTTACCAGATTTTACATTTTCATCTGTAGCTTCTACACCGTCAATTGCAAGTGGTGTTACAGTGTCATCAGTGAAGTAAGAAAGTGCAAGGTAACCTACAGCTCCTTCTGTTTCAGAGATGATTTTCTTAACTGTGTTTGAAGAGTCTTCTGTAACTCCTTCAGCAGGTGTAGCGCCGTCTAATGCATATTTATTGAAAGTAGCACGTGTACCAGAAGAATCAGGACGGTTTACTAGAGTGATTTTTTGATCAGCTCCGCCAAGGTCTTTCCAGTTAGTGATTTCACCTGTAAATACTTTAATTAAATCTTCTTTAGTTATATCTTTAACTCCAGCAGATGGGTTAACAGCAGCTGTCATACCAACTACAGCAACTTTGTGGTCAACTAGCTCATCAGCAGGAATTCCTTCTTTTTCTTCAGCGAAAACGTCAGAGTTTCCAATATCAACGGAACCTTCAGAAACTTGTGATAAGCCTGTACCAGAACCACCAGCATTAACTTGGATATCAACTTCTGGATTCTCAGCCATAAACTCTTCAGCAGCAGCTGCTACCAATGGTTGCATTGCAGATGAACCTGAAATTGTCAAAGTGCCTGACAGTGCTTCTTCTTCTGAACCATTATCATCATTGTTAGATCCACTTGTGTCGTTATTTCCTCCGCATGCAGCAATGAACGCCATTAGTGCTGCAACTAGCAGAAGCAGGCTTAGCTTTTTCAAACTTTTCATTTCTTTAATTCCCCCTAAGGATATGTTGGATTTGTCCTACAAGAATTAGAATAAGGGAAAACTATTAATGCTGTTTGAATCATTTGTAAAGGTTTTGTAAAGGCGGGTTTTTTGTGCATATTTGTCGAAAAAGTGGTTATAGACCTATTTTTATAGTAGGAAAAACCTAAAATATATCCCTGTTTCCGTCATTTTTACTGCTAATCCGTTAATTTACAAAAGATTGGATGTGGCGTAATATAGATTTAAATGGTCCTATTCCGACTTAGATGAAGAGGTAAAAACTATGTCAAACGTTCAATCACTTGAAAGAGCATTAACCATCTTAAACAAACTGGCTGAATATCCAGACGGACTTCAAATCGCCCGGCTGTCTGAACAGGTTGGACTCTCCAAAAGCACTGTGCACCGGCTCTTAGCAACATTGACAAACATGAACTATGTGGAAAAGAATGCAGATACGGACAAATATAAATTAGGTTTGCAGACACTGTTTCTCGCTAGGAACTTCTTAAACAGCAATACCCTCGTCCAAACAGCAAGGCCTTTTCTTTCTAAATTGTCAAATGAAGTAAACGAAACAATCCATCTATGTATTAAAGATCGCGAAGAAGTCCTTTATGTGGACAAGATTGAAAGCACTCAAACAATCCGTATGTTTTCCCGTATCGGCAGCAGGGCGCCAATGTACTGTACAGCGGTCGGCAAGGTACTGTTATCAGGGCTTGATTCTGATATCCAGGAAGAACTGCTGTCCAAAATCGAATTCATCAGCAAGACACCTGCCACTATTACTTCAAAGGAAAGTCTTCGAGAAGAAATTGAAAAGGTGAAATTGCAAGGTTTTGCACTGGATAATATCGAAAATGAAAAAGACTTACGCTGTATTGCCGCTCCTATTTACAATCATGAAGGCAACATTATCGCAAGCTTTAGCATCTCAGGCCCTAGTACAAGGGTTACAATGGATGCTGTTAATGACATCTTGGTTGATAAAGTAAAGCAATACAGTACAGAAATTTCCCGGCACTTCGGCTGGATCAGCTCATAAACATAAAAAAAGAGCAAGGATTGCCTATCAAGGCATTCCATTGCTCTTTTTTTATGTTTATCTGTTTAATTTAAGTTCCATAAAGGCATTCAGATTTTCCCTGTCCGGCAGTCCATCATTATCTCCAGGGGACATCACGGCAAGTGCGCCGATGGCTGTACCTCTTATAATGGCTTCTTCCAAAGGCAGATTTTCCAGCAATGCACTTGTAACCCCAACCGCAAATCCATCGCCTGCCCCTACCGTATCAATCACCTTGCTGACCTTAAAGCCTTTTGTATAGAAACTCTTATCTAATGAGCTTGTAAAAGCACCTTGAGGTCCGAGTTTAATGACTACTGTCTTTACTCCAGCATCATGATAGAATTGGGCTATTCCCTCTGGCGTTTCTCTGCCTGTCAAAATCCTTCCCTCTTCCATTCCCGGGAAGACAATATCTGCTAGTACTGCAACGTTATTAATCACTTTAACCATCTCTTGTTTATCCGGCCAGAGAGCTGGTCTAATATTAGGATCAAACGATATCGGTACTCCTGATCGCTTAGCATTTTGTGCCAATTCATAAACCAACTCCCGGCAGCTTGGAGATAAAGCGGGAGGAATGCCTGTTAAATGCAGATGATCGAAATCCTCAAACTGCAAGGAGCTGATTGATTGAATATCCATATTTGAGGCTGCTGAGTTTTTTCTTAAAGAGAACACCTCTGGATCTCCCTTAACAACCTTTTGCTTCCATTGCATACCTGTAACATGCTTATCATCATAGGAAACAAAACTAGTATCAATATTGTTCTTTTCTAAAAATGTTTGAATATTTTTACCAAACGGATCATTTCCAAGCTTAGTTATATAAGTTACTTGATGACCTAGCCGAGCCATTCCAATTGAAAAGTTTACTTCTGCGCCTGCTACAAACCGACTAAATTTCTCTGCTTCCTCCAACAGCCCCTCATGCTCTGCAGCAAAAAGGGCCATCGGTTCACCTACAGTGACAATCCTGCTCATCATTCACCAACTCCTTCTATATATATAGGAAGAAACTGCTCCTAAATTGCCCGTGAGTCCAAGCCGCTACCGCTGCTTGTTTTATTTTTCTTTTGCATATATTTATACCAGGAAGCAGTCAATATCGGCACTAGGATAGACGTAACAATTACAGATGCAGCAACCAGTGCCGTTGCAGACTGGGCAATTGGCATAAATTCAGGCTTCATGCTAGCAATAATCATCGGGTTAGCAACCGCTGCTCCAGCAGTACTTGATGCAGCAATTCCGGCCGTTCCGTTTCCTCCGCCAATATATTTGTCAGCCAGCATTAACGGAATGCCTGTAACAACAATGACAAGAATGCCTAGTAAAATACCGGCAAAGCCAGTTTTCACAATAACGCCAAGATCAATCGTATTACCTAACGCAAATCCAAAGAACGGAATCATCGTATGTGTAGCTTTGCTGAAAAAATTTCTGAAATCAGAATCTAGATTACCTAAAATAAATCCAATCAAAAATGGAAGCACCGCTCCGACGAATGCCTGAGGCTCAAACGCTATTCCAGTTGAACCAAGAATAAGCATCGTCACAAGAGGACCGGATTCCAGCGACATCAAAACAAATGCCCCAGCCTCCTCCTTTGTTCCATATTGCTGCATCATCGACGCGTATAAACCACCATTTGTCATATCCATCGCCGCAACAAGTGTCAGAATCGAAAACCCGGCAAAAAAGCCTGTCTGCACTCCGCCTTCCGGCAAAAATGCTCCGGCCACAAGGGCAACAATCCATGCAACCCCAATCTTTGTCACCAGCAGCGTTCCTGATTTCCGCAAAACTACTCCTGTCGACTTTAAATTAATCCCTGCCCCCATGCAGAAAAACCAGACAGCAAGAATGGGAATTGTACCTGTCATCAGCCCATTCGTAAATGAACCGAAATACTCTCCTGATTTTGGTGCAAACGTATGAATAATAGCTCCTAAAAACAACGGAACCAGCATTAGGCCCCCTGGAATCTTCTCAATCGACTTCATGATTTTCATTCGGCATCCTTACCTTTCCATATAGGTAATTAAGCAATCGAAAAAGACGCTGCATATAATATAAGTAATTATGTAGTCTAATAGCTTATACAGTTCTGTAAAAGGATTTTAGTCCTTTCCAAATACCATTAAACGCGTCATCCAATTCTTCTTGCTTGTTTAGTAGTTAACGATAGATAAAGCCAGAAAAACATTACTGCTAAAGTCATACTGCTGCTTTTCAATAGTTGGAATACGCTTACATTTTTAATGGTAAAAAATAATTTCTCTATCCATCACCTCTTTTAACGTTCCACGATGTGGTACGTTGTTCCATAATATAATTATAGCGCTTACATATTTATATTTCAATAATCTGGCAAAATAAAGTGGAAATTCGACAAAAAAAACAATATCTGTTTTCGGTGATATTGTTTTTTCATATATGAGATTTTTTTCAGAGTTAATGTATTGGTCTAATGGTTACAGTTAAACTCTCTCCAATGGCATAAACTATGCTTTTCACTTTAAATGTTTACAGCCAAAGTTTAAGAGTCAACATATCATATGGAGGAATAATATACTCATCCTCTTCTAGTATTTCTTCAATACAATTTACTTTAGCTATCTTTGTAAAACTTGGAAATTTATAGTCGGTTAGACGTTTAAATTTATCTGTTGGGTTTTTCAACCGTAATAAAAATGCATTATCTTCATACAGAGACGGGGACAAACTGCTGAAATGATTGTCTTTAGGTACTTCCAATAATGAAAAAACATAGGATAGCTGTTGTCCTTGTTCACGAGGCTGAAGCTTATTATCGAGACGATGAATAAACTTATTTAGTGTTTGAGATTGATAGCTTATATGCTCTACAGTGTAGTCCTCCCAACACTTTGCAGTAGATTCCTCATCATACTTATCTTCTGCAATTCGAAAAGCAAAGTTAAATTGGTGTGTTCCAATCAGTTCTGCTTTTGGGGTTGGAATCATTACATGCCCTTTTTTTGTTGTATCTCCAGAAGCACGTCCAGGTCTATAAAGCAGGTCCGGTTTCCCTAGCTGACTTGTCGATGCAAATAATACAGCATCTATAAAAGCTTGATTCTTTGTCACTTGCTCCGCTTTCTTAAAAGAATAAATGATTTCTTCATTGATAGAATGATTATTTTGCTCATCATTAAATATTGAAATTTTAATTCGTTAAATCCTTTAAAACCAATTTTTTCAGAAAAAGAAATTACTGTACTTGGAACATTATGTGTCCTTTTAGCTAAATCTCTTGCTGTCATGCTTTCAACCTGATCTGGATTATTCAGTATATAGTTAGTAAGTGATTTATGTGCTGGTGATAGTCTTCTTAAATGTTCATTAATTCTATTAATTACTATATTCATTTCTACCTCCCTCTTCTTGATATGTGTCCCTTAGAAACCTATAGCCACACTAAAAAACCTCTATGAAGAAAATCAGTCTATTCGGCTAATTCTTCTTATAGAGGAGAAATTCTATTATTTTAAAGTATACTATTCCTTTTCTAATTGCTAACTATTGCTTTTTGACAAAATAATGACACTTTTATAATTTATCCCTTTAGAGAAAATAGAAACTATTGATTACATTGTGGATATCTTCTAATTAATAAGAAGATATCCACAAAAAAAGCCCCCCATCCACAACAGGAGACTTTCAACTAATTTCATTAAGTGTTGATAGCTTTATCCACAAGCTTTTCAACATTATTTTATTTCAGCATGATTATAGAAAACCCATATGGATCTAAATTAATCCTCGAATTCTCTTCCATTTGCGTGCCACTCCATAGATCTACAGGATTTTTGTCCGTAAAATCGTATGGAATAGACACTGCAATCGAGTCATTAGAGTTGTTGATAGTTATAAGAAGCGTTTCTGTCTTGGTTTGTTTTTTGTAGACGATGTGGTTTGTCTGCCGGTTTGCTTCAAGTATCTGAAAGTCGCCATTGCTGCCAAAGGCAGCTATGTTTTTTCGCAGCTCTATCAGTTTTTGAACAAAGTCAAACAGGTTACGATCCTGGTCTGTTTCTTCCCACACCATGCACTTGCGGCAGCCAGGGTCATTTTCTCCAGTCAGACCAATTTCATCTCCATAATAAATACAAGGACTTCCCATAAAGGACAGCTGAAATAAGAACAACAATCTTAACTTTTCTTTGCTGTTATTGCTGACTGTTAATATTCTTGGTGTGTCATGACTGCCTAGCAAATTAAATGCAGCTTGGTTAACATTTTTGGGGTAGGCTGTAAGAACAGTTGTAATTTTTTCTGCAAATTCCTCTGCATGGAGCTCATCCTTTGCTAAGTAGCCTAACACTGCTTCTGTAAAAGGATAATTCATTACTGCGTCAAATTGGTCTCCTTGAAGCCAAGGCATGGAATCATGCCAAACTTCACCGAGGATATATGCATCTGGTTTTACTTCTTTCACTGCTTTTCTAAACTCACGCCAAAATTGGTGGTCCACTTCATTTGCCACATCAAGACGCCAGCCGTCAATATCAAATTCTCTTATCCAATAGCGGCCCACTTCCAGCAAATATTCTTTTACTTCGTGGTTTTCTGTATTCAGTTTAGGCATCATATGCGTAAAGGCAAATGTATCATAATTAGGAACTGGCAATGGTTTTACAGGAAATTCTCTAAAGTGAAACCAGTCTTTGTAAACAGATGCTTCTTGATTTGTTAAAACGTCCTGGAACGGAGCAAAAAAGAGGCCGCTATGATTAAAAACAGCATCCAGCATCACTTTAATGCCTTTTTGATGACAGATTTCTACTAATCTTTTAAACGTTTCTTTATCACCAAATTGGGAATCAATCTCCATATAGTCAATTGTGTCATATTTATGATTGGAGAAGGATTGGAAGATAGGTGTGAAGTAAATTCCCGTTATCCCTAGGTCAACTAAATGGTCTATGTGTTCGATAATTCCTTCAAAATCTCCGCCAAAGAAGCTGTCTGGCTTTGGCTCTTCACTTCCCCAAGCTAGTGCCTCTTTTGGATTTAATTCAGGATTTCCGTTTGCAAATCTCTCAGGAAAAATTTGATACCAGACTGTATCCTGCACCCACTCTGGAGCATGAAAGACATCTGTCTCATTTAAAAATGGAAAACAGTAGTAAAAGCTTATTTCCTTCGGATAATGGTTTTTAAAGCCACCTTCTCCATGAATGAGTAAATCATTCCCTGAATATAACTCAAAACCATACCGCAAACGGCGGTATTCCGGCTTTATCTCCACAAACCAATAATCAAATAATTCGTCTGTTCCTTCCAGATGCATCGGTTTTGTCCGATTTTGCCAGCCATCCTCGCTCCACTCATATGGGTCACCATAAATTAAATAGGCTTTCGTTAAATCATTTCTTTTAGCACGGAGACGTATATGCAGTTTTTCTTTATCATAAGCATAAGCAAAATTATTTATTGGTCTATGGAAAATCGCTTCTTTTAACATAACAAGTTATCCCTCCCTTTAGGATAAGGGGATATGCGTCAGTGTGCCTTACAGAAGCTTTTCTACGTTTTTGCTCCTATAAGATTAGCTATTGAACGAAGCCGTGCTTTGCCTAATTTTTAGACTGACTGGAGAAATTATTTTGCGATTGTGTTCCATAGTCTTTTCCTCTATTTGATCGATGAGAAGTTTTACAGCAGAATGACCTCTTCCATAAATATCCTGTCTAACAGTTGTCAATCCTGGTGTTAAATATTCCGAGAAGTACAAATCATCAAATCCTACTACAGAGAAATCATTTGGCACAGAGACACCGAGATCATAAAAGCCTTTAATAACTCCCATGGCTGTCATATCTGAAAAAGCAAATACAGCAGTCGAATTCCCCTTTTGTTTTATAATTTGCTGTGCGGCTGTATAACCGCCCTCTACTGAAAATTCATGTGGAAAAACTAAGCTTGGGTCAAAATCAATTCCTGCTTCTTCTAATGCCTTTATATGACCAAAAAGCCGCAAATGGCCGACTGTATTCATTTTTGTCTTTTCTGCCGGATTGCCGATAGGATCAAGATTGCCAGCAATAACATTGATTGACTTGTGCCCTAAGCTGATTAAATATTTCGTTGCTAAGTATCCTCCCAATTCGTCATCTATCACTAACTGATAAAGCTCAGGATCAGAAAGATAGCTGTCCATAAAAACCGTCGGCAGTCTCAGCTTTTTTATCTCTTCCAGTATTACTTGGTTTTCATTTGCACCAAAAACAATCAAACCATTTATTTGCTTCTCCAGCAAAACAGATAATTGAGGTTCATCTTTGACCGCAGCAACAATCACATGAAAATTCCTGTCTCTTGCTCCGCTTTCAACACCAGAAATGAGCTGTGTAAAAAATGGATTAACAAAGACTTCTCCTTTATCGGCAAATGGCACAACCAGTGCAATTAATGGGTTTAATTTATCCTTTAAGCTTCTTGCTGCTACATTTGGCATAAAGTTTAGTTCTTTAATGATTTTGTCAATTTTCTTCTTTGTTTCTACAGAGTATCTTCCTTTTCCGTTTATTACATTGGAAACAGTGCCTATTGAAACATTAGCCATTCTTGCTATATCTTTAATTGTTGGTTTCTCCATTATGGCTTTCCTCTCATATATATAAATCAATTGCTGTTCTTAAATTGGTTTGTATCATTCCATCTTTATAGAGTAATTGTATTTTATCACGCCAAACCTATAAATAACTAAGATTCCCAATCTAAGAAGAAGCTATTTTTTTATCCATATGAGCGCAGTTTTAAAGGAATCAACCTTTATTAGCTCCTGCCTTTAGGCCGTCTGTCAGCTGATCCTGGAAGATAAAGAACAGAATAGTAATTGGCACTGCCACTAGAACTGCTCCAGCTGCAAATGTAGTAAATTCACTGTTCCCGCGCCCAGTCACCATTTCAAAAAGTCCGATAGCCAATGTTTTTTTCTCGCTTGAGCGCAATACTAATCTGGCAAAAATAAAATCCATCCATGGTCCGATGAAGTTAGTTACCGCCACAAAAACTAAGATTGGTTTGGAAAGCGGCATCATAATCTTGTAGAAAATTTTCACATTGCTGGCACCATCTATCTTTGCTGCTTCCTCCAGGCTTCTCGGCATGCCATCAAAATAACCCTTTACGAGCCATGCATTAAATGGAATTGAACCACCTGCATAAACTAAAATCAATCCCCAATGATTGTCTAATAGATTAAGCTGCAATAACAGGATATAGATTGCAATCATTCCCATAAATCCTGGAAACATCTGCAAGACAAGCATGGTCATCAGCCCCTGCTTTCTGCCTGGAAAGCGGAATCTGGAAAAGGCGTATGCTGCTGTTACTACTAAGAAGGTAGATAAAATCATATTCCAAAAAGCAATTTTCAGCGTATTTTTATACCAATTTAAATAATCTGTTTCATTGAATAAATAAACATAGTGTTTTAATGATAAGGAATCTGGAATGAGACTTGTAGAAAATAGTGAATCCCCGGGATTTAAAGATCCAGTTATAATCCAAATAACAGGATACAAGACGAAAATGGCTGTAATGACTAAAATAGTATAAGTGAAAAATTTGCTTATTTTCTCTCTTAAAGATATCCCTATCATGACATCATATCCTCCTCTTTAAATGCTCGTGTTTTCCTGAAATTATAGATGGAGAATATCGCGATAATAATGAAAATCAGGATAGACACAACAGATGCAACAGCAAACTGGCTATTATCTAATGTCAGTTTATAAATCCAGCTGATTAAGATATCTGTGGAACCTGCATATGAGTAATCAGTATTAACTGGTCCACCCTGTGTCATTAAGTAAATAATGTTGAAGTTATTAAAATTGTTCGCAAACGACATGATTGCCAGTGGAGCTGTTGAGAACATGATAAGCGGCATTGTAATTTTCCAAAACTTTTGTACAGAAGAAGCACCATCCACCTCTGCAGCTTCATAAATTTCCTTATCCACACTTGTCATAACACCGCTCATCAGCACCATCCAAAACGGAAAGCCAAACCACATGTTTACAATAACCAGTGTAAGCTTTGCTAAAATTGGATCTGAAAGCCAATGAATTGCCTGGTCTGTAATTTCCCAGTCCATTAAGTACTTATTAATTGGTCCAAACTCTCCATTAAAAATATTGCGGAAGATTAAAATGGATACAAACTGTGGAATTGCCCATGGCAAGATAAATATACTTCTCCAAAACTTTTTCAGTTTTATTCCTTTTTGGGATATCAAAACAGCAAAAACAAGTCCCAGAAAATAAGTTGTAATCGTCGCTAGAACAGCCCAGATAACTGTCCAAGAAAACACACCATAAAATGTAGCGCTCCATGTTTTCATTTTGAAAAGTTGAACAAACGTGTCAAAACCTACCCAGTCCACTAAAGCCTTCGGCGGCAAATGGTTTGGTGCTGAGTAGTTTGTAAAAGCAATCAATACGCCGAACAGCAAAGGCAAAATGGTCAAGAAGGCGGTAAAGAGGATAGAGGGAGTCAAAAGAATATAAGGAAACCCATTATCCCAAATGTTTTTGAGCATTTGTTTCGCATTATTAGGCTTGATGCCTTTTTCTGCTTTAGCAGCAACCTTGTAGGCATCGCGAATATTTAAATAATAAAACCACAGGAACAGCAAGAATGAAATCAGAAACAATATCCCTTCAATCATTAAAAAGATGGAATGGTCTCCTTGAATAATTTCAAACCCTTGTCTGGTCTGAACAGTTTCTCCTAAAGTTGTGAGACCCCACATCGCCCATTGGAAGGGCACTGTCCAAAAAATAAGAAGATACAATTCTAGCAACAGAAAAGTTAATCCCTTTAAGTATTGTTTATTATAGAGCTGTCCGAGTCCCATAAAAAGAACAGATAAACCTGCTGCAAGCATAGGTTTTGTAAAGAACTGTTTCTTTACAGGCGGTGCCGCCTTTTCGTTGTTTGTCAACAGACCCTCATTCAGCTTCCGTTCTGGTGTTGCCATTTATCATTCCCTCCTTAGTTATGCTGTTGAGCCAATCCCAAGAAGGCATTGGCTCAACACATGTCTATTCAGTTTGTGAAGCAATTGCATCTTTAATTTGCTGAACACCTTTATCAAGGGCCTCTTTTGGTTCAGACTGGCCATTCCATAATGCTGTAAATGCGACTTCCATACTTGCCCACACATGCTGCATTGCTGGGATGTTAGGCATTGATATAGAATATTGCGCTTGCTCCAAGAAAGCAGCATTCATCTCATCTGCTTTAATTGTTTCATTCTCCATCAATGTTTTTACAGGCGGTAATTGCCCTGTCATTTCATAACGTTCCAGCAGCATTTCGTCAGAGGTTGCAAATTGTGCAAGTAATGTTGCAGCCTTTGGATATTTGCTGTATGCGTTTACAAATAATGATTTAACACTTGAGAAGGTTTGAGGATGTTCCCCATTGTCCAATAAAGGCATTGTTTTAACACCAAAGTTAATTCCAGCATCTTGATGCCCTTTTACTGCCCATGGACCTGTTATATAGTACAGCAACTTTCCTTCATTAAACTGGGAACTGATAACATCACCAGTAATGTCTTCTTTTTTAAGCGGCAGAATTTCATCATGTATTTTTGTCATCAGCTCTGCAGCTTTAAGTCCGCCTTCCCCGTTCAAACCAATGTCCTCTGGATTTGTATTATCCTCACCAAAGATATAACCGCCGTATCCTCCAAGAAACCCATGCACTAAATAATAGTTGCCTGGCTCAACCATAAATCCGTATGACTTAGGATTCTTTTCCATAAATTGCTTTGATTGGTCAATAAGCTCATCCATCGTTTCTGCCGGCTTAAAGCCCATCTCATCTAATAAATCTTGGTTGTAAAATAATCCTATTGTTTCAATACCAACTGGATATCCATAAACTTTCATCTCCTCATCTGTCTTTGAAGAAACTCCAGTGATGGCTCCTTCCATGAAACGCTGTTTATATTCATCAGCAAAATAGTTTTCATAAATTAGTCCTGCTGCGTTCATTGTCCCTACATGATCATGTGCCCCGGTAAATACATCACCACCCAGCCCTGCTGGTCCGTCTGTTTCCAGTTTCCCGGCAGCCTCCACATGGCTCACCTCTTCAATTTTGACAGGAACCCCATATTTATCGGTGTACTTTTCTGCAACAAATTTGGACCATTCTGCTTCTTCATCTCCATTTGTCCACATTACCAGCTCGGCTCCATCCTCCGGTTCTATCTCTGCACTGTTTTCCTGTTTAGAGTCATTCGAAGAATCAGAACTTGCTTCATTTCCTCCCGTTGAACTGCTGCCAGGTTTACTGCAAGCAGCCAACACAATCAACATGAAAACTAGTATTACTGACAAAGATTTTTTCATTCATTTTCCCCACCTTTTATATAATTTTGCAGCATAAAAAAATTGATTAAACGTTTTATCATTATGTAAAAAAATATAGGAATAAAACCAACTATATATTTAAGTAAAAAATGATTAAACGTTTTATCAATACATCAAAAAAATATCACATAAAGTGATAACCCAAAAATGAAAACCCTTTCAATTTACAGGTTAATTATAAGTTGCTGTATTGGCTCTGTCAATAACTGAATAGCTTTATTTTTCGAGGAATTTCGACTTTTAACTAGAGGCTTCCCTTTAAGTTATCTTGTTGTTCACAGAATAATCAACTACTCATTAACGGAAGCATAGAGGAGGAGAAATGGTTATGAGATAGTGAAGAAAGATATAGAACGCAAGAATCATTAGATAAGACTAAGAGAAAAATGGGGCACATTTCTTGATGCACAGGTGATTAATTCTTTACTTATCGTATATGAACTTAAGGCGGTGATAGTGATGGCAATAGCTCCAACTAAAAAAATTGGAAAGAAACAATGGTTTTTAAGCAATAACTCCATAAAAAAATAAATAGTTTCATCCTTACACATTAATCCCTAAGTCTAGTTGCTATTTATGCTGTTAATAGTTCCCCTTTTAAATTCTACATATAGCTCCCCCGCACTTTAAAATTAGATGCATAAAAAAATAAATCCCGGATTTCATGAAAGAAACCCGGGAAGCATTCTATTTTAATACCAACTGCGCAACAGCCTCTACATGCATTGTCTGCGGGAACATATCCACAGGCTGTACTTCAAGTGTTTTATAGCCGCCGTCTTCAAGGACGCGTAAATCTCTTGCTAATGTTGCCGGATTACAGGAAACGTATACGACCTTTTTCGGTTTCATGTCAATGATTGTCTGCAATAGTGCTTCATCACAGCCTTTTCTTGGCGGATCGACTACGAGCACGTCTGCTGTATTCCCTTCCTTATACCAGTTGGGGATAACTTCTTCTGCTTTGCCGACAGCAAAATCCACATTGTGGATATCATTGAGCAAGGCGTTTTTTCCTGCGTCTTCTATTGCTTGGGGAACGATTTCTACACCGAATACCTTTTTCGCTTTTTTAGCGAGGAATAAGGAAATGGTGCCTATACCGCAATAGGCATCAATAACACTTTCTTCTCCTTGCAAATTAGCATATTCGAGCGCCTTTTCATAGAGAACCTTTGTCTGTTCTGGATTCACTTGATAGAAAGAACGGGCAGAAATAGCGAACTTAACATCACCAATATAATCAGTGATTGTTTCTTGTCCCCATAATACCTTAGTCGTATCTCCCATAATTACATTTGTTTTTTTGTTATTCACATTGTGGATAATTGATTTTAAGCCTGGAACAGCTTGTGCAATTTCATCCACAATTTTATTTTTGTTAGTAATTTCATTTGTTCTGGTGATAAGAACAACCATAATTTCACCGGTAACTAACCCGCGGCGGGCCATAATATGACGAAGCTCACCCTTGTGACGCTCTTCATTATATGCCTTTACTCCGTGTTTTTGGCAGATTTCTTTCACTGCTCTTACGACATCATCATTTTCCTCTTGTTGAATAAGGCAAGCTTCCATATTGATAATTTGGTGGCTGCGCTGCTGATAGAAACCGCCTATCAGTCCGCCTTCATGCTCTCCTATCGGCACTTGTGCTTTGTTGCGGTAGCGCCACGGCTCACTCATCCCGATAGTCGGGTGTACAACAGCGTCTATTTTCCCGATTCTTGTAAGAACGTCCTGGACATGCTTATGCTTCATTATAAGCTGGCCTTCATAATTAAGATGCTGAAGCTGGCAGCCGCCGCATTCTTTATAAATAGGACATGGTGCTTCCACTCGGTAAGGGCTTTTTTCCTCCAGCTCGAGCATTCTGCCAAAGCCGTAATTCTTATTCGTTTTAATAACTTTAACTTTTGCTTTTTCTCCAGGAAGTCCATTGGGGATAAACAGTGGATAACCTTCAACTTTTGCTACACCAGAGCCGTCATGTGTCAAATCTTCAAATACTATATCTATTATATCGTTCTTTTGAACGGGCAATGTTCTGCTCATTGTCTACTTCCTTTGCTACATTTATCTTTTAAAAAGTATACCGAACAAATTGTATCATACTTTTCCTGTAATCTATAATCCTTGTTCGTTTTTGGTCAGTTGAAAACAATGGAAAAAAGGGGCTTTTTTGGGGGTTAAAAGAGTGGTGGATAGAGTGAGTCATCCTCACTCTATAGCTTTACTCGTCTGTTTCTTTTACTGCTGTCTCTTTATCAGGACGGTCCTCATCACGGATACTGTCTATTGGAACAAACACTTCAAAATGTCTGTACAAATTAACAAATTCAGCTGGAAGAACCCCGCCAAATTCACCGTCGAGATTTAGTTGAACCTTTTCCTCTGATGTTACTTTAATGTGGTTGGCATTAACATAGATAACGCTTGGATCATTAATATGCTCTCCGCGCAGAGCCAATGTAGCGATTCGAATAAAATCAGCTAAATTTGCCTTTTTCAAGATTAGCAAAGAGAATAGACCATCATTAATGGAAGAGCCTGGCGCAAGTTTCTCAAACCCTCCGACAGAGTTAGTCAGCCCAATTAAAAACAGCATGACTTCTCCCTCAAACAATTTGCCGTCGTATTCTATCTTTACTTTCGTTGCTTTAATGAAAGGCAGCTTTTCCATACCCTTTAAATAATAGGCAAGCTGTCCAAGCATTGTTTTTAACTTGCTTGGCACTTCATAAGAAAGCTCTGTCAAATTGCCTCCGCCGCCAATATTGATGAAGTACTTATCTTCATTCAGCCGTCCGATATCAACAGGAATTGTGTCTCCTTTTGCAATTATATCGGCAGCAGCTTCAATATCTCGGGGGATATGCAAGGCTCTTGCGAAATCATTAGTCGTTCCCACTGGGATAATCCCAAGCTTCGGCCGGTACTCCTGCTCTGCAAGCCCATTTACTACTTCATTAATCGTCCCGTCACCGCCTGCAGCAACAACAAGATCATATCTTCTTTCTACTGCAATCCTTGCCGCTGTTGTAGCGTCCTCTGGACCTGTCGTAGCATGGCAGGATGTTTCATACCCTGCGTTCTCCAGTTTTTTCAGCACCTCCGGTAAATGCTTCTTAAAAGCTTCCCGGCCTGATGTAGGATTATATATAATTCTAGCCCTTTTCATACCCATCATCCTATTTCATAATTTCATGACTTGTTTCTACCATCTAACATCATATACGAAAACTACTTCATTAGGCAATATTTAGTATCCTGCGAAAAATGCTCTGCAGGATTTAGAAATCTGCTATCAATTATACCCTAATAATAGGCGTTCCAACCGCTTTTGCCTGTTTTATAAAATTAAACAAACGTTTGATTAAATTCTTATTTCATATTATTTAAGATCAATGTGTCACTATTGGATACATATATATGATTTTCCGCTTTTCCTTTTTCAAGGGTAGCATTAGGCGTTGTGACTTCCACTTCACTAGCTGAATCCGCGTTCCCGTCTATGTCATTATCCAGCTTAGCAAACTTCCAATTCTGGTCCTCTTTATTGTATATGTCCGTATTTTGGACGGAGACACGAACATTATCTGTCTCTCTAATATCCAATCCGATCTCCCCTGTACCTGCTATTTTCCAATCACTGTTCAAATTTCTTGGATTAAGAGAAATATTGCTCCAAAGATCAGCAAGCTCCAGTTGGACATCTGTCGGCACAAGCAGAGTAGCATCCAAACTTGAATAATCTTCATACAATCCTGTTTGATGCGGACGCTCCTTCACCCTAATATACAGTGTATCTCCTTTATCCGTAATGGTAAGATAATCCTCTGCTTTTTCTATCTTTTCGATTGTACTGTCTTGTCTGTATGTACCAAACATGGAGACATTTCTTTCGTTTATTCCTTCGACTCTAAATTGCTCTATGCCGTCACCTTCTACTACGACTCTTTTAATATCCTTACTTATATCTTGGTTAAAGGCTGGAAGGTCCAATGTTATTGCTTCCTTTTTAATTTCATCTTGAATTAAATCCATAACGCCTGAAGTCTGCAAAAAAACCATGATGACCCCTGCTGTACCTAATATCCCAACGATAACGATGCTGAAAAGGTCAAAATTCAAATATGGCTTCTCTTGCTTGCTAAGGAACAGATACACAAGGATTTCCAACCCAAGGACTACAAGAATGACAGGCCACCACAGCTTTAATGCCGTTGTGATATTCCAATCCAATATTTGCGACAATAACAAGAAAACCCCCAGAAACAAAAGTGACAACCCCATCGAAAATGTTCCAACTCTCCATGTTCTCATTCCGTGCTTCTCCCCCTTTATGCAATCTTTTTTTGCTGACTGCTTATTTGTCTGTATTTTTCTTATTGCCGACAAGCACCCGCAATCCGCCTAGAATAAGAATGATGCAGACTACTCCTGTCTGGAAATAATGATAGAACAAGAATTGCAAATCAATTCCAAGCCATACCTTCAGCCTTGAAGAAAAGGCAGGAAGCAGGATATTAACGATCATGTAATAGAAGCCTACAAGAAGAAGTCCAACTCCAACCCATTTTTGATAATTGGTCAAATAGGCGATAACAGGTGTATCTTCCAGCTCCACTTCTCCTATTTTAGATGCTTTTTGGAGTCCATCGAAAAAGCTGTAGAACCAAATAATCGGAATTAGAAATAGGAAAATCCCTAAGTAAAGCTCATTGATTAAAAAGATTGCAAACAGGAATGCTGCCATCAGCTGCAGCCCCCTTTGCTGCAACCCTAAATAAAGATGGCCGGCTCCTGGAAAAATGGATAAAAAAGTGGCAATGATTTTGCTTTTCTTTCCGTCTTCACGATTTTTTTCAAAGTCTTGGAAAATCGTCTGGTCAACCAATTCCTCTCCATTTTGCTTTTTGGTAAACTGCTGCATCACATCAAAAAATCCATATACCCAAATGACCGGCAGGATAGCAAGAAACAGCAGAAACTCTCCTGCACCTGTCAATATGGAAACAAACAGCACCATGATAATCAGCCCTAAGAAAGTGGACAATAGTGTTATCCCTCGGTACATCAATCCTAATTGAATATGTCCTAAACCAGGCACAAAGGATAAAACAATGGTGTAAAAACGCTGTGATTCTATTGTATTTACAAGCACTGTTCTCTCCGTTCCATCACCTGTCTGACTGCTTGGGAGAACCTGTCTTTTAAAATAGCGGCTAGCTGTAATATAAGTGTCCAAAATGCTTATGCAATAGATGAGAAAGCCAATAAAAATAACGGCTGCAACAACCCCATCCATATATCCAGACATGCTAAACAGAAATATCGAGAATACAGCCAGTCCGAATACAGCTGCTCCATACAAGGACCCTCTTATCCGGTTTCCAATGTAAAATAGTCCGCCTCCCGGAAAGAAAGCTAATATAAATGCGGCAAACGGGTTTTTCATTTTTTCTTTTCCTCCTTCATACTCATACTCCCATCAAATGTATTTAGCCAAGAAAATGTTTTATCAACAAAGCCTACTTTTACCTCTTCCTGTTTCATTGGCATTTCTGCCTTCTGAATGCTTTCAGTATGTTTGATAATCGATTGGAAAACTCCAGTCGTCATCAAAACTAGTGTAATGCTGGCCGCAATTGCGTAGTGAAAGATAGAGGATTGATAGAATGATTTTTTCTTTTTCGGTTTTACAACAGGTATATCCATTAATTCTGCCTGTTCCTGTGTAATTTTTTGCATGATTTGATCTGTGAAGCCTTCCACATCCGAAATAGACGGTAGTTCCTGTTCTTGTGCTTCTACTGCTTGGACATACAAATCAAGACAATGATCACATCCATATAGATGGTCTTCCATTTGTGAACGATTACCCTCGTCCAGTTCATCCTTTGCATACTCTAGCCATTGTTCAAAAGAATAGTGTGTTATCATAAGAAATCCTCCTCCTTCCAATGCTTCTTCAACCAGATTCTTGCCCGGTACAGTTTTGTTTCAATTGTTTTGACTTGAACATTTTGCTCTTCTGCCAATTGCTGATAGCTCTTTTCCGCAATATAGTAGCCATAAATAACATCACGGTAGTTATCTGGAATATCGTTGAGCTTTTCTCTTAACAGCTTGCGCTGCTGCCTAATGAGCACTTCTGCTACTACATTGTCTTTTTTTCCTGTATCCAGCTCGATTTGTTCTGTAATGTCCTCTTTTCTTCTTTGCTGTTTTCGCTTAACATCAATCGAATGATTGACAGCAATTCTCGTTATCCAAGTCTTAAATCCTTGGTTTTCATATTTAGGGAGAGAGTAATAAATTTTAAGGAATACTTCCTGTGCAGCATCTTCAGCTTCCTTCTGATCCTTCAGGATGCTGTAAATTGTGCGAAATACATCTTGGCGATACTTCTCGACGAGCTGTCTAAATGCATCATCATCTCCAAGTTTGACTAACTCAATCAACTCTTGATCTGCTATTATTCTCTCCCCCCTTCTAAACATGTTCACATAATAGACGTTATAAAATGCTCAACCCCTACACCAATGTTATATTTTTTTCAATTAATAAGCTTTCCAGCGAGTCATACTTTTTTATAGTAACATTTTTCTGATCTTATAAAGATGTTTTTTGTCGGATTAAGTTAGGAATGATTTATGAAACTATTATGGGGAACATTCCGTATTACAATGGAAGCAATTATCATAAGGAGGTTTATGTTAATGATATATTTATTATCATTGCTCGCGTTAACGCTTAATCCAATTGTTTGGAAAGCTTATTATCGCAGTAAAGTTTTTTTATACACACAGCTTCTGCGCGTCATACTTGGAGCGATTATCATCTTTATTTTAACTTATTTCCAGCTTATCGATTATTCTGTGCAGGCTGCAATTAAGTTTAGCTTATTTTATTTAGCGCTGTTCTTTTTGGCTGACATCATTTATCGGAAAGCAAAAGGATTTTATTACACAAGCTTTCTCGGGATTGCCATGCTGGTCGCAAGTGCTTACTTCCAATTTGTTTATCCTTTGACAATAGCTAATGATAAGTATGATTTTGTAGCAGCAAAGGCCACTGTTGCCAAAGAGCAAGAAGAATCTACAGATGAACAGCATATTGCTGTGGTTCCGGAAAAATACGCAAGGTATCGAAGTGAAAAAAAGCTTGGGGAGCTGTCACATGCCTCCTACTATGACCTCGGGGAATCTACTTTGCAAAAAATCGACGATCATCTTTATTGGGTAACGCCCATTGAATACACAGGCTTCTTTAAATGGATGAAAGATGTGCCTGTTCCTGGATTCGTTAAAATGAGTGCAGAGGATGAAAATAAAGATGCCGTTTTAGTAAAATCAGAAATGACTTATGTTCCATCTGCTTATTTCAACGAAGACTTAAAGCGTCTTGTAAGAAAAAAACACAAGGACTCTGTCCTGCTCGAAGCAAGCTTTGAACCCGATGATAATGATAAGCCCTATTATGTTGTTCCATATGGGGACTACAATAAATTTAGGGAAATTGTCGATGTAAAGGGCATTTATATTATTGACCCAGAAAGCGGGGAAATAAAAGATTATAAGATGAACGAGATTCCTGCATTTATCGATCATGTCATCCCAACAAGTGTAGCGGAAGATTGGAATGAATGGTATGGAAAATATGTGCATGGCTTCTGGAATACTATTTTCTCTAAAGAAGATATAAAGGTGCCAACAGAACGGGAAGACATAGATGAAGTGAATGGAGTGTTCAATAAGGATCTTGCGTTAAACTGGTTTACAGATTTCACTCGTCCTAAATCAGACAGCGGCAGCATGGTCGGCTACTCTCTCATAAATGCCAGAGATGGCAAGCTCACATTCTATGAGAATGCAAATGGATCGTTAAATGGAAAGTCTGCCATCAATGTGGCGGAAAAGACATTCAGAGCGGAAAAATATGAAGCTGGCACGCCTATACTTTATACGATCTATGGCCAGTTTACATGGGTAGTTCCTTTGATGGACAGCAACAACGTGCTGAGACAAATTGTTCTTGTCAACGCCAAGGATGAGAAGGTTTACAGCTACAGCAATGAAAAATCAAAGCTATTTAATGATTATAAATATGCAATTGCTACATTGCTAAAGGACGATAACACAGTTCCTACCGATTTGGCTGATATGAAGGAATTACAAGGGACAATCAGCAATGTCTATAAATCAGAAAAGGAAGGCAGCACTGTCGTCCGCTTTATGGTAGATAAAGATAAACGAATATTCCAAGTGTCATCTAATGATTTCCCTTACAGCATCTTCCTAGAAAAAGGGATGAATGTTTCTGTGCAATATATGGATACAGAAGAGGTTGTTGTCAGTGTCCAAGAACTTGTCATGGCAGGATTTGAATAGACTATATTTGTCACAAGAGCCGCCTATCAATTAAAATTGGCGGCTTTTTTGCCGTTTTTTTAAAATCATGTTATTCAGGAACAAGTATACTTTTCTGCTTGCATATACTAACATAGGAAATGGGAATATTTATCATACCGTCAAAGGAGAATGCTTTTGTATACGATATTAATCGCATATTTAATAGGATCTATTCCAGCTGCCATTATAATAGGTAAGATGTTTTTTGGTATCGATATAAGAAAGCACGGCAGCTTTAATCCAGGAGCAACGAACTCTATTCGCGTTCTTGGGAAAAAAGCTGGTCTCGCCGTACTCATCTTCGATATCGGCAAGGGTGCACTAGCTGCAGCTCTTCCAATTTTATTGCACCAGGATATCGATCCGATTTACACAGGTTTGGCGGCTGTAATCGGCCATTGTTTCCCTGTGTTCGCAGGCTTCCGTGGCGGAAAGGCCATCGCCACTACAGCAGGTATGCTGATTGTCGCAAATCCTGTTATGTTCTTGGTTGTCTACTTAACATTTATCGCTGTTATCTGGATAACTAAATATGTATTCCTCGGCAGCATATCTGTCGGAATTACGATATTGCTGTATGCCCTATTCGATGCTACTTTAGAACATGAACTTATATTTATCATCTATCTTTTACTGCTTATATACTTGCACAGATCCAATATTATTAATTTCTTTAATCACACTGAACCGAAAATAAATGATAAAACAATAAAAAAAGACCGCATCGGACCGAAAAAGATTAGCTAAGTATCTTCATTAGGACAAGCTTTGCAAAAAAAGTTCGAAAATTGCCAAGAGAACACTTTTCCTGGGAAATATGCAGAGAAAATGTCGAAATAAATGAAAAAACCAAGAGCAGTTAGCTCTTGGTTTTTCTACATTATCTTTTGTTTATTTCTTGAACAAGCAGCTTGTTGACCATTTGCGGGTTAGCCTGTCCTTTTGTTGCTTTCATGATTTGACCAACAAGGAAGCCGACAGCCTTTTGTTTGCCGTTCTTGAAGTCATCAATTGATTGCGGATTATTGTCCAATGCTTCGGAAATAACCTGAAGGAGAGCTCCTTCATCCGAAATTTGCACTAATCCTTTATCTTTAACGATTTGTTCTGCGTCGCCGCCGTTTTCAATCAGCTCTTTGAACACTTGCTTAGCAATTTTGCTGGAGATTGTCCCATCTTCAATGAGTTTAATCATGCTTGCAAGACTCTCTGGAGTCAGTGCAACATCTGCCAGCTCTTTTCCTTCTGCATTCAAGTATGCTGATACATCACCCATAATCCAGTTAGAGGCAAGCTTAGGATCTGCTTTAGCATTTACTGTCGCTTCAAAGAAATCTGCCATTTCTTTCGTAACAGTCAATACATTAGCATCGTATTCAGGCAAGCCTAATTCTTCTACATATCTCTTCTGACGAGCATCAGGAAGCTCTGGAATTTCCGCACGAATTCTAGCTTTCCAATCTTCATCGATATATAGGTCCATTAAGTCTGGCTCTGGGAAATATCGATAATCATCTGAACCTTCCTTAACACGCATCAATATTGTTGTATTTGCTGCTTCATCATAACGACGTGTTTCCTGCTCTATCACACCGCCGCCAAGAACAACTTCACGCTGACGCTTTTCCTCGTATTCAAGACCTTTTCTAACAAAGTTAAATGAATTTAAGTTCTTCAATTCTGTTTTTGTTCCGAATTCTTCTTGTCCAACAGGGCGAATGGAAATATTCGCATCACAGCGTAAAGAGCCTTCTTCCATCTTACAGTCAGATACTCCAGTATACTGGATGATTGATTTCAGTTTTTCCAGGTATGCATATGCTTCGTTTGGTGTTCTGATATCAGGCTCTGAAACAATCTCAATCAAAGGTGTTCCTTGGCGGTTAAAGTCGACTAGAGAATAACCGTCACCATGGTTCAGCTTTCCAGCATCCTCTTCCATATGAACACGTGTGATTCCGATTCTTTTCTTATAACCGTCCACTTCTATATCAATATAGCCATGCTCACCGATTGGTTTATCAAACTGAGAAATTTGATATGCTTTCGGATTATCTGGATAGAAATAGTTTTTACGGTCAAACTTTGTTTCTGTTGCAATTTGGCAGTTCAATGCCATTGACGCTTTCATACCGTAATCGACAGCTTTTTTGTTCAAGACCGGCAATACGCCTGGATAACCTAAATCGACAACTGTCGTATTTGTATTTGGTGCAGCCCCAAAATGGTTCGGGCTTGCAGAAAATATCTTCGATTCTGTTTTTAATTCCACATGGACTTCAAGTCCTATGACTGTTTCAAATTCCATTTATTTCACCCCTTACAGCGTTGGTTTTTGCTTATGATAGTCCGTTGCTTGTTCAAATGCATATGCCACTTTATAAACAGTTTCTTCATCAAAGTGCTTACCGATAATTTGCAAGCCAAGCGGCAATCCGTTTGTGAATCCGCAAGGAACAGAGATTCCAGGCACTCCAGCAAGGTTTACTGGAATTGTCAGAATGTCATTTGCATACATCGTCAATGGATCATTCACATTTTCACCGATTTTGAATGCTGGTGTTGGGGTTGTAGGTCCTACGATTACATCGTATTTCTCAAATACATCCTCAAAGTCCTTCTTAATAAGTGTGCGGACTTTTTGTGCTTTTTTATAGTAAGCATCATAATAACCAGAGCTCAATGCAAAAGTTCCAAGCATGATTCTGCGTTTCACTTCATCTCCGAAGCCTTCTGCCCTAGTCTTTTTATAGAGTTCAATTAAGCTTCCTGCATCTTCTGCACGGTAGCCGTAGCGGATTCCGTCAAAGCGGGACAAGTTAGCAGAAGCCTCTGAAGAAGACAGCAGATAATAAGTTGCCAACGCATATTTGCTGTGTGGCAATGATACTTCTTCCCATGTTGCTCCAAGCTTTTCTAACACCTTAAGAGCATCGAGCACAGATTGACGCACTTCCTCGCTTACACCTTCGCCTAAGTATTCTTTTGGCACTGCAATTTTCAAGTTCTTAATATCACCTGTTAAGCTCTTCGTAAAGTCCGGAACTGCCACATTTGCTGATGTGCTGTCCATCGGATCTACTCCTGAAATAGCTTTCAGCAAGAAGGCATTGTCTTCAACTGTTCTTGTAATCGGTCCGATTTGGTCTAAAGAAGACGCAAATGCCACAAGACCAAAACGTGAAATACGTCCGTATGTAGGCTTTAAGCCGACAACTCCGCAATACGCAGCCGGCTGTCTGATAGAGCCGCCTGTGTCAGATCCAAGTGAAAACAGAACTTCTCCTGCAGCAACTGCAGCTGCTGATCCGCCTGATGAACCACCTGGCACTCTATCTAAACTCCAAGGGTTCTTTGTGTTCATATAATAGGAGTTTTCTGTTGATGACCCCATCGCGAACTCATCCATATTCAGCTTCCCGATTGTAATCGTGCCTGCATTATGTAATTTCTCCATAACTGTCGCATTGTAGATTGGCTGGAAGTTCTCCAATATGCGGCTAGAACATGTTGTTCTTAAATCCTTAGTGACAATATTATCCTTTATCCCGATTGGCAAACCGAACAGTGGACCTGTCGTTTCACCTGTAGCCAATCTTGCATCAAGCTGCTTCGCCTGATTAAAGGCATTTTCCTCATCTAATGTCATAAAGGCTTGTACTTTTTCATCTACGTCCTTAATTCTCGTGTATGCTTCCTGCACCAAATCTGTAACAGAAAGTTCTTTTTTAAGCAGCATTTCTTGTAAATCTGCCGCTTTTTGATCAAATAAGCTCATCCTCTTCCCTCCTTACACAATAATTGATGGCACCTTGATCTGGCCGTCCTGATGCTCTGGAGCATTTCGCAGGACATCCTCGATTGGCAGGCCTTTTCCTGCAACATCTTCACGCAATACGTTTTTCATATCGAGCACATGGGATGTTGGTACAACACCTTCTGTATCCAGCTCATTCAACTGCTCAGCAAATGAAATGATTGCATCAAGCTGTTTCTGAAATTTTTCAGCTTCATCTTCTGTAATCGCAAGCCTCGCAAGGTTTGCAACATGCTTTACTTCTTCTTTAGTAATCCTTGACATAATTGTCACCTCCAAGTACGTTCCATGCAATAATCTGATGATATCAAACAAGCCTCTATTAAGGCAACAAGAACAATGAAGTATTTGTTATCCTTCCAAAAATCTTGCCTTTATAATGCTGCCCCAATTTACTTCATTAGGAAAAAAGCTATAATTGGATTACAATAGTAATATTATTAAGATACTTTAAAGTTGGTGAACTACAATGGCAAATGAAATAGATATGCTTAAACTGGAAAATCAGCTCTGTTTTTTGCTTTACGCCAGTTCAAGAGAAATGACTAAAAAATACAAAACTTTGCTTGAGGATCTTGATGTGACTTATCCTCAATATTTAGTTCTACTGTTATTATGGGAGCATGAGGTGCTAAGTGTGAAAAGCATGGGAGAAGAGCTGTACCTTGATTCAGGCACATTAACTCCAATGTTAAAACGGATGGAACAGAACGGTCTTATCAAGAGGGAACGTTCCCAAGAAGACGAGCGCTCTGTTATGGTATCGTTAACAGAACAAGGCAAAAGCCTTAAAGAAAAAGCAGCCTGCATTCCAGCAGAAATATTCAAGCTTTCTAATAAAGAACCACAGGAATTTAGTCAGTTAAAAAATTCCCTGGCTCATCTTTTACAGCAGCTTGCCAAATAAAAAAGAAGCGTCTTTAAAAAGGCGCTTCTTTTTAGGGATAAAAAAACCATCACATGTAGGCGATGGTTTTTTGATTTATTATGCAGCAATAACTTCAAGTGTAACGTCAATATTGCCTCTAGTTGCTTTAGAGTATGGGCAGAAATTATGTGCTTTATGAACAAGATCTTCTAAAGTAGCTTTATCTACGCCAGTACCTTTGACAGACAATTTAACACCAAGTTTAAAACCTTGATCTGTTGGATCTTTTATCAGGCTGACACTTGCTGTCACTTCTGATTCAAATTTCACACGTTCTTTTCCTGCGATCATCTGAAGAGCTCCATCGAAACAAGCTGCATAGCCTGCTGCAAACAGCTGCTCTGGGTTAGTTGCATCCTCAAGCTGTTTTGCTCTTGGTGTTCCAGGCATTGCTGTTTCTAATTGAATGACATAATCCTCTGATTCTACTCTTCCTTCTCTTCCGCCAACCGCTTTTACAGATGTAGTGAACAATGTTTCTGACATAGTTAAACCCTCCAATTAAATAATGTTTTACACAATTGTATTGTACACAATTTAATTTTACATTACAAGTTATATAACTTACTTTTTTTACATTTCCCATAAATAAACGAAATATCCTGTTGTTTTTGTATATCACGTGCCTGTCCCTTTTAAACCTCATCTAAAGAAACAAGGGAAAAGAATCAGCATTCTTTTCCCTCTCGCCATAAACCTTATTATCTTTTGAAGAGCTTAGCAAAAAAACCTTTTTTCTCTGTCGGTTCGTCTGCCTTCTTTTCTGCTGAATTTTCTGTTACATAAATATCTTCTTTGTCTACTGCATGGTCATATGCTATCAGCAAACCGATATCACTGTTATAATCGTTATTTGTTACAATTGTATATTCCATGTTTTGCTGATTGGCGATTTTTAAGTACTTAGACAAATAGGAATAATCCAAGTGGCCGTTTAAATAAAGTTTTGCCCCCTTATTGCCTTTAATAGCTTCCTCTGCCTCTTTATAGACATCTGGTTCTCTTACTTGGCTCTGCCTCAAAGCAAGAACAATCCTTTCCCTGATTGTTCCGAGAAACTGCCTTCTTTCTTCAGGCTTTGTTTCTTTAGTGCCGTACATACCTTGCTGCAGGTAATCATCTAAATTTGGATTTGTCATTCTTTCCAACTCCTTATATAGATACTCTTTACCACTATACTAAAAAAATTCCACCTACAGTCATTGAAATTGTTGCAAAAAAAGGAAAATAAAAAAGACTACCCCGTATTGGGATAATCTTTATACCTTACTGATAAATATGAACGAACGGTTCATCCTGACCTGCATCTCTGACTATCAGTGCTTCTTCTCCATTTGCAGAAGTTATGCTAACCTGTACTGCCTGGTTTGTGTCTTTGAAACGATCCATCACTTTCCCAGCTACATATTGGGAGAAACCGATGACTTCTGTCGCTCCATAAAATTGTATCTTCATCTCAATGCTGAGGCTCCGCAGCTTATTGTTTATATAAAATCCTTTGCCGATTACACCATTGAAATTCGGGAAATATTCTTCAATATCATTTTGAAATTTTGAGAAGGCAGCATTTTCTGTTTTATACTGGCTATCATTATTCGGATAAATCACATACTTCTCATTTATACTTTTCCACTCACCTAAAGAAGATTCTCCACTTCCTGCATTCGCATAAGCAATAAAATTGCCTGGTACAACAGAGGACGTCTCTTTTTGTTCAAACAAGGCGATGTTGATTGGTACATTTTCTAAGCCTTCGATTTTTCTGAGCCTTTTGATAACCTCTGCAGCAATTTTCTTCCCTTCTCTTTGAAGTGTTTGCTGACTAATATCTTTCTTTTTTGTAGATCCGTTATTTTTTTCCTGATAATAATAAACCGAATTTAGTGCAAGGCCGATTGTCACACCGCCCAGCTCCAATTTATTTGTTTCTTCATTTTTCACTAAATAATCATGCTCGAGAATATGTGCAAGATATATCGGATCCATCTCTCCACTTTCTGCTTGGCTCTTATCTTCATCAGAAGGATTCAACCCGACATTGTCACTTTCAGACATTTTCTTATCTTTCAGTTCCTTCGCTGTGTACTTTCTGTTCAGCCATGAAGCAACTGTTGAACTATTCAAATACTGCCCCTCTTGAAAATAATAGTTTTCTGTACTGAATGTGTTTTGGGCAACTCGCATCAAACCGCTCTCAAACTCACTGATGTCGTACCTTGAATTCAAATTATTGACGACAAGCCCTCTCGCCTCCGATGTTTTGAAAGGAAGACTCATGCTGTAATACTCATCCGATATTTTGAATTTCGGCAGGATGGCTGTCTCCGTTTCATTATCGCCTGTTTCACTCTTTACTTCCTCTTCTTTCTGGAAGTTGGGGGCACAGGCAGTAAGTAGAAAAACGAGACTGGCTATAAATAAAAAGCTTCTTTTCATCAACATTACACACCTTTAACCTTTAGTTCTTCCAACAGCTTATCCTCATCCCAAACTTCAATTCCCAGCTGTTCTGCTTTCGTCAATTTGCTGCCTGCATCCTCACCGGCGATTACGAGATCTGTTTTTTTGCTGACACTTCCCGTAATCTTCCCGCCTAAAAGCTCGATTTTTTCTTTCGCTTCATTACGGGAAAGCTGCTCTAGTTTACCAGTTAAAACAATTGTTTTTCCGGCAAACACGCTGTCTGAATCCTCAAGTGCAACAGGTCTTGCACCTGTATATTCCATGTTTACTCCAGAAGCTTTAAGCTCCTCAATCAGCTCTGCAGCCTCTTCCTGCTCGAAGAATGCAACAATTGAATCAGCCATTTTATCGCCTATCTCATTAATTGCTTTTAAGTCTTCAACACTCGCATTAGCCAATGCGTCCATATTGCTGAATTCCATCGCAATCGTCTTAGCAGCCTTCGCTCCAACATGACGAATTCCTAACCCAAACAACAGCCTCTCTAAGGAATTACTTTTAGATGCAGCAATAGCATTCAACAAGTTCGTCACAGACTTTTCGCCCATTCTTTCCAGATTAATAAGCTGCTCATATGTAAGCTTATAGAGGTCAGCAACATCTTCAATCAGCTTTTCAGAAAACAGCTGACTAACAACCCTTTCGCCAAGTCCGTCAATATTCATGGCATTGCGGGACACAAAGTGGATTAGCCCTTCTCTTATTTGGGCAGGACATTTAGGATTAATGCAGCGCAGAGCCACTTCTCCTTCAATTCTTACCAGTTCACTGCCGCATTCAGGACATTCAGTCGGCATGATAAAGTCCTGCTCTTCGCCTGTTCGTCGTTCCACAAGAACATTCACGACCTCAGGAATAATGTCGCCCGCTTTTTTTACAACAACACTGTCGCCGATTTTAATATCTTTTTCGCGAATTAAATCTTCATTATGCAAAGATGCCCGTTTGACAGTAGTCCCTGCCACCTTAACAGGGGCAAGCAACGCTGTCGGCGTCAACACACCTGTTCGTCCGATGCTTAGCTCGATATCAAGGAGCTTTGTGACAACCTCTTCAGCAGGGAACTTATAGGCGATTGCCCATCTTGGACTTTTCGCAGTAGTACCTAACTCGTCTTGCTGCTCCAAGCTGTCAACCTTAATAACAATTCCATCGATTTCATATGGAAGATGAGGGCGCTTATCCTGCCAGCCTTCCACATACTGAAGTACATCCTCAATTGTTGCACAACGCTGTCTTTCTTTATTCGTTTTAAAGCCTAGCTCATCTAACAAATCAAGTCCTTGGCTGTGAGATCGCACACCTGTTTCTCCAGGATCTCCAATCGCATAAAGGAAGATGTCAAGATTTCGGGAAGCCGCAATCCTCGGATCAAGCTGTCTGAGAGAGCCAGCTGCCGCATTCCTTGGGTTGGCAAACGGCTCTTCTCCGTTCTCATCTTTTGCTTTATTCAGTGCTTCAAATGATTTCTTCGGCATGAAGGCTTCGCCTCGCACTTCAATGCTTACAGGCTGATTTAACCGAAGAGGGATGGAGCGAATTGTCTTTAAATTCGCTGTAATATCCTCCCCAGTAGTGCCATCACCGCGTGTCGCTCCCAGTTCAAACAATCCATCTACATAGCGAAGCGACACAGCCAGTCCATCTATCTTCAGCTCACAAACATAAGAAAAGTTGTCTCCAATTGCTTGGCGCACCTTTCTGTCAAAATCACGTAAATCAGCTTCATTAAAGGCATTCCCAAGACTAAGCATCGGTGTCTCATGCTGGACCTTTGAGAACATATCCAAAATTTCCCCTCCAACCCTTTGGGAAGGAGAGTCGCTTGTCTTTAATTCAGGAAATGTTTGTTCCAAATCAACAAGCTCTTTTAAAAGAGCATCATATTCTGCATCGGGAACAGAGGGATTATCAAGTACATGATATTCATAGTTATATTTATTTAAAAGGTTATGCAATTCCTTTACCCTTTTTTCTGCTGCTTGTAGATCCATACTTCCATTCCTTTCTCGTTCATCAGCCTTTTTGGATTGGCGCAAATTTCGCCAATAGTCTCTTTATGCCTACCGGACTTGGGAATGCAATATCAAGCTCCTTGGAGTCTCCGTCTCCCTTAACGCTTACTACCGTACCGGTTCCCCATTTACCGTGAACCGCCTTATCTCCGACATTCCAGCCAATATCCTCTCCACCTGTTGTCCTTGCCGCAGGGCGTATAACTGCTTTTCTTGCTGCAGGTGCTGCCGGTCTGGCACTGAATCTCGATTCGCTCTTTCTTTCTGGAACACCTTCTAATAAATCTTCTGGTATTTCCTTAATGAAACGGGAAGGAGGATTCATATTCGTACGACCAAACAATGTTCTCATTTGAGCGTTTGTTATGAACAGCTGCTGTTCTGCCCTTGTAATCCCAACATAAGCAAGTCTTCTTTCCTCCTCCATTTCCACTTCCTCCATAAGGGAACGGGAATGCGGGAAAACCCCTTCTTCCAGACCAATCAAGAATACTACTGGAAACTCCAGTCCTTTTGCCGAGTGGAGCGTCATTAGTACAACAGCATCTGCCTGATTGCCGTCATCATCAAGCTTATCGATGTCTGCAACAAGAGCTAAATCTGTCAGGAAGGCAATTAAAGACTTGTCTTCATTCGTGTCCTCAAAGTTTTTCGTAACAGACATGAACTCCTCGATATTCTCAATTCTGCTTTGGGATTCAATCGATTTCTCTGCTTTCAGCGCCTCTAGATAACCAGACTTTTCAATCACTTCCTCCACCAGCTCCGTTACAGACAAGTACTCCTGCATTTCACTGTACTTACGGATGAAGTTGTGGAATTCTGCTACTGATTTTGTGATTTTTGGGCTTAATCCAATTAGCTCAACTGATTCAATCGCATCATACATAGACATATCATGCATTGCTGCAAAATTAGCGATTTTATCGATAGAGCTTGAACCAATCCCTCGTTTCGGCACATTTATGACCCTTTGCAAGCTAATATCATCATCGGGATTTGCAATCAGTCTTAAATAAGCAAGTGTATCTTTAATTTCTTTTCTATCGTAGAACTTTATTCCCCCGACAATGGAATATTCAATATTTGATTTTAGAAGCATTTCTTCCATTACACGAGATTGAGCATTTGTACGGTAAAGAATCGCAATATCAGCCAGTTTTTTTGAGGTTTCTCTTCTGATTTCTTGGATCTTACCAATCACAAATTGTGCTTCCCCTTGCTCACTGTCTGCACGATAGTAATGAATTTTATTTCCATCTTCATTTTCCGTCCACAGATTTTTATCTTTTCTGCCTGTGTTGTTTTCAATAACTTTGTTGGCAGCTTGAAGAATCTTCTTCGTAGAACGGTAGTTTTGCTCAAGCATGACCACCGTTGCGTTCGGGTAATCCTTCTCGAATGAAAGGATGTTGGCAATATCCGCCCCGCGCCAACGATAAATAGACTGGTCAGAATCACCTACAACACAAAGATTGCGGAATCTGCTTGCAAGCAGTTTTACAAGCATATACTGAGATCTATTCGTATCTTGATACTCGTCTACATGAATATACTGGAACTTGCGTTGATAAAATTCAAGAACTTCCGGTACACGCTGGAACAAGTGGATTGTCTGCATAATCAAGTCATCGAAATCCAAAGCGTGGTTCTTTCTTAAACGTCTTTGGTATTCGGTATATACATCACTGGCAATCTGAGCGAAATAATCCCCTGCTGTTTTTGCATATTCCTCTGGTGTAATCAGTTCGTTTTTAGCAGAGCTGATGCTTGCCAATATCGCCCGAGGATCATGTTTCTTCGGATCGATGTTTCTTTCCTTTAAAATTTGCTTTACTACAGACTGTTGGTCTGTCGTATCCAAAATCGTAAAGTTTCTGTTATAGCCGATTCTGTCGATATCCTTCCTCAGGATGCGGACACACATGGAGTGGAATGTGGAAATCCAGATATCCTCGCTCGCGCCGCCAAGCACTCCTGCAATCCTATGTCTCATTTCCTTTGCTGCTTTATTCGTAAATGTTATCGCTAAGATGTTGTATGGATTAACCCCTTTTTCAACCATCAAATAAGCGATTCTTTGTGTAAGCACTCTTGTCTTTCCACTTCCTGCTCCTGCCATTATAAGAAGCGGGCCTTCTGTTGCCTTAACAGCCTTTTGCTGTTCAGGATTTAAACCATTTAATATTTTATCTGTTAAAAATTGCATTATCTCACCGCCATAAGAACATATATTCTATAATACCTTTTTCCGTTTTTGTAATCAATGCAGATTCTTTATTTTCACGGTGCTTAAAGCAGCCGCTATATCATCATAAATAATATTTCCAACAACCACTACATCTGCCTCGAGCGCCATTTTCTGCGCGTCATCCAGTGATCTTATTCCTCCGCCGTAAAAAAGGACAGTATCGGTCAGATTTCTTTTCGCTGCCTTGACAACCTCCACGTCTCCGTAAGAACCGCTGTACTCAAGATAAAAAATAGGCAGGTGCAACATTTTCTCTGCCATCATTGCATATGCAGCAACATCAAGGGCATCGAGGTCGGTATTCGCATCTGTTGCTTTAGCTACTTTGCAATCACTGTTTAAGATGCAATAGCCTTGGACAAGTATCTCTTCCCAATTCATAATCTCACCATATTCCTTTACTGCTTCATGATGCAGACCTGTCACCCATTTTGTATCCTTGCTGTTTAAGACAGTTGGTATGAAGTAAAGATCAAAACCGGGAGTAATAGCATCGATTGTTGATATTTCTAGTATGCAAGGAACTGTATATCTTCTGACTCGGGACATGATGCTCAGCACATTTTCAAGCGTAACCCCATCTGTCCCGCCAATGATAATCGCATCTGTTCCTGATTCAGCTATTTTCTCTAAATGTTCATCTGAAATTTCTTTATTCGGATCTAATTTAAAAACGTGACGCCACTCACGGACATTGTACATGCAAAAATCCTCCATTCTAACTTCCATTACATCATTATAGCATTTGTGTATGTTACAAAAAAGAAATGAAAGGCGGGAATTATGCATGTAAATATTTGCAGGATATTTCGTTATGAATAACAATAAGTTTCACGTAGTTCTGCTTTATAATAGGACGATTTTGTAAGAGACAATGTTTCAGCAAGCTCAGCTTTTTTAACTAAACAAAAAAGCAGGCAATCATTGCCTGCTCAGGAAAATATCTTATTCACTTTCTTCTTCCGAAGTCTTGTCTTCTTGAATTCTGTCCAATGCCATAACATAGGCGTCATTGCCGTAGTTCAAGCATCTTTTCACACGGGAGATTGTAGCTGTGCTAGCACCAGTTTCTTTTTCAATGCTATGATAGGTATTTCCTTCTCGCAACATTCTTGCAACCTCAAGACGCTGTGAAAGTGATTGAATTTCATTAACTGTGCATAAATCATCGAAAAATTGATAGCATTCTTCTAAATTCTCTAATGAAAGGATGGATTTAAATAGCTGATCCAGCTCTTTCCCTCTTAGTTTATCAATTTGCATTTCATGACCTCCATCGGTTACATATATTAGTTTATTGTGTCTCTAATGAAACGGCTGCGTCTAATCCAGGATCAGAAGGTATGATATTTATCCATGTCTTTCCGGGAACAAGTCCTATTTGCCGGTCACCGTCAAACGGAAGAAGCCGGCCATCTATGTTTTTCCATTCAACCTTATTCCACTTGCCTTTTTGAAGCAAGTAGCCATCTCCACCAGATTGCAAATCTATATCTCGTCTGCCTTTGCTGTCGGCTGTGTGATGTTCTGCTTCCAAAATGAACACATTGCTTACGGCAACAGGCATGCCGGATTCGTAATCCACGGTTTTTTCGCCGTTTGAATACCTGATATACTTTTCAGTGTCTTTATCATAATAGAATAAAGAATTGTACTGTGGGTTCGAACCATAATATATGGATATTTTATTCGCTGCTTCCCCTTGTATTTGGTTTACCTCTTGTTCATTTAAAAAGGTGAGCGGTCTAGGTGATACATCCATATCATAATTATTTTGTTGCGCCCCTTTTAATATATTGCTATAGCTGATATACGAATTATGAGGCGCTTGCCTTTGAGCGGAACGCTGAAACAATGTTCCGTCATACTGCATACCGTTAAGATTATCAATAAAGCCCTCTGTCAACAGCCTCTTTGCTTCCGGACTATAGCCATGCGCAATATAAAGGCCATCATAACCTTTAGCAAGTTCAATATAGTAGTCTCTTGCGCTTCTGACAGGCCCAATCAGCTTTGGAGCCTTGCTCTGATAGATGGCAAGAAACCTTGTTATCTCTCCTTCAGCCAGAACCTCATATACAATATCAGCATCAGTTAAACCAGTCTGCGGCCTTGCTTTCGGATGATTATTCACCATAACGCTGACTGCTCGCTCACTGCTTTTCACATCTGCAGACAGGCCTGTCAGAGGAAATGTATACCCTAAATCCTCCACACTGCCTTCGTCCTTGCCAGCATCACCGCCCTGATGATTTTCATCATGTGTGCCTACACTTTCCGGTTCTTTGCTGCATGCTGTCAATAAAAGAAAAACTGCCGCCAAAAACAATACTATGCTCTTTTTCATAAATCCTCCTAATAGCGCGTTTTTTTTTTTAAACCTGCTAGGAAGAATGGGCGGAAAAACGCTGAAGGCAAACAGTGGTTCTCTGTAAAAATAGGCTAAAAAGGCTGCACTTACTAAGAATACGTACCAGATTGATTTGCTGTTACACGGGCTACAATCAATATTTTATTGCTATATTGTTGCCTTTTTATACATATATCAGAATATTCTCATTTATAAAAGGATCTCTTTTATATTTTAACGCATTATTGACGGAAAGAGTACATTTTTATTCATGACATCATATAAACCTCTCTGGGTAATTCTTATATACGGTAGATGGGTAGCGGAAAAGAAAACAAGCGTATATATTGGATCGTCAAAAGGAAAGCCAGCATCCTTAATATATTGTAATAACTTTTTTTCTGTCTTAATCAATTCATTAACAGACATATCAGCCATTACACCTTTTAAAGGCAGCGGCAGCTCTAAAGCCAATTGGCCGTCCTTGTATATGACAATTCCTCCGCCTATCTCTTTCATCCTATTGAAAGCCTTTATCATGTCTTTCTGATTTTTTCCTAAGAGGATAATATCTCCATCGCCTGTATAAGAGCTTGCCAAACCGCCTATTTCCTTCGAGAATCCTTTAAGAAGTGTGTTTATTCTCCAATTTCCGTTTCTTCCTAACAGCATAAAGAAACACTCATCATGATTTTGGGAAAGCGCCTCACCAGATACATCAATGGAAATGGAGTATGGTTTTGTGATAACAGAGTTTTCAAGCTTTATTCCGAATGGCATGGAGAATTGCATATCGTCATAAGTCAATTCCCAGTCCAGCTTTAATGGCTCAAAACCAAATTCCACCCAATCAATGGAAGGGTACGCTTCTGTCACTATCTCACCTGCCCGCTTTACCCAGACTCCTTTTGCCAAAACGGAGTGAGGTGTTGGATCAGCGATGTCTTTTAGGAAATTAATATTAGCGACTCTGCCAGTCGCAATATTTCCGTGCAGGTGCTCAATATTGTAGTATCTTGCAATATTTATGGTTGCCATATTATAGGCATCCACAGAAGGAATTCCTTGTTCCATTGCTATGCGGATAAGCTGGTCAATATGCCCGCTTTCATAAAAATAGGACGGAGACCCATCTGTTGTCAGCATGCATTTATCAAACTGGCTGATTCCAAGCTCCTTCATTTCTTTGACAAGCTTTGGCAAATCAGGGCGTATAGATGAGTATCTGAGACTGACCATATAACCTTGCATCAGCCGGTCAAGCACTTCCTTGCCTGTCATTGCCTCATGATCACTGTCAACTCCAAGCAGCATCAGCTTTGCTAATGTTTTTTCCGATGCTCCGGGAAAATGTCCCTCTACTTGCTTTCGCATCCGTTTCGTCTCTTGAATCCAATGGAGCATCATATCATCACCATCCAACAGTTGCGGCCAACCGCTAAGCTCCCCACCTTGAATGACAGCATCATGCTCAAGCCAGCTTTTAACATTGCTGTGGGAGAATACTTTTTCCTCTTCTGCAAGCTCTGTCTGAGAATCATACCGGCACCACCAAAACATTGACGTTGGAAGGTTCCGCATCTGACTCATAAAAGAAAACGCTTTCTTTTTTTCTAACTGCAAAGCCAATAGAAGGTTATCATTTATGAGCGTTGTTGTTCCAAATTGAGATGTATATTGAGCAAGTGTAAGGGGATTATATATTTGAAAAGGATGGGAATGCGGTTCTATATAGCCCGGCACTAAATATTGACCATCACAATCAATAATTTCACTGCCGCGGACATTTCCAGGCATCTCTTGCCCGACATAAATGATTCTATCTTGGTATATCCAAATGTTTGCACAAATCCATTTTCGCAAAATCTGATTAAGATATTTTGCGTTTTGCAATATGATGGATGGCGCAATTTCGCCATTTAGGACGGAAACATGTTTTCTTAACAATTTGTTCTTCCAACGGTAACGTTGCTCTAACATTGTTTTCTCCCCTTTGTATTTGCAGCTTTTGTTTTTATTTTAAAAAAATGGAAATGTTTATCATTAAAATCATTTTATCACAGAAAGATTTTTCTAATATTACTATTACGTTAAATTTTCTAAGGAGGCTGTTTTTATTATGAACCCTAAGCAAAATATCAGCTTGATAAATGCAATGATTCGCATCACACTTGGCTTTACCTTTTTAGCCTGGAGCACAGCTAAGCTCGCAAAAAGACCTAATCAGCAATCCTATTTATGGATAGCTATGCTTGCTGGAATGAAAATCGCAGAAGGAATTGTGCGTTATTGTCCGATTGTTGCTCTATTTGACAACAGTAAGGGACATACACCTAAAAAAGACAATGAGCACACTGCCCACAAGGAAAATAAGGAAAAACCTAAGGATAGTGAAAAAGCTTCTCCTGCGGACATTCAAAACATCATGAGCGAATTTAATCCTGCAACCATCTTTTCACCTGAGGATATGAAAAAATAAACCACTAATGCCTGCAGCCTTGCTAGCCTGCAGGCTTCTTATTGTATTCGTAAATAATATGCAAAAGACTCATTATCCATACCTCTTACTTTTATTTCTCTTTGTAATTTTTCACCAAAGTATTGTTTATTGTTGTGTATGATTGGGAATCCAAATAGAGAAGCATGAAAAAAGAGTAAACGGAAATAAAACAAAAAGGAGAGATTGCATTGTCTAATCTAAACAATCCATTAGAACAATACTTTACAGGAGACTTCCCTAAGCAATATCAGGACCCGCCAGGACTGCAGCAAAAAATGGAGCCAGTGCCTGACTGCGGAGAAAAAAGCTACAAAGGAAATGGCAGATTGACAAACCGCAAAGCTCTTGTAACCGGAGGAGATTCTGGTATCGGCCGTGCAGCTGCTATTGCTTATGCTCGAGAAGGCGCAGATGTCGCAATCAATTATCTGCCAGAAGAACAGCCCGATGCAGAAGAAGTAAAGGAACTGATTGAAGCGGAAGGACGAAAAGCTGTTCTTATCCCTGGTGATTTAAGCGATGAGTCTTTTTGTGGTGAATTAGTTAAAAAAGCATATGATGAGCTCGGCGGTCTTGATGTGCTGGCGTTAGTAGCAGGCAAGCAGCAAGCAGTTGAAGATATTGCTGATTTGACGACAGAACAGCTTCGAAGCACATTTGAAATTAATGTATTTTCATTGTTCTGGGTTGTAAAAGCAGCGTTGCCACTTCTGCCAAAAGGGGCTTCCATTATTACGACTACTTCTGTTCAAGGCTATAATCCAAGCCCGAACCTGCTTGATTACGCTTCTACTAAATTTGCGATTACCGGATTTACACGCGGGTTGGCTAAACAAGTTGCCTCAAAAGGCATTCGTGTAAATACGGTGGCACCAGGTCCAATTTGGACAGCATTGCAGGTTACTGGAGGACAGCCTAGTGACAAAATTCCACAATTTGGTCAAAATACACCGTTGCAGCGAAGCGGACAGCCTGTTGAATTGTCTTCCGTATATGTGTTCCTTGCATCTGAGGAATCAAGCTACGTAACAGCACAAGTATATGGAATTACAGGCGGTATTGAACTAGCCTAACAAAAAAAGATCCCAACTGGGATCTTTTTTCATATTATTTAATTGCTTTAAAGCCGATGTCTTTTCTGTAGAAAACTCCATCGCTTTCCAGCTTTTCTAACTCTTTATATACCTTGTCTTGGGCAGCCTTAATTGTTTTGCTCTTAGCAGCAACAAGCAGTACTCTGCCGCCGTCCACTGTAAAGTTACCGTCTTCGTCCAAACTTGTGCCAGCGTGGAAAATAGATACATCCTCCATCGTGTTTAAACCTTTGATGACAGCACCTTTTCCATAGCTTTCTGGATATCCTTTCGCTGCAACGACAACACCAAGCATATCCTCATCGTGCCACTCAATAACAGGAGTCTCTCCTTCAAGGATAGCAAGCAGCACTTCAACTAAATCAGATTTCATCCTAGGCAAAACAACCTGTGTTTCTGGATCGCCGAGGCGAGCATTAAATTCAATCACTTTCGGGCCTTCTTCTGTAGCAATAAGACCGGCATATAAGATTCCCGTAAACGATCTGTCTTCTGTAATCATTGCCTGTGCAGTCGGCTTAACGATTGTTTCAATGGCAGTCTGCACGATTTTCTCATCGATATGAGGAACAGGAGAATAAGCTCCCATGCCGCCAGTATTCGGTCCTTGATCACCATCATATGCTCGTTTATGGTCTTGAGCAATCTCTAATGGAATGACTGTGTCCCCATTGACGAAGGACATTAAGGAAAACTCCTCACCAGCCAGGAATTCTTCAATAACAACAGTCGCAGATGCATCACCGAATTTCGCACCGACAAGCATTTCTTCAATGCTTGCCAAAGCTTCTTCCAATGTCATTGCAACTGTTACACCCTTGCCTGCTGCAAGGCCGTCTGCCTTAATAACAATCGGCGCCCCATGCTCTAATATATATGCTTTAGCTTGCTCATAATCAGAAAATGTTTCATACTTTCCTGTCGGGATCTCATATTTCTTCATTAAATCCTTCGCAAAGGATTTACTGCCTTCAATTTCTGCTGCTTTTTGCCTTGGTCCGAAAACCTTCAGCCCAGCAGCCTCCAATTTATCAACAACACCTAACAGCAAAGGAACTTCAGGTCCTACTACCGTCAGGTCCACTTTATTATCTAGAGCAAATTCAACAAGCTTATCTACTTCTGTCTCTTCAATTGAAACGCGTTCGGCAACATCTGTCATTCCTACATTGCCTGGTGCTACAAAGATAGTTTCAACTAATTTGCTTTCTTTAATTTTTGTGCAAATCGTATGCTCTCTTCCACCACGGCCGATTACGAGTACCTTCATCATTTCCATCCTCCATCAAAGCTTTTAGTGTTTAAAGTGCCTTACTCCTGTCAATACCATGGCAATTCCATACTCGTTTGCTTTCTTGATGGAATCTTCATCTCTGATACTGCCGCCTGTTTGAATGATTGCAGTGACTCCAGCTTTTGCTGCTGCTTCGACTGTATCATCCATTGGGAAGAACGCATCGGAAGCCAATACTGCTCCAACTGCCTTTTCTCCAGCCTGTTCCAAGGCAATCTTTGCTGAACCAACACGGTTCATTTGACCTGCACCTACTCCTAAAGTCATTTCCTGATTATTAACGACAATCGCATTCGATTTCACATGCTTAACAACCTTCCAGCCAAACTTCAGTGCTTCCCATTCTTCATCTGTCGGCTTTTTGTCAGTTGGGATAGTGATTGTTGCATCATCCAATGTAAAATGGTCGAAATCTTGAACAAGCAAGCCGCCTTCAATTGTCGTAAATTTCATTTCCTTCTTGTTGCCTGCAGAGAATGGAATAGTTAACAGACGAATGTTTTTCTTCCCTTTAAGAATCTCTAAAGCCTCTTCTGAATAAGATGGCGCAATGACGATTTCTAAAAAGATTTCATGCAGCTTCTGAGCTGTTGCAGCGTCAACCTCTCTGTTCAATGCGACAATTCCTCCGAAAATAGAAACAGGATCTGCCTCAAATGCTCTTGTGTACGCAGTGAAAATATCCTCGCCTGTTCCAACTCCGCATGGGTTGCTATGCTTAATTGCAACAGCTGCTGGTTCTGTGAATTCTTTGACGATTTGAATTGCAGCATCTGCATCATTGATATTATTGTAAGAAAGCTCCTTGCCATGCAGCTGTGTTGCATTCGCAATAGAAAATGCAGAACCTAAAGGCTTACGGTAAAACGCTGCATTTTGATGCGGGTTTTCTCCATATCTTAAAGATTGCTTCAGTTCATATGTGACAGTCAATGATTCAGGGTTTTCTTCACCTGAAAGATCGCTCATGTATTGAGAAATCATGGAATCGTAAGCAGCAGTGTGACGGAACACTTTAGCAGCAAGCTTTCTTCTTGTTTCAAACTTCACTTCTCCATCTTGCTTTAGTTCATCGACAACCGTTGTATAATCACTTGGGTCCACTACAACTGTTACATATTGATGGTTTTTTGCAGAAGCGCGAAGCATTGTTGGACCGCCGATATCAATATTTTCAATGGCATCCTCCACTGTTACGTCTTCCTTCGCAATTGTTGCTTGGAAAGGATAAAGATTCACACAAACTAGCTGGATTGGCTGAATTTTATGCTCCTCAAGCTGTGCTTGGTGTCCAGGTTCGTCAAATTTCGCCAAAAGACCGCCATGAATATACGGATTTAAAGTTTTTACCCTGCCTTCCAGGATTTCCGGAAATCCAGTTACGTCACTGACACTAAGTACTGGGATGCCGCTCTCTTGAATGGCCTTTTTTGTTCCACCTGTAGAAATCAGCTCGAATCCTAATTCATGAAGCTCTTTTGCAAAGCTTGTAATTCCTGTTTTATCTGAAACACTTATTAATGCACGCTTTTTCATTTCCTTTATTTCCCCCTGTTTCATATAGTAGTCTATTGCTGCAATTACTCAATTGGAAAGGACTAATGATTGAACTACCTTCGGATACAGTCCATGCTCGATGCTTTGGATTTTCGCTTGAAGGCTTTCATTCGTTTCTCCTTCTATAATACCGACGGCCTCTTGAGCAATAATCGGTCCTGTATCCATTCCTTCATCCACATAGTGAACCGTTACCCCTGTTTCCTTTGCACCTGCTGCAAGCGCTTGGCCGACAGCATCTTTGCCAGGAAAATTAGGAAGCAAGGACGGGTGGATATTTATTATCTTACCAGGGAATTCCTGAAGCAGTGTATCTCCAATCAAACGCATATAACCTGCAAGGATAATCCACTCTATCTCGTAATCTTTTAGTTTCCGAAGTATATCTTGTTCATATTCCGCCTTTGAAGGATAATCTTTGGCTGTGAATGTAAACACATCAACATTGTGGTTCGCAGCTCTTTCTACAACATACGCCTTAGGTTTGTCACAGACTAGTAATTTAATAGACGCCTGCAGCTCATTTTTTTCTGCAGCATCTACAAGTGCTTGGAAATTGGAGCCGCTGCCTGACGCAAAAACAGCAATATTTTTCATGTCTGTTCCTCCGTTATTGTTTCAGAATGATGTTGATTTCCCCATCATCTGTTACCTTGCCGATTGTATATGCCTTTTCGCCGATTGCCTGAAAATGCTTTAGAACATCTTGCTCCGCATCGCTGTCCACAGCAAGAACCATTCCTGTGCCCATGTTAAAAATATTATACATTTCCTTGCGCTGTAAATCTCCTATTTTTTCCATCAGCTTAAAAACAGGAGGCACTTCCCAATTAGTTTCTTCAAGTTCGATCCCTAATCCTTCTGGAAGCATGCGAGGAATATTTTCAATGAAACCTCCGCCTGTTATATGGGATAATCCCTTAATCTCGAACTTTTGAAGAGCAGACAGAACTGATTTTACATAGATTTTCGTCGGCTTGATTAATTCTTCTCCAAGCGTACAGCCTAATTCGTCTACATAATCAGATAAAGACATATTAGCTTTTTCAAAGAAAAGCTTGCGGACAAGAGAATAGCCATTGCTGTGAATTCCGCTTGAAGCCAAACCAATCAGAACATCTCCAGCCTTAATATTTTCCCCTGTAATGACACGTTCTTTCTCACAAGCACCAACAGCAAATCCAGCAAGGTCATATTCCTCTTCGCTGTACATCCCTGGCATTTCAGCAGTTTCCCCGCCGACTAATGCGCAGCCAGCTTGTTCACAGCCATCTGCAATCCCTTTTACAATAGCTTCAATCTTTGCAGGCTCTGCTTTGCCGCACGCAATATAATCAAGGAAGTAAATAGGTTCTGCTCCTTGTACGACAATATCATTTACACACATTGCCACAGCATCTACGCCGATTGTATCATGCTTATCAAGCATAAATGCAAGCATCAGCTTTGTACCTACCCCATCTGTTCCAGAAACCAGCACTGGATTTTTCAGGTTTAATACTGACAGATCGAACATGCCTCCGAAACCGCCAAGACCTCCCATTACACCAGGTCTGAATGTTTTATTTACATGCTTCTTCATTCTCGAAACTGCTTCATAGCCTGCCTCGATATTAACTCCTGCTTGTTTGTAGCTTTCAGCCATACGTATCCTCCTACTATTCAAAGACATCTCTTATGTGCATTTCAATGGAAAAGCGACACACCCATATGCCGCTTTTCACTTCTGTTTACTTTTACACCTTTTCATATGATTGAAGTGCAGAAGGATAGATTTCTGTCGGATATTTGCCTGTAAAGCAAGCTAAGCAGGAACCTCTATTCTCCCCTTCTTCATTTCTGCCGATTGCTTCTACCATTCCTTCTGTGCTCAAGAAAATGAGAGAGTCAGCACCAATGATTTCCCGAAGCTCATCAACCGAGTATCTCGATGCAATCAGCTCTTCTTTTGTAGATGTATCGATTCCGTAAAAACACGGGTTTTTAATAGGTGGTGAACTGATTAATACATGCACTTCTGTTGCACCAGCCTCACGAAGCATGGACACGATTCTTCTGCTTGTTGTTCCTCTAACGATAGAATCGTCCACCATGATGACACGTTTGCCTTCAACGACACCACGGACTGCTGAAAGCTTCATTTTTACCCCTTGTTCACGCAATGATTGGGATGGCTGAATGAAGGTGCGTCCTACATATCGGTTCTTAATTAAGCCTAACTCGTAAGGTATGCCTGTTTCCTCTGCATAGCCAATTGCTGCAGAAATACTTGAGTCAGGAACGCCTGTTACGACATCTGCTTCAATTGGCGCTTCAAAAGCAAGTCTTTTCCCTAAGTTTTTTCTGGCAGTATGAACATTGATACCATTGATATTGCTGTCTGGTCTTGAGAAATACACATACTCCATCGTACACATTGCAATATTGGAAGCCACTGAGAACATCTCAGAACGGAAACCATTATCGTCAATAATCAAAAGCTCTCCCGGCAGGACATCGCGGATAAATTCTGCACCGACAACATCAAATGCACATGTTTCTGAGGCAACAACATAAGCATCCCCCAGTTTTCCTAAAGAAAGTGGTCTCATACCATTTGGATCTAGAGCAACCATCAGCTCTGTCTCTGTCAAGATTAAGAAAGCATATGCCCCTTTAATCATTGTCAAAGCATTTTTCACTCTTTCATTAAAAGCAGAAAAACCGCCTCTTCTAATTAAGTGAGCAAGTACCTCTGTATCAGAGCTAGTCTGAAAGATGCTGCCTTGCGCTTCCAATTGGCTTTTGAGCGCATTAGCATTAACAAGATTTCCATTATGAGCAAGTGCCATGCTTCCGCTTTGGAAATGAAACAGAAGGGGCTGGACATTTTCATAGCCCCCACCTCCTGCTGTTGCATAACGAACATGACCGATTGCAGCTTTTCCTGTCAATTCCTTCATGGCATCCTGTGTGAAGACCTCTGCAACAAGTCCTTCCCCTTTAATGCCTTTTAGCTGTTTCCCGTCTGTTGTAACAATTCCTGTACCTTCTTGTCCCCTGTGCTGCAGGCTGTGAAGCCCGTAATAAGCAAGCTGCGCAGCATCGTTATGGCCCCAAACACCAAAGACTCCGCATTCTTCATTTAACCCTCTTATTTCAGCAAGCATGGAATAGCTCCTCTCCAGGCGGCTTCTAACACTTCCACCTGTTCCTTAATTAGGATATTTTCCCCTTGGCTAACAGCAAGAATATTGTCGTCTGTTACTTTTCCAATCAATGTTGCAGGAACTAGCTTTTCGAATTCTTCTTTGTTATCTGGTTTAACAGAAAGCAAGAAACGTGATTGAGATTCACTGAATAGAGCAGAAACAGGGTTGCCTTCCAAATCAAGCTTCGCACCCAAACCGTTCGGTCCAAACAAGCTTTCTGCAGCTGCAACTGCTAAGCCGCCTTCAGCTAGATCATGAGCAGATTCAACAACCCCTGCTCTGATAGCAGCAAGCACTGCAGCTTGATGGCTCTTTTCTACTTCTAAGTCTAATTCAGGTGATTTTCCTGAAATGGAGCCTTCAAGCATCTTTTGAAGTTCGCTTCCTCCGAATTCATCCTTCGTTTCACCAAGAAGATAAATAAGATCTCCGCTTGCTTTAAAGCTTTGTGTTGTTATATCATTTGTATCTTTAATCAGACCAACCATTCCGATTACTGGTGTCGGATAGATTGCTGTTCCGTTTGTTTCATTGTATAGGGACACGTTACCGCCAATAACCGGTGCATTAAGTGCTAAGCATGCTTCACTTATACCGTCAGCAGCTTTTTCAATCTGCCAGAATATTTCTGGCTTTTCAGGGTTACCAAAGTTTAAGTTGTCTGTAATTGCCAATGGCTCTGCCCCTGAGCAGACGATATTGCGAGCAGCCTCTGCAACAGCAATTTTCCCGCCTGTTTCTGGATCTAGGTAAAGATAACGCGCATTACAGTCAGTCGTCATCGCTAACGCTTTTTTCGTTCCGCGAATACGGACAACAGCAGCATCTGATCCTGGTGCAACTACTGTACTTGTGCGAACCATATAGTCATATTGGTTATAAACCCATTCCTTTGAAGCGATTGTCGGCTGTTTAAGAAGATTAGCAAGTGCTTCTCCATAATTATCAACTGCAGGGATTGTGTTCTCCATTGCTTGGAAATCACGGAAATATTGCGGTTCTGCAGAAGGTTTTTGGTAAACAGGAGCATCCTCAGCCAAAGCATCAGCTGGTACGTTCGCAACTACTTCCCCTTTATGAAGAAGTCGCAGCATTTTATCATCTGTAACAACACCGATAGCAACTGCTTCCAAATCATATTTATCGAATAGATCCTTAATCTCTTGCTCTCTGCCTTTTTTAACAACAATCAGCATACGTTCTTGAGATTCTGACAGCATCATTTCATAAGCTGTCATGCCCACTTCACGCTGCGGCACTAAATCAAGATTCATTTCAATTCCAGATCCAGCTTTGCTTGCCATCTCTGCACTTGAGCTCGCAAGTCCTGCTGCACCCATATCCTGAATACCGACTAGAGCATCTGATTTGATCAGTTCCAAGCATGCCTCAAGTAAAAGTTTCTCCATGAACGGGTCGCCAACTTGAACTGCCGGACGCTTTTCATCTGAATTCTCTGTCAGCTCTTCTGATGCGAATGTTGCCCCATGAATACCATCACGGCCTGTCTTTGCTCCTACGTACATTACCGTGTTGCCAACTCCATGTGCCTGGCCTTTTTTAATGTCTTCATGGTTAATTAAACCAACACACATCGCATTTACAAGCGGGTTGCCTGCATAGGATGAATCAAAGGCAATTTCTCCCCCCACTGTCGGAATACCGATACAGTTTCCGTAACCTGCAATCCCTGCAACAACTTCTTCAAAAAGATACTTTGTACGAGCATTATCCAATTCGCCAAAACGAAGAGAGTTCAGAATAGCAATCGGTCTTGCTCCCATGGAGAAAACGTCGCGGATAATGCCGCCCACTCCAGTTGCAGCTCCTTGATACGGCTCGATTGCAGACGGATGGTTATGGCTTTCAATTTTGAAGGCCACTGCTTGCCCATCCCCAATATCCACAATCCCTGCACCTTCACCAGGACCTTGAAGCACTTGCGGACCAGATGTCGGGAATTTTCTTAACACTGGTTTAGAGTTTTTGTAGCTGCAATGCTCAGACCACATAACTGAAAACAGTCCAATTTCTGTGTAGTTAGGCTTGCGGCCAAGAATCTTTTCGACCATAGCGAATTCTTCGTCCGTAACACCCATTTGTTTGTAAATTTCCTCTGACTTAATTTGTTCTGGACTTGGCTCAAGCATTAACGACATTTGCTTCCCTCCACTGTTTAACGATTGATTGGAAAATCTTTAGGCCATCCGCTCCGCCTAACAGCTCATCAACTGCTCTTTCTGGATGCGGCATCATGCCAAGGACATTTCCTTTTTCATTAGTGATTCCTGCAATATTTTCTAGGCTTCCATTTGGATTTTCGCCATTATATGTGAATACAATTTGCTTGTTTTCTTGTAATCTAGCTAACGTTTTTTCATCACAATAGTAGTTTCCTTCTCCATGGGCGATAGGAACAGAGATGACTTCCTGCTCTTTATATGCATTGGAGAACATTGTGCTGTTGTTTTCGACCTTCAGTTCAACAGGACGGCAGATGAACTTAAGCTGATCGTTCCGTCTCATTGCTCCTGGCAAAAGTCCAGCCTCCAGTAAAATTTGGAATCCATTGCAGACACCCAATACTGGTTTGCCCGCTTCGGCTGCTTTTACAACTTCCTTCATGACATTGCTGAATCTTGCAATGGCGCCGGTGCGAAGATAGTCACCGTATGAGAATCCGCCTGGCAGTAAAATTCCGTCATAACCTTCCAAGCTATCTGCGTCATGCCATACGTATTCTGCTTCTTCTCCCAATTCATCCGTTATTGCGTGCAACATATCGACATCACAATTGGACCCTGGAAATACGACTACCGCGAATTTCACTGTGCAACAACCTCCTCAACCTCATATGTGTAATCTTCAATTACAGTGTTTGCCAACAATTTTTCACACATTTCCTTTACAAGCTCATCTACATTTCTATCCGATTTTTCTAGAGTAAGCTCTAAATACTTCCCGATGCGTACATCATTTACTTCTTGATAGTTAAGGGAATGAAGAGACCCTTTCACTGCATTTCCTTGTGGATCTAAAACACTCTCTCTTAATGTGATATATACTTTAACTTTAAACATGCTGTTTTCCCCCTAATCTAGCTAGAATATTCTCATATGCTTCTGTCAAATTTCCTAAATCGCGACGAAATACATCCTTATCTAATTTCGCGTTTGTTTTTATATCCCATAAACGGCATGTATCAGGAGAAACCTCATCAGCTAGCATTATTTCTCCATTGCTGTCCTTGCCGAACTCAAGCTTAAAATCGATAAGACGGATGCCTAACTCTGCAAAGAAAGCACTTAATGCTTTATTCACTTCAAGAGCGTTTTTTTTCAATATTGCAACTTCTTTTTCTGTCGCAAGCTTTAGCTCTTCTATATGATCCTCCGTCATAATCGGATCTCCTAGAGAGTCATCTTTATAATAAAATTCAACAAGAGGCTTTGATAATGGCTGCCCCTCTTCTATTCCTAATCTTTTTGAAAAGCTCCCAGCAGCTAAATTCCTAACAACAACTTCTAATGGAATGATGGAAACCTTCTTCACTAGCTGTTCTGTTTCTGACAGTTTTTCGATAAAGTGGGATTCTATGCCCATGTCTTTTAGCTTTAAAAATAGCAAGCTCGTAATCTCGTTATTTAAACGGCCCTTACCTGTGATATCTGCCTTCTTTTCACCGTTAAATGCTGTTGCAGAATCTTTATATTCAAGCCAGACGATATTTTCATCAGACGTTCCATAAACTCTTTTTGCCTTTCCTTCGTACAATAAAGCTCTCTTTTCCATTTGAAGAGTCTCCTTATCAAAAAAATTAGGGATAAAACGAATGTAAGATTAACTTGCTAAATTAGGGTATTCGGCATAAAAGCGCCCCACGGTGCTTTTATGCCAAATTTATTAAAGTCCCAATCTGTTAAAGATAGTATCAACATGCTTGATATGGAAATGGTAATCAAAGCAATCATCAATTTCTTCTTTAGTCAGCTTAGATGAGATAGTTGGGTCATTGTCTACTAGTTCACGGAAAGGAACTTGCTTTTCCCAAGATTCCATTGCTCTCGGCTGAACTGTATCGTAAGCCTCTTCTCTTGTAAGTCCTTTATCGATCAAGGCTAATAGTACTCGTTGCGAATAGATCAATCCTAATGTGCGATCCATGTTGCGTTTCATGTTCTCTGGGAATACAGTTAAGTTCTTAACAATATTGCTGAATCTGTTTAACATATAGTTGATAGCAATTGTTGCATCTGGAATGATAATTCGTTCAGCTGAAGAGTGAGAGATATCTCTTTCATGCCATAGCGGAACATTTTCATAAGCAGTCATCATATAGCCGCGGATAACACGAGCAAGACCTGCCATATTTTCTGAACCAATCGGATTACGCTTATGCGGCATTGCTGAAGAACCTTTTTGCCCTTTAGCAAAGAATTCTTCCACTTCTCTAGTTTCACTCTTTTGCAGTCCGCGGATTTCAACAGCAAACTTTTCGATTGATGTTGCAATGAGAGCGATTGTCCCCATATAGTCTGCATGACGGTCACGCTGTAATGTTTGTGTGGAAATCGGTGCTGGTTGCAAACCTAACTGCTCACATACGTATTGCTCCACAAATGGATCGATATTGGCATATGTTCCAACTGCTCCTGAAATCTTTCCAAACTCTACACCTGCTGCTGCAGCTTTAAAGCGTTCTAGATTGCGCTTCATTTCCTCATGCCATAATGCCAGCTTCAACCCAAATGTTGTCGGTTCTGCATGGACACCATGTGTACGGCCCATCATGACTGTGTATTTATGTTCAATTGCTTTATTTTTCAAGACTTCAATAAAGTTCTCCAAGTCCTTTAAAATAATTTCATTTGCTTGTCTGATTAAGTAAGATAATGCTGTATCCACTACGTCAGTTGATGTTAATCCGTAATGAACCCATTTGCGCTCTTCTCCCAATGTTTCGGAAACAGCTCTTGTGAACGCAACAACATCATGACGTGTATCCTGCTCAATTTCTTGAATTCGTGCAATGTCAAAGGACGCGTTTTCGCGGATTTTCTTAACATCCTCTTCAGGTATTTCACCTAGCTTCACCCATGCTTCACATGCAAGGATTTCAACCTCCAGCCATGCTTGAAAACGATTTTGCTCAGTCCAAATATTTCCCATTTCTGGTCTCGTATAACGATCAATCATATCTTATCCTCCGATTTTTTCTGTTTGCAGGCTCCAAATACTGGACCTGTCTATTTCATCAAGGGCAATTTCAACAGACGAACGCAGCAACGTCGCATGTCCCATCTTGCGCTTTTCCTTTGGTTCTAGCTTTCCGTAAAGGTGGACTTTCCAGTCTTGCAGTTCTGGAAGTACGTTGATAATAGGAGCTTGATGTTCACCTAATATATTAACCATTACTGCTGGTCTCAATAACTTCGTGCTTCCCAGCGGCATTCCACAAACTGCTCGAATATGCTGCTCAAATTGTGATGTTTCACATGCCTCTATCGTATAGTGTCCTGAGTTATGCGGTCTTGGCGCCAATTCATTGATATATATATCGTCACCCTTGCTTAAGAACATTTCCACTGCCAATGTGCCGACTAGCTGCAGGTGTTCAGCGATAATTCCTGCCTTTTGAATCGCAGCCTCTTTTGCATGGTCGCTTATTCTGGCAGGCACAATTGATTGGTGAAGTATATTGTTAATATGGATGTTTTCACTCACTGGAAAGACAGTTGATTCTCCATTAGTGCCTCTTGTCACAATAACAGAGATTTCTTTTTCAAAAGGAATCCATTTTTCCAGAACACATATGCCTTGCGTCAGCAGCTTCTCTGCTTCCTGTACTTCAGCGCTTGAAGTGATTACAAATTGACCTTTACCGTCATAACCGCCTCTTGCTGTTTTCAAAACAGCCGGAATACCTATCGTTTCCAGTGCCTTTTTTAAGTCTGCAGGCTCCTCGATTACCTCGAATGGAGCAACCTTAACGCCGGCTTTTTGAATGGCTAATTTTTCGCTAATTCGGTCCTGCGTTATTTCCAGGACGGAAGATCCCTGCGGTACATATGCATGTGTTTGCAGCCATTCCAATCCTTCTGCATCAATATTCTCAAATTCATATGTGATAACATCACTCACCTGCGCCAGCTGTTTAATGCCTTCCATACTGTTATATGCAGCCACAATCTTATAATCAGCCACTTGACCGCATGGTGAGTCCTCTGTTGGATCCAACACAGCAATTCGATACCCTTGCGCTTTTGCAGCCAATGCCATCATTCTGCCTAATTGCCCACCACCAATTATACCAATAGTTTGACCTGGAAGAATCACTGAGTTAGACAAGTTCATCACTACTTTCTATAACCTCGGTTTTAGTTTTCTCTCTCATAGAGGAAATTCTTTCAGCTAATTCTGGTTCAAAGGCAGCTATTATTTGGGCAGCCAGCAAGCCTGCATTAGTCGCACCAGCCTTACCAATTGCCACTGTAGCAACAGGAACACCGCCTGGCATCTGCACAATTGATAACAGAGAGTCAAGCCCGTTAAGCGCTCTTGATTGGACCGGAACTCCAATCACAGGCAATGTCGTTTTTGCTGCAACCATCCCTGGTAAGTGAGCGGCACCGCCAGCACCTGCAATAATAGCACGCAGTCCCCGGCTTCTAGCACTCTCGGCATATTCAAACATTAAATCAGGGGTGCGATGTGCAGATACAACCTTCTTTTCATAACTCACTTCCAGCATATCCAAGATGTCACAAGCATGCTTCATTGTCTCCCAATCTGATTTGCTTCCCATAATAACGCCAATTTGAGCAGTCATATTTCTCCTCCTGAATTATTACATATAAAAAGCCCTGCCCAGATGTTTCTACTACATAGAGAGAAAGCATCCGTCCAGAGCTCAAATAACCTGAAAAGACTGGAAAAATACCAATCCCTTCTGCTGGCGTTCTATTGCTTTCCCTCATAGTCCGGCAGTTCTCGGCAGCCAGGTAGAAACTTATGGGCCATATTCCCATTATATATGAGGGCTATTAAAATTTAGTTTGTCATTTATATTATTTATTAACACAATACCATATTAACAAGCATTTTCACCCGTTGTCAACATAAAAATCGAACAATTATACTAATATCATATTTATTGTTCGTGATTTACCCTTCCAGCTTAACCGCCTCAAACACTATTTGGCTGGCTACAGGTTCATAAGATTTCTGTCCATTTACTACATTTTCTTTAAAAATCGGTTTTTCCAATCTTTTTACAGGAGTGTAGCCTTCACTCTTTATCCGATCTAAACACTGATCGATCGTTTCATTTTCTTGTACTTCAAACTTCATCTTTTTGCCCATTAAATAACTTTCCTTTCTTTACGCTCTTTACCCAAAAGCCGCCGTAGATTGTCTTTGGCTCATATGCAATAATAAACGCCTTTGGGTCTAAGTTCTTTATTGTATCATAGAGGCGCAGCTCATATTTTCTCGGCGACAGTATTTGCAGAGCCATTCTGTCTCCTTCTAAGCCATGTGCAGCCCAGCTCGTAACTCCATAACCCTTTTCCCGTAAGGCCTTAGGTAAATCTCTATCATATTCTTTCGTAATAACATTAACTGTTATGTATCCTAACGCAAGCTTCTCTTCTATTTTCATGCCTACGATAACACCAATTCCATAACCTACAGCATAAGCCACTAGATTTTGAATCTGATCAAGATTATCTAATACCAGCCCGAGGCCGATGACATAAATAACTACTTCTATCATGCTGAGAAAAGCCGCCAAATATCTTTGCCCTTTTAAAGTCAATATCATCCTGATTGTAAAAAATGACACATATACAATATTAATGACTAATATGATTACGACCATTGTAACACTGTTTTCCAGCATTAATCCATCACCCTTTTTTCAGCATTTAATTGTGCGTTTCTTTTTATAATTACCTTAATTTTTAATTGTAAACAAATCTCTTCCTATTTATATGTATGAGTATTTAAAATAGAAAAGGCTTAAAAGGAAAATCTCCTTTTAAGCCTTTTTCATATTATTTATTATTATTACTTCATTCCAGAAACATTGAAGCCTTGCAAAATATACTTCTGAAAAACTAAAAATACGATAATAATGGGAATAATCATGAAGGTTGAACCAGCCATTTGTAAGGCATAATTGCTTGCATATTGCCCTTTTAACAGCTGTAGCCCGACAGATAGTGTATAATATTTTTCATCATTGGCGACAATTAACGGCCATAAGAACGAATTCCAGGCTCCAATGAAAGTCAGTATGCCTTGTACTGCTAGAACAGGGCGCGAAACAGGAAGAACTATACTCCAAAAGATTTTCCATTCACTAGCACCGTCCAGCCTTGCAGCTTCAAACATTTCATTTGATATTGTAGACATAAACTGCCGAAACAGAAATATGCCAAATGCACCTACTAAGCCAGGAAGGACTATTCCCGCCATTGTATTCGTTAATCCCATCGCATTCAAGATTAAATACACCGGAATCATCGTGACTTGTCCAGGAATCATCATCGTTGCAAGCACTAAATAGAAAAGAAAGTTTTTTCCTTTAAATTTGTATTTAGCAAAACCGTAGCCTGCCATCGCATTAAGAAAAAGTCCTCCAAATGAACAAAGAACGATAATCATTGTGTTCTTAAAATAAACAAAGAAGTTAAAAGCAGAGAATAGTTCTTTAAAGTTATCCATAGTGGGATCTTGCGGTAAAATCGTTGGTGGAAACTGCATGATTTCTGTGTCTGTTTTTAATGAGGATAACAACATCCAAATGAAAGGAAGCACCATAAGCATACCGCCTGCAGTAAGGATGATGGCAACAACCCATTTGCTAGCTTTTGTCTTTTTATGTGCTGTATTCATTTTATCCCTCCTCTATTTAATCCTCCGTCTTAACTTTTTGCATACGGAATTGAATCAAGGTGACAATTATTATCGCTATAAATAATAGGAAAGATCCTGCTGCTGCATAGCCGAATTTACTAAATTGAAAGCCATTGCGATAGATAAATAAAGATACAGAAGTAGTACTGTCCAGAGGTCCCCCATTCGTCATAATAAACGGTTCCTCAAAAAACTGGAGCCAGCCTATCATCGTCGTGACTGTCACAAAGAAGATTGCAAATTTCAGCATAGGCACAGTAATTTTAATCAGCTGCTGCCGTTTGTTAGCTCCATCTAAAGAAGCAGCTTCATAATACTCTTTTGGAATGCCTTGAAGAGCAGCCAAAAATATGATCATATTTGTTCCAATTGCACGCCAAAGGGCTAAAATTATTAGTGAAATTTTAGCAACAACTGGATGCTGAAGCCACGGAACTGGGGGGATATCTGCCAATGATAATAAATAATTAAGAAAACCAAAGCTGGGGTTATATAAGTAGCTCCATACAACAGCTACGGCAACAACATTTGTAATGGATGGAGTATAAAAAATCAGCCGAAAAAATTGAAAGACTCTACTCTCGCCAAAGTTGATTAATACAGCTATTCCTAAGGAACATATAATCACCAGCGGAACACCAATAATGACATAAAATAACGTATTACCAATAGATTTTAAAAAGAGAGGATCTGTCATAATATCTATATAATTATCAATACCAACAAAGTTAATTTGTGACCAATCTGCCAAGCCTATTAAGCTAATATCTGTAAAACTGATTACAAAAGCTACGACAATAGGTATTAAAGAAAACATCATTAATAAAATTAAGGCAGGGGAAATGAATAAATAAGGCGCCCTTTTATTAACAAAATTCCGCATAACTAGCACTCCCTTTTGTAAATGAAGGAGGGTATGTTAAACTGCTGCTAATAAATGCTTGCTGAGTAAACTTCCCGTTTAAGCTACCCTCACTCATCTATTACTTATTTAACAATTCCTCTGTCTCTCTATTAAAGGCTTCCATTTCCTTCTCAACATTATTTCCACCTAAATAGATTTGTTCAAAATGCTTTAAGTAATTTTGGGCGATTTCCTCAAACTCAGGTATTAAAGGCATCGAGCGGGAAGCCTCCATTTGTTGACCGAAAACTTCATATAATGGATCTTTTGCTAATCTATCATCCTCCCAGGCTGATTTCACTGTTGGCATAGCATTAGTCAGTCCCAGCCATTTCAGCTGATTTTCCTTTTTCATCATGAAATCAATAAACTGAGCTGCTTCATCCTTTTTACTGGAGTGTTCAAAAATGGTCAGATTCGAACCGCCCAAACTAGACAGATTATTATCCGCGCCAGTTGGAAGAACCGCGGTTGCCCATTTCCCCTCAATACCTTCAACTGTATCGTTCACTGCCTTGACCATCCATGGCCCACTTATAAACATCGGAACAATGGCATCACCTGAAAATGTTTGGGAGACATCCATACCTAAATCCTGCTTTGGAGCATAACCCTTTTGAATAAAATCATTTAAATAAGAAACTGCGTCTTTAAACGCTTGTTCATTAAACTGTGGTTTCCCTTCAGACAACAAAGCAGATCCATTCTGTCTTGCAAACATAAATGCCAAGGTTTGTTCCTTTGCATCTACATTAAGTCCGTACATGTTTTCACCGCGTTCAGATAACTTTTTAGCAGCAATCTTAAGCTCTTCCCAAGTCTGTGGTGCTTTTTTATATCCAACGGATTCAAGAATATCCGTACGGTAGAAAAGGACACGGGTTTCCGCAGCCCAAGGAATACCATAATATTTATTATCGAAAAGAGTTGTTTCAACAGAACCTTCAAAGAAGTTGTCTGGTTTTAAATTCGGATATTTATCCAAGAATTCCCCCATATCAGCAAGAGCTCCCGCTGCCTGAAACTCAGGCATCCATGTTATGCCCATTTGCAGTACATCCGGTCCTTTTTTAGAGGCGACTGCCGTTAACAGCTTATCATGAGCACTCGCCCACGGAATCGACTGTATTTTAACCTCAATCCCAGTTTCCTTCGTAAATTCCTCTGCCATTTTTGGAAGCTGCTTTACCTCATCTCCCATACCCCAGACTGTTAATACATCAGAATCACTTGAACTGCTTTTCTGTGAACAACCTGCCATTAAACCAAGTGCCAGTAAAGCTGTAATGCCGAAAATAAACCACTTCTTTTTCAAGCCCATCATTGATTCCTCCTAATCTGATTTATCGAAACGTTTCGATAAGGAAATGATAAACTAGTTTCTAATATCTTGCAAGCGTTTTCTTTAAACAAATTACAAAGGAACCGATACTTGAAAGAAACAAAATAAAAAAAGAGACAGCAGTCAAAATGACTGCTGTCTCTTTTTTAAGGTGCCTGGCGACGTCCTACTCTCACAGGGGGAGAGCCCCCAACTACCATCGGCGCTGAGAAGCTTAACTTCCGTGTTCGGTATGGGAACGGGTGTGACCTTCTCGCTATCGCCACCAGACTATTTGTATTTTGAGAGTTATTCCCTCAAAACTAGATTATGTTGTAAGAAGAAAGAATGAGTAATCATTCATATCCAGCTGCAGAAGCCAAATCGTACGGCTGTTTCACTCACTCGTGCACAGTCTTGCGACTGCTTCTCGCGCGCTCCAACATCCTATCGATTTAAGCTGTTCTTTTAGCTTTTCGTTTTAGTTAAGTC